>NZ_JBSGXD010000036.1:0-2370 GCF_053609225.1 Rhodococcus sp. NPDC054953 | reverse complement strand
TGTCTGTGGCTTCGTTGGGGTCGATGTGAGCCGGTCGCCCCCTCCCGGTGTGCTTGGGGCGCCCGTGCGTGGTTTTCACCCCGGTCGGGGTGAAAATCACGCACGGTCAGCGGAGCTGATCGACGCCGCGCACCTCGGTCACCTCGGGGGCGGCCCAGGCGGCGGCGAGGGCGGCACGCAACACCGATACCGCGTCGACGGTGCGAGCGGCGTCCACGGTGAGCACCGTGCCTGCGACGGCGGTGCGCACCTGCGGGTGCGGCGCGATGCGCAGCGCATCCGGAGCCTCGGCCAGCGCCGCGAGGGACATCGCGAGGTAGGTCGGGCGCTGCGCGGGGGGCGCGGCCAGCAGGTCGGCCGGGGTGCTGACGCCGGTCAGCACGAGCAGCGACTCAAGGCCCGCCTCGTTCGCCCCCGCGATGTCGGTGTCGATGCGGTCCCCGACCACCAGTGGCCGTTGTGCGCCGCTGCGCCGCACGGCGTCGTCCATCAGTGGGCGCGCAGGCTTCCCCGCGACCTCCGGTTCGCGACCCGACGCGGTCCGCAGTGCCGCCACCATCGACCCGTTGCCCAGGCACAGTCCACGCTCGGTCGGCAGCGTGGTGTCGATGTTGGTCGCCACCCAGTACGCCCCGGCCCTGATGGCGAGGGTTGCCTCCGCGAGGATCCGCCACGCCGTGTCGGGTGAGTGCCCCTGCACCACCGCGACCGGGTGGTCGTCGAAGCTGCGCACCGGGCGCAGCCCGACGACGCGGACCTCCTCGGCCAACGCCTCGGTCCCGACGACGAGCACCGGGGAGCCGGGCGGAACCCGCAGCGCCAACAACCGGGCTGCCGACTGGGAGCTGGTGACGACCTCGGATTCCGTTGCGGGAAAACCGAGTTCGTTCAGGTGTCCGGAGACCTCGCCGGGACTGCGACTGGCGTTGTTGGTGACGTAATACAGCCTCGGCCCGCCGTCGACCACCAGCGCCTCCCTGGCGCCAGGAATCGCATGGGGCCCCGCGTACACGGTTCCGTCCAGATCGAGGAGCAGCACGTCATGGTGCTCCCGGAGTGCCGATCGGCTCACTGGTCGCCGGATAGGTCGGCCACCCGCTCCTCGGCATCGGTGTCGCCGTCGAGGTCCGCCGCGGCCGAGTTGAGGAACCACTTCAACCCGTCCTCGACCCGACCAGCCGCGACGAGCGCATCCGCGTACGCGTAGAAGAGCCGGGCCGCGGTCGGGCCGGTCTTCGACGCGTCGAGTTCCGGGGTCTGGAGGGTCACCACGGCCTGGTCGGCCTGTCCCAGGTCCATCCGCGCCCCGGCAACGACGATCCGCAGCTCGGTGGCCTCGTCACCCGTGAGTGCGCGGGCCTCCTCGCTGCGGCCGAGTTCGATCGCGCGTTCCGGGCGGCCGAGACCGCGCTCGCAGTCGGCCATGACGGCGAGCAGGCCGGGCCCACCGGCCATGCGCCGCGCCGCCCGCAACTCCGACAACGCCTCCGCCCATTCGCCGGCGTGGTAGGCCACGATGCCCGCGGTCTCCCGGACCACCGCGACCCGGCCTGCGCGCTGCCGGGCGGCGCGAACATGGGCGAGAGCCTGCTGCGGGTCGTCCTCGAGCAGCTTGCTCGCCATCACCAGATGACGGGCGACGGTATTCGCATTCGACTTGTCGAGGCTGAGCAGGTCACGACGGACCGCGGGGTCGAGCTCGCCCGCCTGAATGTCCTCGGGTAGTTCCGGCTCGTCCGGACGCGCCGCCCGCCGCTCGGGGTAGACGCCGCCGTCGCGGGGCCGGGGCGCGAAGGCGCCTTCGCCGCCGCGCCGCTGGGGCCCGCCACCGCGCCGGTCACCGCCGGATCGGCGATCCGATCGGTTGTCGCCGCCTGCAGCGCGGTAGCCGCCGTCGGACCGGCGCTCACCGCGGGTGTCACCGCGCCCGGTCGATCGGTCACCGCCGGAACGGCGGTCGTCACCTGCGCGCCGGTCCGGCCTGCGGTCGCCGCCGCGGAACCCGCCCTCGGATCGGCGTTCCTGGCCGCGGTGGCCGCCGCCGCCGTCCCGGCTCTCGCCGGTGTTCCTGTCTCGCCGGTGCCCGTCCTGAGCGTGGCCGCCGCGAGCGTTCCCGCCCTGCGAGCCGCCACCGCGACGCCGATCCCGATCGTCGCTTCCATACGAACGACGGTCTTCGTTGTTGTCCGCCACGACTTCTCCTTCGAAGACAACACTGGCACTGTCCATGAAAACACGAAAGGGGACCCAGTGACTGGGTCCCCTTTCGGATGTTATGTACGGCGGTGTCCTACTCTCCCACACCCTGTCGAGTGCAGTACCATCGGCGCTGGAGGGCTTAGCTTCCGGGTTCGGAATGGGACCGGGCGT
>NZ_JBSGXD010000035.1:0-35323 GCF_053609225.1 Rhodococcus sp. NPDC054953 | reverse complement strand
ATCCCCGCCGGCGTCCTCGGCGCGGCCGGCCTCCCGCCACACCGCGACCGCGTCCGCCGCCCGCCCCTGCGCGGCCGCGACCGCGTGCCCCCACCCGGTGAGCGCGTCCCCCGCCGCCGTCATCGCGTCGGCCGCGGCGTGCCACAGGCCCGGCTGCCGGTCGTACACGGCGTCGAACGCGTCGGCGGCGCTGCCGGTCCAGCCCGCGGCGTCGACGGCGGCGAACGCGTCCCCGGCCCCGGCGATGCCGGACGCCAGGTCGGCGAGGACGGCCGCCGCGTCGGCGATCGCCGCCGGATCGCCGCGCACCAGGTCCCGCGGATCCTCCGACTGCCCGAGCTCGAGCTCGTCGACGGCGCCGCCGGTGGCGTCGGCGATCCGGTCGCCGAGCCCGGCCAGGGCGTCCGCGACCGGGTCCGCGCCGGCGCCGCGGGCGAGCCGTGCCGCCCCGTCGAGTCCGGCGTCGACGGCCTGTCCGACCGTCTCGGCGGCGGATTCGGCGGTGTCGGTGAGGAACTCGCCCGCCGCGTCGGCGGCGCCGGTCGCGTCGTCCCAGGTGTCGCTGAGCCAGCTCACGGCGCCTCCCCGGCGACGATGCCGGACACGACGGCCGCATCCGCGCCGATCGACCGGTACGCCTCGGCGAACGCGTCGACGCTGTAGTCGGGGCTGCGTACGTGGTTGATCGGGTTGTCGGCGAGGGTCTCGCCCCAGCCGCGGGCGGCGATCTCCGCCTCGCTCAGGTGCGGGTTGCCGACGACGTCGGACCACACCGTCTTCAGCATCGTCGCCGCGGCCTGCTCCATGTCGTGGTAGCGGCCCGCGTTCAGGTCGAGGGTGCGGGCGATCGAATTCGCGGCCTGCACCAGATACCGCACACCCCACGACCACCGTTCGACGCAGGCCTCGAACGCGGTCTGCACGTCGCGGTGCCCGGCCTCGAGCGGGGACAGCGCGAGCAACGAGAATCCGCGGCCCGACGCCGCGGTCTCCCCGATCCCAAGGTCGGCGAGCACACCGGTGATCGCGGTGATCCCGGCCGCCGCGTCGACGAGGACCTGCGGCTCGACCCGGAGTTCGCCGCTCACCGCGCCGCCCGCGCGGGATCCAGGAACGCCCCCGGCGCCGTGTCCGGCGGGAACGCCATCGGTGTTGGACCCGCGGCGTCGACCACGACGCCGGTCGGCCGGGGCAGGGCGGCGGCGATCTCGTCGAGGACCCGGCCCCCGGGCAGCGCGCGGTATCGGGCAAACGCCGCGGCGCCGCGCGCGTCGAGGTAGGCGGCGTACTGCGCCTCGCCGGTGAACACGCACAGCCAGTCGACGCCGCGGACGGTACTGATCAGCAGCCGGTCGTCGGCGGTGACGGGCAGCAGCACCGGCGCGTCCCGCAGCGCCGCGGTCAGCTGGCCCGGATGCCCGAATCCCAGCCGGAATGCCTCGATCTCGGCGCGCCACCGCGCGCAGCCGTCAGCACTGTCCCCCACGTCAAGCCCCCCGGATCGCTGCGCTCCCCCACGGCGCGCCCGGTCAGCATAGCGGCCGGCGGGCCCGGTCCGCCCCCGGCCGGTCAGTGCGTGCGCGTGACGGCGCGAACGTGTCGGTCGCCCGTGACACGATGGCCCCGCACGATCGGCAGCGACGAGAGGAGGCACAGTGTCGGCAACCGGCGACGTCCACCGCCTCCAGCGAGAACGCCACTACAGCTCCGGCTGGTCCCTGCTGCGCTCCGACAATGCGCCCGCCGTCCTCGCCCTGCTGAGCAGGCACTTCGACCACGGCACCCGCCGCCTGCCGGCCCCGGAACTGTTCGCGCTGCTCGACGCGGACCTACAGGAGCTGCGGGACGCTGGATTCGATCTGCCCCGCACCGGGCAGGGCTACTGCGCCGACTGGGTGCGCGCCGGATTTCTGCTGCGCCGCAGCAGCGACGCGGCACGGGAGGAGACCCTGGAACCGACCGACGGGGCGTTCGCGGCGATGACGTTCGTCGCCGGCCTTACTGGGCAGGTCAGCACGGTGACGGAGTCGCGGCTGACGACGCTGTCCGCGCAACTGCAGGCCCTCGCCAGGGACTCCGACCCCCGCAGCGAGAGCAGGCTGGCCGCGTTGCGTGCCGAACGCGACGAGCTGGACCGGCAGATCGCGGCCGTCGAGTCCGGCGACTTCCCGATCCTCGACGGGGCCAGGGCCGTCGAGCGGTCCGCCGAGATCCTCGCGCTGGCCTCCGAGGTGCCGGGCGACTTCGCGCGGGTCCGGGCCGGATTCGAGGACCTGAACCGGGACCTTCGAGCCCGCATCCTCGACGACGACACCGACCGCGGCGACACCCTCGGCGACGTGTTCCGCGGTGTCGACCTGATCGGCCAGTCCGACGCGGGCCGCAGCTTCACCGCGTTCTACGACATGATCCTCGACCCCGCCCGGTCCGCGCAGCTCGACGACTGGATCGACGCGATCCTCGACCGCCCGTTCGCCGCCACCCTCGACGCCGACCAGCGCCGCCGCTTCCGGACGCTGCTCACCGAGATGGAAACCGCTGCGTCCGAGGTTCATTCGACGATGACATCGCTTTCCCGTTCGTTGCGCCATTTCGTGCAGTCCCGCACCTACGAGGAGCACCGGCGGTTGCAAAAACTGCTGCGGGCAGCGCAGCAGCAGGCGGTGGCGGTCGCGAAGGTCCGCCGCCCGTTCGACACCGTCGGCCTGGACCTGGTGCGGATCGGCATGGGCATCGAATCGGTCGCTGCCCTGCGACTGCACAATCCGAGCGACGACCTCGTGACCGAGCCGGTACGGACCGCGGAGCCGGGCGTGGTGGACCTTGAGGACCTGCGCCGCCTGGTCCGCGAGTCGGAGATCGACTTCGACGAACTGACCGGAAACGTCGCCGCCACGCTCCGCGACCGGGGCCGCGCCTCGGTCGGGGACGTGCTGCGCGCGCATCCAGCCACCCAGGGCCTGGCCAGCGCGGTCGGGTTGATGGTGCTCGCCACCCGGCATGGGCACCGCGTCGACGAGGTCGAGGAGATCGGGTGGACGTCCGCGGCGGGCACCGAACGCCGCGCCACGATCCGGCGGCTGCTGTTCGATCCGACCGCCGATGAGTTCACCCGCCGCGCAGGCCCGCCGTCCGCGACCGCCGCCGACCGGCCACTCGACGTCCCGATCCAGGAGGTCACGCCGTGACCGAGACCGCCGCAGCCGACGCCGATCCGCCAGCCGATCTCGAACCGCCCACCGCCCGCTATCCCGGCGACACCGGCGACCTGGACCTGCCGACCCGCCGCGCCCTGGTTCAGCTGCTCAAGGGTCCGCTGATCACCGCGGCGAAACACCCGGAGGTGTGGCGCACCGTGGTCCGCGAAGAGCGGCTGCTGCGGTCCCGGGTCGCGGACGTGTTCCTCGACCTGGTCGTCGACGACGAGAACGAACTCGCATTCACCCGGCCCGCGGACACCGGCGACCTCGACACCCCGACCGTGCTGCGTACCGAACGACTCACGTTCATGGACACCGTCATGCTGCTCGCGCTGCGGCAGCGGCTGCTGCGGGCCCAACCCGGGGAGCGAGTCATCGTCGACCGCGACGAGATCGCCGAACAACTCGAGATGTACCGCGCGGGCGGCGACACCGACCCCGCCGGCTACGCGAAACGGGTCACCGCGTCGTGGACGAAGCTCGGAAAGTACTCGCTGCTGTCAAAGACGAGCACCGACGACCGGATGGAGATCTCCCCGGTGCTGCGGCAACTATTCGACGCCGACCAGGTCGCCGCCGTCGACGCCGAGTTCCGCCGGATCGCCGAGGAGGAGTCCCCGTGACCACCATCGCGCCAACGCCGGTGCATCCCGGCCAGCGTCGCCTCGCCCGCGTCCAGGTGGTGAACTGGGGGACCCTGCACGGCCACCACGATCTTCCGGTGGCCCGCACCGGCTTTCTGATCACCGGCAACTCCGGCTCCGGCAAGTCGACGCTGATCGACGCGATCTCCTCGGTGCTGATGCCCGGCGACCGGGTTCAATTCAACGCCGCCGCCCAGGAATCCGCCAAGTCGGGTCGCACCCTGGTCAGCTACGTGCGCGGCGCGTGGCGGCGGGAGGCGGGCGTCGACACCGATGGCCTGGTCACTGCCTACCTGCGCGACGGCGCCACCTGGAGCGCGGTCGCGCTGACCTACCGCACAGGCAGCGACGAACCGCCGGTCACGCTGGTCAAGCTGATGCACCTCGGGCGCGGGCAGAACGCGGTCGCCGACGTCGGCCACCTGCACCTGATCCTCGACCAGGAACTGGACCTCACCGAGCTGGCACCGTTCGTCACCCGAGGAATCGACACCCGCGGCATCCGCAAACGCTGGCCGGACGCGACCGTCAACCCGTCCTACGGCCCGTTCGCCCGCAGTTTCCGCTCCCGCCTGGGAATTTCGACGGAGAGCGCGCAGCGGCTGCTGCACCGCACGCTGTCCGCGAAGTCGCTGAGCAGCCTCGACCAGCTGCTGCGCGACTACATGCTCGACACCCCCGGCACGTTCGACATGGCCGACCGCGCGGTCGCGCAGTTCCATGACCTGCGCGACGCGCACCGCGTCGTCGTCGACGCACGGAACCAGGTCGACGCCCTCGCCCCGCTCGACGCCCTCGCCCCGCTCGACGAGCTCGCCGCCGCTCGCCGCACCGCGCTCACCACGCGCCGCGACACCGACGAGGAGACCGCGCACCTCGACGCGGTCCGCGCCCAACGGTCCCTCGAGCTGCTCCTCGGTGAGCAGACCGAAATGCGGGCCCGCACACCGCTGCTCGAGGCGGGCGCCGTCGAGGCCGCGGACGCCGCGCAGCGGGCCAGGCAGGACACCGTCGACCTGAGCGTCCGGATCGAGGGGGTCGACGGTGGACGCCTGTCCGTCCTGACCGCGCAGCGGGACGCCGAGGTCCGCACCGTGGCGCGGGTCCGGGCCCGACGCGACCGGATCGCACACGCCGTCACCGCGTGGAACGGGGCGGTCCCCGCCACCGCGGAGGAGTTTGTCGTCCTGCGCACCCAACTCGAGGACCAGCTCGCGCACGCCGCCGACGGGCACGAGGACCGACTCGGCGAGCGCTACCGGATCTCCGACCGGCGGGCCGCCGCGGCCCGCGACCGCGACCGCCTCACCGAGGACCGGGAGGCGCTGGCCCGCCGCCGCTCCAACATCGACCCCGCACTCCTCCGAGTCAGGGAGACCCTCTGCGCGGCAACCGGGCTCGGCGAGGACCAGCTGCCCTTTGCGGGCGAACTGATCGCGGTCCGCGCCGAGCACACCGAGTGGACCGGGCCGATCGAGCGGGTCCTCGGCGGTTTCGCCCGGACCATGCTTGTCCCCGAGGACACCTACCCGGACGTCGCCGCCGCGGTGGACGGCACCCACCTCGGCGCCCGGCTGGTGTACCGGCGGGTGCGGATCACGTCGGCGCCGACGACGCAGACCGGGCCGTCGTCGCTGGTGCGTCGCGTCGACGTCGCCACCGGACCGATGTCCGGGTGGATCCACCGGCATCTCGCCGACCACTTCGACTACGCCTGCGTCGATTCCGTCGACGACCTGCCCGACCACCCGCAGGCCGTGACCCGCGCCGGGCAGGTCAAGCATTCCGCCGAGCGGCACGAGAAGGATGACCGGCGCCGCGTCGACGACCGCAGCCGCTGGGTGCTCGGCTTCGACAACGAGGCCAAGCTCACCGACCTGCGCCGCCGCATCGGCGACCTCGACGCCACCGTCACCGCGCTGACCACCCGCCTCGATGACCTCGACCGCCGCGACCGGGACCTCGCCCGGCAGAACCAGTCCGCGCAGACCGTCCTCGACGCGCAGTGGACGGACATCGATCTGGCCGCCGCCGAGTCGACGTTGGCCGCCCTCGACGACCGGCTGGCCGGCTGGCAGCAGGACAATCCGGAACATGCCGCGCTGACCGCGGCACTCGACCGCGCCCGAGTCACCGAGACGGAGGCCGCGGCGGCACGATCGAACGCCGAGGCGGCGCTCACGATGCACGTGAAACAGCTCGACGAGCTCGACGCGAAGGTGTCCGAGGCCCGGGACGCGGCGACCGCGGAGGTGCCGGACGCCGTCGCCGCCCGCATCGACGCCCGCTTCGCGAAGGTGTCCCGCAGGTTGACGTCCGCAAACATCGACCGCGCCGTGTACACGGTGAGCCAGGCCATCGCCGACGAGAACCGTCGCGCCCAGCACGACCTGTCCACCGCGAACACGCGGATCACCGGCCTCCTGACGAAGTACCTGGCGCGCTGGGAATCGCGCGCCGGGGAGTTGCGCGCGGATGCCGACTACGTCGACGACGCCCTCACCGTGTTGGCGCGACTGCGGTCCGACGGGCTGCCCCAGTACGAGGACCGCTTCTTCCAGTTGTTGCACGACCAGTCGGTGCGCAACATCGGCGAACTGGCGCGCGCGATCCGCAAGGCGCCCGGCGAGATCCGCTCCCGTGTCGACCCGGTGAATGTGTCGCTGCAGCGGTCCGCGTTCGACACCGACCGGTGGCTGCGGATCGACGTGCGGGAACGCCGCTCCCCCGCCGCCACCGAGTTCCTCGACGACCTCAACGCGATCAACAGCGGCGCCTGGGACGACGAGGGGCGACCGGCCGCCGAGCAACGGTTCGCGCGAATGTCCGCGGTTCTGGACCGGCTCGCGTCCGGGGAGCCCGCCGACCAGCGCTGGCGTCGGCAGGTCCTCGACACCCGCCTGCACGTCGGGTTCATCGGCGTCGAGGTCGACGGCGATGGGGAGGTCCGCAACTATCACGACTCGAGTTCCGGGCTGTCCGGCGGTCAGGCGCAGAAGCTGGTGTTCTTCTGCCTCGCCGCGGCGCTGCGCTACCAACTCGCCCCGGACGGCGACGGCGTGCCGCGGTACGGGACGGTGATCCTGGATGAGGCCTTCGACCGTGCCGACTCCGCCTACACCCGGCGCGCGCTGGACGTGTTCACCCAGTTCGGCTTCCACATGGTGCTCGCAACCCCGCTGAAGCTGCTGCAGACCCTCGAGGAGTACATCGGCGGCGCGGCAGCGGTGAGCATCCGCGACAACCGGTACTCGCAGATCGCGCTGATCGGCTGGGAGGACGACGCACCCGGAGCACCCCGCGCCGAGCCGGCACCGGGCACGGACGCCGCGAGTGAGACCGGCTCCGCGGCCGCGGGCCCGAACCCGGTCGTGTCCGGGTCCCCCACCGACGACGGCGCCGACCCCGCGTGACCGGCCGCGTCTCCCCGCCCGCGGTCGCGGAGAAGGCCCGCGCCGCGTATACCTCCCGACGCCGGCGCTGGCTGACCGATCCGGCTGCGGCGCAAGACGATTCACTGTCGGTGGCACTGCACCCACCGTCGGAGGCGACTGTCGCCGCCGACCCGGACGCGATCCGCGAGTGGGTGCGGGTGTGGCGCGGCCACGACGGCGCAGGCGACGTCGAATGGGTGACCCGACGTTGGCCGAGTTTCGGCACGCAGGAGGTGCCGATGCGGGTGGTGCTGCGCGGCGCCGCATCCATCGCCGACGCCGCGGGCCGCGCCGACGAGTGGCGGCGGCTCCTCGCCCGCCGGGCGCGGCTGCTGACGCTGGCCCCCGACGCGCCCGACCTGCCCGCCGCTCTCGCGTCCACCGCCACCGCGTGGGATGCGCTGGACGAGACCGACTTCGACCGGCTCCGCGGGTCGCTGCGGTGGCTGCTCGAGCATCCCGCGTCCGGGCTGCTGATCCGGCAGCTTCCAGTGCCGGGGGTGGACACGAAGTGGATCACCCGGCACCGCGGGCTGACCGAGACTCTGCTCACCGGGATCCGCGGTGACGGCGTGCTCGGGGTGCGAACGCTGCCACGGCTGCTCGACGTCGCCGTCCTGGACCGCGGTCTGCTGCCCGGCGCACCGCGGGTGTTCGCCGCGTCGATCGACGAACTCGCGACCCTGCCGCTGCGGCCAGCGACAGTGCTGATCCTGGAGAACAAGGAGGGCGTGCACGCGCTGCCCGACCTGCCCGGCACGGTCGCGGTGCACGGCGGCGGGTACGCCGTGCACGAGGTGGCGGCCCTGCCGTGGCTGGCCGGTACCGCGGTCCGGTACTGGGGCGACCTGGACAGTCACGGGTTCGCGATCCTCGATCGGCTGCGCCACCACCTGCCCGGTGTGCGGAGCGTGCTGATGGACCGCACCACCCTCGACCGTTGGGGTGGCCTCGCGGTCCCTGAACCCGCCCCGGCCACCGGCGACTTCACCGCCCTCACCGAGGACGAGGCCGCCACCCTGGCGATGCTGCGGAGGCAGGGTCTGCGACTCGAGCAGGAACGCATCCCGTGGCCGTACGTGCTCGAGCACCTCGACGACGCCCCCTCCCCCTGACCGCTGTGGTCGCCGACCACCTGGGCCGGTCGACTCAGTCCCGCCAGTACCCCATCCACTCGTCCCACTCGGGACTGTCGGTGAGCGCGGTGTCCGCGCGCGCCAGCTCGCGCAGGCCCCGCACGACCCACTGCAGGTAACGCAGGTGCAGCGCGTCGGCGTGCGCGCGGGGGCCGGGGAGCGGCGGGCGCAGGTGCAGCAGCAGCTGCATCACGTCGGCCGCGGTGAATCCCTCGGGGATGAGGCGCAGCGCGCGGTCGTGGGCGATGAGACGCTCCAGCCCGGACCGCAGGTCCTCGGACGCGGCGGCGAGCTCCTCGTCGATGAGCCTGCCGACGTCCGGCGGTCGCAGGATCGGCCCGGTGGCACCGGTGATCTGCCGGGACAGGAAGGTCGCGACGGCGCCCGACGGTTCGCCGCCGCGCGCGGCCTGCGCTGCGGCGGCGCACTCGTCGGCGACGGCGTGGACGAGGAGCCCGGCCTCCCGCACCCCCTGCAGGTGCAGCGCCCCGACCAGGTCCTGCTTGGTCGGGTAGCGCCGATAGATCGATCCGATCCCGACGCCCGCGTGGCGGGCGATGTCGGCCATGGAGGCGCCGTGCCCCTGGGCGGAAAACACCTCGCGGGCGGCGGCGAGCACGGCCAGGTCATTGGACCGGGCCTCCCGCTGCCGGCCGGACAGGGGACGACCCGGTTCGGAGGACGCGTGCATGGCGCTCAGTGTAGGGGCCGCTTCCGGCGTGCTACTTTCAATCGGAACGAACATTCCGTTCCGATTGAAATCTGAGCACGCGCACCGAAAGCGAGCACGCCATGCCACCCGAGACGATCCCCGACCGGACCGAGGCCGCGGCGCCCGCGGCCGTCCCCGACCATCACCGGGTCGCGCACCCCGGACTGTTCATCTTCGCGTTGAGCGCGGTGGTGTTCGCGTTCTCGCTGATGCAGACGCTCGTCGTGCCCGCCCTGCCGACGATCGGCCGCGACCTCGGCGCGACCGCGCAGGGCACCGGGTGGATCCTCACCGCCTTCCTGCTCGCCGGCGCGGTGCTCTCCCCCGTCGTCGGAAACCTCGGGGACCGATTCGGACACCGCCGCGTGCTGCTCGCCGCGGTGCTCGTCTTCGCCGCCGCGACCCTCGTCGCCGCGGCGGCCCCGAATCTCGGGGTGCTGCTCGCGGCGCGGGTGGTGCAGGGCGTCAGCACCGCCACCTTCCCGTTGGCGCTCGCCCTCGCCAGGGACCTGCTGACCGGGCGGCAATTGGCGACGGCATTCGGCTGGATTCCGGGGATGGTGGGCCTCGGCGCCGGCATCGCGCTGGTGCTCGGCGGGGTGGTCGTTGACGCGTTGTCGTGGCGGTGGCTGTTCGTCGTCGCCGCGGCGCTGATCGTCGCGTCCGCCGCGGCGGTCGCGGTGTCGGTGCCGCGCGGCGGGTCGCCGCGGGCGGCCGGATCGACCGACTGGCCCGGGACGATCCTGCTCACCGCCGGACTCGTCGGCGTGCTGCTCGCGGTATCGCAGGGCGGCGCCTGGGGGTGGGCGTCGCCGTCAACGATCGGTGTCGGCGCCGCGGGTCTCGTCCTGCTCGGCCTGCTGATCCGCGTCGAATTGCGCAGCGCCGCACCGGTGGTGGACGTGCGGACCTTTCGGCACGGCGCGCTCGCGCTGGTCAGCGTGCTGACCGTCGTCATTGGGTTCGTCCCGTACGTCTGCTACGTCGCGCTGCCACTGCTTCTGCAGGCGCCGACCAGCACCGGATACGGGCAGGGCATGAGCGTGACCGTCTCGGCCGTGACGATGCTGCCGAGCGCCGTCATGGTCTTCGTCGGCGGCCGGGTGACGCCCGCGCTGGTCGCCCGGTGCGGCGGTGGCGGCACCGCGGTGATCGCCGCGGCGGTGATGGCGGTCGGTGCTGCCGGGCTCGCGCTGTGGCCGACCACCTGGGGCGTGGTCGTCGGGTTCGCGGTCTTCGGCATCGGCAACGGGATCGGGTACGCGATCTGCGCGCAACTCGTCGTGGCCCTGTCGCCTGCGGCGGAGACCGCCGCCGCGGTCGGCCTGAACAGTGTGGTGCGGACGGTCGGGTCAGCGGCCGCGGCACCGGTGGTGACGGCGGTGCTGGCGATGGGCGCCGTCGCGGGCCACCCCGCCTACCCGTACTCGCTGGCGTTCTGGGTGGCGGCGGCGGCCAGCCTCGTCGGCGTCGCGGCAGCGGTCGCCCTCGTCGCCCACTCCCGTCGGGCCTAGGACCCAGACGTTCGGAGCCGCCCCGAGCCGTCGTGTCGGTGCACGCCGGTACCGTCCGCATCGACGATCGTCACGCAGGAGGGGGCCCGATGTCCGACGGACAGGCATTCGACAGCGCGGTCGACGGTGCGTGGCGGGAGTTCCGCACCGCCCTCGCCGACCGGCTGGCGCTGCTTGAGCACGACGACACGCTCGTGCTCGGGGCGCTGTCGGTGGACCGGTCGACGCTGCTGGTGACGGTGGACTTCTGGCGGGCCGGGATGCACCTCGTCTGCACCGCCCGCCACGACGATCTCGCCGTCGACAGCGTCCTGTTCGACGCGGCCCGCGCGGGCGGGTGGGACGAGGAGCCGGGGCACCCGGACCAGGTGACGCTCGAGGTGCCGATCCGGCAGGTCGACCGCGCGGCCGCGGCATCGGTGACCGTGCTGCGGGACATCGCGGGCCTCACCCATCCGAGCTTCGTGCACGCCCGCACCGGCGCCGGCCCGGCCACCCTGACCGCGGCGATGGCGGACGCACCGGTCGAGCCGGCGCCGATGACGCTGCCCGAACTGGAGCACCCGGCCGACCCGCGCGAGCTGCGGGAGGCGGTCGCGCGGACGCTGACCTGGAAATACGGCACCCCGCCGATCACCGACGAGGACGACGACTTTCCCGTCACCCTCGACGGATTCGCCGGATATGTGCTCCCCCATCCGAAGCAGCCGCAGGTCCGGATCCTGGTGCCGCTGCTGCGGGAGGTCACCGGACGCACCCGCGCCGCCGAGGTGCTCGCCGACCTCAACGCGGAGCTGACCTTCATCCGGCTGACGCTGACCGCCGATCAGATCAACGCCGTCATCGACCTCCCCGGGTCGCCGTATGCCGGCGCGCAGCTGAGCGATCATCTCGACCGGATGACCACCTTCCTGCGCACCCTCGACGACCGGTTCGAGCGGCGGCTCGGCGGCAGATTCTGTGACGACTCCCGCGCGGCGGCGCGCGCGCAGCCCGACCGGGACTCCGCCGACGACCTGCCAGCCGGGCTGCTCACGCTGATCCAGTTGGACGCCACCGAAACCGGGACACTCGATGCCGGTCAGGTCGCGCAGGTGTGCGACCACGACCGGGACACGATCCTGCGCTACCTCGACATCTGTGAGGAGCAGGTCTACGAATGGCGGGAGTCGGGTGTCGCGGCACGCGGCGCAGGCGACGACGAGGAGGCCGGGGCGTGCGATCACGAGATGGCGGGCTGGCAGGCCACCGTCGACTCGCTCCGCGCCGCCCTGCGGGTGGTCGCGCTCGGCCCGCCGAGCCCGCGCCAGATGGAATTGTTCAACACCGACCAACCAGACCCGTTCGACTGACCGCGACCGGTTGCCGACCTCGGGTGGGCGGGGTCAGCGACCCGGATCGATCGCCGCGAACCGCTCCTCGCCGCGCTGCTCCGCGGCCGCGTACCGCGCCTCGATCCGCTCGAACACCTCCCGCATCGCCTCCACCTCCGCGATGTGATCGGTCAACGCCTGCACCATCGAATAATCGCCGCCGACCGCCTTGCGACTGAACTTCGTCGCCAATGCGATGCCGCTGGGGAAGGTGCCGAATCCGTCGAGGCGGCCAAGGGAGTATGCCTTCTCCCGAAGTGCAACAAGGTGATTGACGAATTCTGCGCAATGCACTGCACAGCGGGCAGCTGCACCTCGATCCAGGAGGAGTCGTCCACTATCTGCGTCCTCCGCCAGGGAAGACCATTCCGCACTGTCGTTCATCGAGACTCCTTGTGCTACTTCGGAAGATGCGGCAGCAGGCCTTTGACCAGGCCGAGAACTTCGCCGCACACATCACCGACGTGTGCGCCGGGCGCGGCAATCGACAACGAGAACATCGCGGACGTGCCAGCGACCACTGTCGCCACATCACACCTAGTCTGCTGCACATCGTTGACGTCCCGGAACGACAAAGCCGGGCGGCCGTCAAGATCGACCGACCGGAAGTCGACGAAGTCGGGGTTCCGTCGAATCTCGTCGAGAGTGCGTCCGGTCGCGTAGACGGTCAGGAATTCGGATTCATCGTTGTTCCATCCGCATATGTTCCATCCCGGCTGGTGCACCCCGAGAATGTCCCGCGACTCGGTGGCCGGATCCATCCCGACCGCACGGATCGCGTCGTCTGGAATGTCGTCGCACGGATCGAACGCCGGGTTGCTGGCGGTGGGCTGCTCGGGCCCCGCCTCCCCGCTGACCGTGCCGCACCCGGCGACCGCCACCGCGGCCGCCGCGAACAGCAGTATCCCCACCGTCCTCATCCGTCACACCCCCATGCAGAATGTCCGCTCACAGTACCCAGACGCGGCGGGTCCGCTGCTGGTTCCGTCCGTCACTCGGCACCGTTGTTGTCGGCCGGGCACGCTACCGTGGTCGGCGACCGCTACCGCGCTCACCAGCGAAGAGGAACCATGACCGACCAGGACGACCAGCCGTTGCAGCTCGACGGGGCTTTCGCCGTCGCCACCGAGGACCGCGACCAACTGCACACGCTGTGTGTGCGGGCATTGACCGAGTTGCTCGGCGAGGCACCGGAGACCGACGAGGACGGTGACATCGTCATCCCCGTGCACGGCTTCGGGGTGTTCGTCACGGTCGCCGACGACGGCCCGCAGTTGCACGTGTGGGCGTCCCTGCTCGACGGGCTCACCGACGGCGACAAGGCCGCCGACCAGCTGGTCGGGCTGGCGCACGAGTGGCCGCGGCTGCGCTTCGTCCTCGACGACGGGCACCTGCTTGCGTCGACGATCCTGGACGCAGACCCGTTCGCCCCGCAGCACCTGCTGAATCTGGTCGACGAGCTGCACGACCTCACCCACGAGCTGGACGACGACTTCGCGGCCCGGTTCGGCGGCACCCTCGACTGCGATGCCGACGACGACAGCTACGCCGGTGAGTGCGGCGCCGGCGGCTGCGGCTGCGGCGACTGCGGGTGTGGCGACGCAGCCGAGGCCGGAGATCTCGGGGACAGCATCCCGGTCGGCGCCCCGCAGCAGTAGCAGCGGCAACCACCGGACCTGCGGCCGGTGCGGCACCCTTCGGGGCGCCGCACCGGCCGTCCCGTCAGACCACGTTCCACAGGTAGCGCCCCTCGGGTTCGTCGATCCAGCCGCGGATCAGGTCGATCGCCCGGTTGCGGAACGCCGTGGTCGGGCGCACCGCGACCCGCTGCGCCGGGTCGAACGCGATCCAGCCCAGCTGCACGGTCAGCGCCGCGACCAGTCGCTGCACCAGCCCGAACGTGTGGTCGGCGTCGTCGAGTCCGGGGTCGGCGAGCAGCCCGATCCGGACCGCATCGTCGATGATGGTGACCCGCAGCCCGATCGCCGGGTCGACCAGTGAGGCGAGTCCCTCGAAGTCGCCGTCCACGACGCCGGGGTGCACGGACCGCACGCAGTCGGCGACGAGTTCGGGCAGCGTCGGATCGTCGGCCCTGATCCGTGCGAACTGGTTGCGGCCCAGGTCGAATGCCGCGTCGAATTCGCGGTCGAGTTGGTAGTCGTCGTGCCGCGGCACCACGAACACCGCGTATTCGACGGGGGCGGGTCCGTTCACCTCCCGCACCGCCACCTCGTTGTCGATCACCTCGATGCACCACCGGGCGCCGTCCTGCCCGGTCGCGACGACGGTCCCGGTGAGGGTGTGGTCGAAGGTGAAATGTGCCAGCTGGGGAGGGAATTCGCAGGCGCTCTCGTAGCGCATCTCGTTGCGGAGGAACGCGCCGGGCCGCAGGAACGTGTCGATCAGGTAGGTCATCCACCCTGACGAGCGGTAGAACTTCTCGTGGCCGTTCCATTCCAGCGCGGAACCGTCCGCGGTGGGCACCCACTGGCAGTTCAGCGCGGGCTGCCCGTAGGGCGGATTGTTCTGTAGCGCGATGTCGAGGTGCTCGTCGGTCGCGTCGCCGAGCGCGTACGGACCGGCGGGCCGCCGCATCCTCCGGCTCCGCGCGAACCGGGTCAGATAGTCGCGTTCCGCCTCGTTCAGCGGGGGATCGATCCGGATCTGGCCGGTGAATTCGGTGGTGTACCCCATGTGCGCCTCCCCAAGGTGTGTGTACCTGGTTCGATGCGCCGTCCCCGGCTACGGTTCCCCCGACTTCCCCGGCTGTGGACAATCAGCACGCTCACCCCAGCCGCAGCCCGCTCGCCCGCCGCACACGCCGCCGCACGCCGGCGCGGACGGCGTCCTCGGTGCCGATGATCCGCACCCGGTCCTTGGCCCTGGTGATCGCGGTGTACAGCAGTTCCCGGGTCAGCAGCGAGGACCGTTCGTCGGGGAGGATCACCGACACGGTGCCGTACTGGCTGCCCTGGCTGCGGTGGATGGTCATCGCGTACACGGACTGCACCGACGAGATCCGGCTCGGGTGCAGCAACAGCGGGTCCCCACCGCGACCGAATGCGGCGACCAGGTCGCCGCCGCCTTCCTCGCCGTTGCCGCCCCGCACGACGACGCCGGTGTCGCCGTTGTAGATCTTCGCGTCGTAGTCGTTGGCGGTCACCAGCAGTGGGCGGCCGGCGGTCCACGCGTCGGGGTCGAGGCGGTGCCCGGTCGCGGTGCCGATCCACTCCAGCGACGCCCGTTCCCACCACGCGACGCCGAACGGTCCGTCGCGGTGCGCGCACAGCAGTCGGTGCCGCTCGGCGAGTTCCAGTGCCGCCGCCACGTCCCCCGCCTCGGCGGCGGCCGTCACCTCCGCTGCGGTGTCGAGCACGTCCCGGCGCAGCGCGTCGAGGTCGTCGGGGGCCAGGAATTCGATTCGGTCGCTGCCGGAGTTGAGCAGGTCGAGGACCCGGTCGGGTTGGTCGTCGCGGACCGCGTCGGCGAGGGCCCCGATCTCCTCGTCGAATCGCCACCCGCGGGTGAGCCGGACGATGCCGCCGCGCACCCGGTCCCGTTCGCCGTCGTCCCACCCGTCGGCGTCGAGGTCGGCGCCGACGACGGCGGGCAGCACGGGATTGGCGGCCGCGGTGACGGGCCGGTCGACGAGGTCGGCGAGAACGGCCCCGGCGTCGACCGACGCGAGCTGGTTCGGGTCGCCGACCAGGATCAGCCGGGCCTGCGGTCGTAGCGCCTCGAGCAGCCTGCACATCATGGTCAGCGACACCATCGACGTCTCGTCGACGACGATCACGTCGTGCGGCAGGTGGTTCCCGGCGTGGTAGCGGGGACCGCGATGGCCCCACCCGAGCAGCCGGTGCAGCGTGGACGCGGACAGCGATTCCGGCAGCGCGAGCCGGTCCCGGTGCTGGTGCACCGATTCCTGCAGTCGGGCGGCGGCCTTCCCGGTCGGGGCGGCGAGCCCGATCCGCAGCGTCGGCCCCTGCAGCCGCAGCAGCATCGCGAGCACCCGGGCGACGGTGTGGGTCTTCCCGGTGCCGGGACCGCCCGCGATGACGGCGGTGCGGTGGGTGGCGGCGACGGCGACCGCGACCCGCTGCCGGTCCGGCGCGTGCTCCGGAAACAGGTCCGCGAGACCCGCGCGCAGTTCGGCCGCGTCGACGTCCGGGTGATCGCCCGCGCGGGAGTCGAGCACCCGCCGGACGGTGTCCTCCTGCCGGTGGTACTTCTCCAGGTACAGCAGCGGGCCGCCGACGGTGTCGACGAGCCGCAGCGGCCGCAGCGGGCCCGCCTCGCCGCCGACGACGAGCGGGCTGACCCGCAGCGCGGCGAGCAGGTCCGCCGGGTCGGGCCACGGCAGCGCGTCCAGGTCGACCTCGGTGCCGTCGTCGGCCGCGACGGCGTCGACGCCGATGTCGCGCATGCCGCCCACGTCCAGGCACACCGATCCGGAGCGGACCGCGCGGACGGCCAGCGCCGTCGCCAGCACCGCCGCCTCGGACGTCTCACCGGCGAGCTGCGCGAGCCGCACCGCGACGTGCACGTCCGCGGCGCCGAGGACACCGGCCTCGTTGAACACCCGCAGCGCGCCCTTGCCGCGCTGCGCAATCCGCGCGTCGGTCATGGTGTCTCCCCCCTCGGATGAAGGACACGTTCACCCGGTCTGACGGGCTGAAGGTTCCCTTCACCCGGGTCCGGGTGGCCGGCGAGCAGGTCGGACAGCCGGGTCACCAGTTCGGCGGGCGGGTGCCAGTCGAATACGCCGCACCCGGCCGGGGTGTCGGGTCCGGCCATGCCGCGGACGAACAGGTACTGCACGCCGCCGAGGTGCACCGCCGGGTCGTATCCCGGCAGCCGCCACCGCAGGTAGCGGTGCAGGGCAACGGAATACAGCAGGGCCTGCAGCGGGTAGTGCGAGCGCATCATCTCCGCGGCCATCGAATCCCTGGTGAAGTGCGCGGTGCTGACGTCGCCGGGCGCGATCCGGTTGGTCTTGTAGTCCACCACCACGAACCGCGGACCGGGAAGCCGCAGCACGGCGTCGATGCTGCCGGTGAGGTAACCGCGCAGCGGCGCCGCCCCCAGCTCGGCCAGCAGATCGGGGTACGGGGCGAGCACATCACCGGCGGGCAGGTGCCTACGCAGCAGCGTCACCACGCCCGCGAGCGTCACCCGATCCGCGGCGTCGCCGTCCGGCGCTCGGACCGGATGGTCCAGCGGCAGTTCGAAGTCGAGTTCCGGCAGCCGGTCGGCAGGCGCGATCGAGGCGAGGGTGCGGCCCACCGCCGGAGCCGCCAGCGGTGTCGCGAGGACCGGCATCAGCGCGTCCGCCAACGCGTCCGGGTCGACCCCGGAGAATCCGGCGGTCACCTCGTCACGGCACCGCTGCCGCACCTCGGCGGCGAGGTCCGCGGCGGCGGTGTCGACGTACTCGAGGACGGCGTGCACCAGGGTGCCGAACGCCGCGCCGGCGGGCAGCCCGTTCATCGGGGACGGCAGGTGCCCGCCCGCGTGGTCGGCGGCGGGCACCGTCAGCGGCGGATCCTCCGGTTCGTCGCCGAGGTCGGGTTCCTCCGGCTCGCTCGCCGCAGGCGCGAGCGCATGCGCGGCCGCGGTGATCGCCGTATAGGAGGTGCGGCGCCAGTCCGCATCCAGCGCGCGGTCGAACCGGGCCGCGGTCAGTGTCTCCGCGCGCTCGGCCTGCGGCGCCCACGTCCCGGCCAGGACCGGGCCGGGCGGCACCGCCTCCACCCGGATGCCGGGAACACCGTCCGCCCACCGGGAGAACTGGTGCGCCACCTCGGGATCCGCGGGGACCCGCAGTCCGCGCGGCACCTCGGCGGTGCCGGGGGCGCGGGCGAGCAGCATCCGGTGCAGCGGCGCCGACGACGTCGACGCGGACGGCGCCCACCACAGCACCAACGCACACTTGGCGCGGGTCAGCGCCACGTACAGCAGCCGAAGCTCCTCGCCCGCCTCCTCCTCGTCGTGCCGCCTGCGCCGATCTCCATAGTCGGGGCCGTCGGGGCCGCCGACGTCGAGGATGCGGGTGTGCGCGTCGTCGTGCAGCAGCAGCCGGTCCGGGGTCGGGTTCTTCGCGGCGTCCCACCCGTACGGCACGTACACGATCGGGTATTCGAGCCCCTTGGTGGCGTGCACCGTCGCGATCTGCACCGCCGCGGCGTCGGAGTCGAGGCGTCGGCTGCGGTCGACGGTCCCGGACGTGGGGTCGCGCATCCGGTCGGTCAGCCACCGGGTCAGCGCGGTCAGCCCGAGGCCCTGCCCGACGGCGACCTCCCCGAGCAGCTGCGCGATGTGCCGCAGGTCGGTCAGCCTTCGTTCCCCGCCGACCCGCCCCAACAACCGCTTCTCCAGCGCGCCCCAGGCGGCGAGCCGCTCCACCATCGCCGCGAACCCGGCGGTCGCGAACACCCGCGCGAACTCGCGGATCCCGCCACCGATCCGCGCGACCAGCTCGTCCCCGCCCGCGTCGAGGTCGGTGGCGGTGCGGCCGAGCAGCGGCGTCAACGCGGCGAGCCGCACCCGGTCCGCGCGGTGCGGCTGCTCGAGCGCCTGCAGTACCCACAGCCAGTCCTGCGCGGCGGGGGTGACGAACACGCTCAGCCCGCCGACCGTGACCGCCGGGATCCCGGCCCGGTCGAGCGCGTCGTGAACGAGGGTGATCTGCCGGTTGGTGCGGACCAGGACCGCAACGTCCCCGGGCAGGACCGGACGCGGCCCGGCACCGAGCGGGTCGTCGGCACCGAGATCGATGACGGCACCGCCGTCGACAACCCCGCCGTCGCCCACACTGGCGGCACCGCCGTCGCCCACACTCGCGGCACCGCCGTCGCCGGGTCGCGCGCCCGACACGAGCCGCACGATGTCCGCGGCGACGTCGTCGGCGACCCGGGAGCGGAGCGCGGCGACGGCCGGGAACCCGCTCTTGCCCAACGGTCCGGCGCCGGCGCGGGTCAGGTGCCGCAGGCGGATCGGCGGAACCCTCGTCACCCGTGCGGGTTTCACGGCCGACACGGGATGCACGACAATGCCGGGATGCCCGAGAGCGGCCCCGCCCTGCACATGCGCCAGCGCGGCGAGCAGTGGTCGGTCGCTGCGCCAGTTGGTGGTCAGTTCGAGGGTGCGGGACTCGGTGACCGCGTCCAGGTAGGCGAACACCTCCGCGCCGCGGAACGCGTAGATGGCCTGCTTCGGGTCGCCGACCAGGATCAGGGTGACGTGCTCGTGGAAGGCGGCGCGCAGGATCCCCCACTGCTGCGGGTCGGTGTCCTGGAACTCGTCGACCAGCACGACGTCGTAGCGTTCCCGGACCCGGCGGCGCGCGTCCGCCCCGTGCTCCGCGTCGGTGAGGACACCGTGCAGCAGAGCGGGCAGGTCATCGAAGTCGCGGACGCCCGCCGCGCGTTTACGCCGACACACCTCGTCGCGGACATCCTGCGCGAACGCGACGGCGTCACCAGCGGCGGCGGTGCCGCCCATGTCACCGGCCGTCCCATCGGCGCCGGTCGGGGCGAGGACGGCCTGCGGGTCGAAAATGGCGGCCCGTGCGGCCTTTCGGGCCTCGTCCGGGGACAGCGACGGCTGCGGTTCCCTGCCGAACCGGGCGAGGTACAGGTCCGAGATGGTCTGGTCGATCAGCTCGGTGGCCTCCTCCACGAGCTCGGTGTCGGGGTCGCGCTCACCCGCGATGCCGATGCCGTCGAGCATCCGCTGGCAGAAGCTGTGGGTGGTCGCGATGGTGGCCGCGTCGAAGTTGGACAGGGCCTGCAGCAGCCTGCGGCGGCGCAACGCCACCGTGTCGGGGTCGGCGGCCGCGAGGAACGGCACCAGCGGGTCGCTGCTCGCCGCCGGATCGGCGAGCCCGGCCGCGACACCGGCGAACCGGTCGCGGGTGCGTTCGCGCAGCTCCTTGGTCGCGGCGCGGCTGAACGTCACCAGCAGCAGCCGCTCCGGGTCGACGCCGCGTTCGGCGACGTACCGGACGGCGAGCCCGACGATCGCGTACGTCTTGCCGGTCCCGGCGCTGGCCTCGAGCACCGTCGTCCCGGACGGCAGGTCACCGAGCAGGTCGAACGCGGCCCGGTCCGCGCCGGGGGCGTTCACGACGCACCCATCGTCTCGGCGGCGAGCAGCGGTTCCCACAGCGCGCGGGCCAGGTCCCCGAACCGAGTGCCCTCCGTCCCGCTCGCGCGGGTCGCGGTGAGCACCGTGAGCGGGGCGTCCGCGCCGTACAGGTACGTCACGTGTCTGTCCTTCCCGTCGCCGAAGGCGCTGCCCCATTCCTTGGCCGCGGAGTCGAGCGCCGACTCGACCGCGTCGCCGTAGGCGCGGCGCGCCGCATAGGCGGCGGTCGCCGCGGTCGCGATCGGGAGCGGCGCCCGAAGGCCGCTGTCCCGCAAGGTGATCAGCGAATCGAGCTGCGCACGCGCGTCGGCGGGGGCGACGAGGTGTGATCGCCACGCCGTCGGCCGCCGCACCGGCCCCTTGCCGATCGTGTCGGCGCGCCACCGCCGGTCCGGTTGGGCGGCGGACAGCGCCAGCAGCTGCACCCAGGCGGTGAGCCGATGCTTCGGACCCAGCTTGGAGAAGGTGGTGCGGGCGACGACGTCCTCGTGGACGCCGTCGACGCTGCCCGTCAGCCGGCGTCCGTCCCCGAGGTCGAGGTCGACGTCGACGGTGCCGGGGCGTCCGGGCATCCGCCCCGCCGACGCCAACACCCGCACCGCCTCCTCGATGCCCTCGAGCGCGCGGCCCCCCAACGCGGCAGGGGGCAGGGTGCCGCGGCGCCACTCGGCTGCCCGGAAGTCGGCGACGGCGGTGGGGAAGTCCCGGTCGTCGGCGAGGATCGCGGTGAGCATCCGTTCCCCGATCGACCACCTGGCCAGCGAGTCGAGCTCCAGGTCGAGGGCATCGGCGATCTCCTCGTCGAGGTCCGCGATCCGCACCCCGAGCCGCTGCCGGAGGAACCCCTGCGTCGGGTGCACGACGAACGCGATCAGCTCGGCCAGGTCCACGTCCCCGGGCGCCAGCGCAGGCAGCGGCTCGGGCAGGAACCCGCGGTCGGGGGCGGCGGGACGTTGCGCGGACATGGCCCCGGCCAGGGCGGCGGTGTCGAAGCTGAACGGGCGCGGGCCGCGGAAGTTGCGGGCGTCGAACGGCTGCAGCGGGTGCGTGGTGACCACGGCCGCGGGCCGCCCGACCATCGCGTCGAGCACGTCCCGCACCTCGCTGAGCGGGATGGCAGGCGGCCGCGTCACCCCGCTGACGGGATCCATCCCGGTGTAGAACAGCAGCAGCCGCTCCCCCGCAGCGCCGATCGCGTCGAGCAGCAGCTGCCGGTCCTCGCTGCGCGGATCCCGCTCCCCCGGCAGCGGGGTGCGTCCGAGGACGTTGTCGCCGTCGACTCCGGGACTGCGCGGAAATGCCTCGTCATCGAGGCCGAGCAGCGCCACCACCCGGTGCGGCACCGACCGCATCGGCACCATCGTGCACACCGTCAGCTCGCCGGTCCGGAAGTTGGACCGGGTCGGCCTGCCCGCGAGCCGCGACGCGAGCATCGCCCGCACGTCCGCCAACCGCAGGTCGGCCGCGCCGTGCTCGATCGCCGCCGCCAGTTCCCGATGCGCCTGCCCGAGCTGCCAGGCGTCCCGCTCGCGCACGTCGACGAGCAGGTCCAGCGCCCGCGTCAGCGCCGCTCCCCACGCCGGGGCCGGTTGCGGGCCCGCGAGCCCCCGCAGGGACACGTCGAGTCGGTCGACGAACTCGGCAAGCTTGCCGGTGAGGTCGATGTCGCCGCTGTCCACACCGTCGAGTGGGAGGGTGAGGCCCAGCCATTCGCCGCCGGTGTCGTCGGTGGCGGCGCCGAGCAGGATCCGGTCCAGCGCCGAGCGGACGGTGTTCTGCGGGAAGTCCGGCAGTCCGTGGGCGGCGCGTTCACGGGGGCCGATGCCCCAGCGGGCGCCGGCCGCGGTGGCCCACTCCCGGAGACGTTCCAGGTCGTCGTCGGAAAACCCGAACCGGCGGCGCACCGGCTCGGCGGCGGCGAGATCGAGGATCTCGCTGGCGGTGACGCGACCGTCAGCGAGGTCGAGGAGGGTGGCCAGCACCGCGAGGACCGGATTGGTCTGGTGCAGGGCACGATCCGCGAGCCGGACCCGCAGCGCGTGCCCGGGATGCCCGATGCCGTCCTGCCCGAACGCGGCCCGGATCAGCGGCGCGTAGGTGTCGACGTCGGGGCACATGATCAGCACGTCGCGGGGTTCGAGGTCGCGGAGCTCGGTGAACAGGTGCAGCAACGATTCGCGCAGCACCTCCACCTGCCGGGCCGGGCCGTGACAGGCGTGGATCTGGATGGTGGTGTCGCAGTCCGCGGGACTCGGTGCGCGGTCCGCGGCGAGGTCGTCCTGCAGGCATCCGAGGAGGGTCGTGGGGCGCGGCGCCGCCGGGTGGTGCCGGTGCACGACGTCGTCGCGGCGCAGCCTGGCCTGCAGCTCGCGGACGTCGCGGCCGAGGCTCGCGAGCAGCGGGTGCGTCACCTCAAGCCCGCTGGTGTCGGCGGCGCGGGTTGGCGCGGGAACGGACCGGTCGAGGGCGTCGAACATGGTCGGGCTCGGGTGCGGAACCCACAGGTGCACCTCGCGATTGGCGGACAGCGCGTCGAGCACCTCGAGTTGCGCGGTCGTGAGGCGGGTGGGGCCGAACACCGAGATCCGGTCCGGCAGCCCGGCGATGTCGGGATGCGCGCGGATCCTCGCGCAGGCCGGGCCGAGTCGCTCCGCCGGACTCGCTGCCCCGATCCGGTCCCGCAGCCTGCGCCACAGCTGCGACTGCCAGGCGAGGTCCGCCGCCAGCGCGGCCCCTGCGCCGTCGTCGTCGCGGCCCGCGGCCCAGGCGACGAGCATCGCGGGCCGCTGGTCCCCGTAGGAGCGGAACAGTTCCGCGAGGTGCGCGGCGGTGCCGTAGCGGCGCCCGATCCGATGCCCGCCCGCGTCGCCGTGCCCGAGGTGCCGGGCCAGGACCGCCGCCCACGGTTCGTCGAGGCTCACGTCGACGACGTCGAGCAGTGTCCACAGGACCCGCGCCGGGTGCCACGGGTCGGCGTCCGCGTCGGTCCCGGACGCCGCGGCCAGCGCCTCGTCGACGAGCCGGGTCGGTGACGGGAAGTCGATGTTCGCCGCGACCCCGTCGACACCGTCCGGTGCGGCACCGAGGGAATCCGAAAGCCGTTGCGTCAGCCACCGTTCGACGCCCTTGGCGGGGACGGCGATCACCTCGCGGGTGAACGGGTCGGCGAGGGGTGCGGCGAGAATGGCCGCGAGGGCGTCGGCGAGCGTGTCCGAACGCTCGGCGCGGTGCAGTGTGAGCACGTTCCCCCCTCGATCGGTTCGGTCGAGTCAGGGATACCACAGGCGACCGACACCGCCCCGTCGGCCGCGCGCAGCCGGCGCCGCATCACCCCCGACGCCGCCGGGACGGCCCCCGACGGGCGCCCGCACCGACACCCGTGTGCACACCCCCGCTGCCGCGTCCACACCCCCACTGCACGCCCAACACCCCGCACACGCCGCAACACCCGTGTGCACACGGCCGCCGAGAGGGCCCGCACCGACACCCGTGTGCACACCCCCGCTGCTGCGTCCACACCCCCACTGCACGCCCAACACCCCCGCACACGCGGCAACACCCGTGTGCACACGGCCGTCGACGGGCACACCCACCCCGCAGCGCGCGGTTACCTGCGTCACAGGATGTCCACCGAGTGGACACCCGGGCTGTGCTGCACACCACTCGTGCGGTAGTGATGAACGAAAGGGTTAACCAATTTCACCGGTACAGAGGTAGTGACTATGTCCGACGCAGTGGCCATCGGCGATGGCATCTTCCAGATCACGGTTCCGATGACCCACAATCCGCTGGGCAGCACCCTCGTGTACGCGATGGAGTCGCCAGGCGGCATCGTGCTCGTCGACGCCGGGTGGGACGGCGACGAAGGGTGGGAGGGTCTGACGGGCGGACTTGAATCGGTCGGGCACTCGATCACCGAGGTCGAGGGCGTCGTGCTGACCCACTTCCACCCCGACCACACCGGCCTGTGCGGCCGGGTCCGCGACGCGTCCGGCGCGTGGATCGCGATGCACGAGGCCGACCACGAGATGTTCCGGTTCATGTCGGCGTCCCACGATGCGGTGTGGGTGACCGACCAGCAGGAGAACATGGTTCGGGCCGGCGCACCGCAGGAGCATCGGGACGCGTTCGGGGCGGCCGCGCTGGGCAAACCCCCGGCCGGTCCCGAATCCGCACCGGACCGCACCCTCACCGACGGGGAGGTCATCGCGCTCGCCGGGCGGAACCTGCGGGTCGCCTTCACCCCGGGCCATACCCCCGGTCACGCCTGCTTCTACCTCGAGGACGCCGACGTGATGTTCACCGGCGACCACGTGCTGCAAAAGACGACCCCGCACGTCGGGAACTTCGTGTACCCGATCGAGGAGCGGGACGCGTTGGCGGAGTTCATGGATTCGCTGCGTCGGGTGCAGTCAATGGGCATCACCCGCGGGCTCGGCGCGCACGGCCTGCCGATCACCGACCTACCGGGGCGAGCGAAGGAACTCGTCGAGCACCACGAGGAGCGTCTGGATCACCTGTATGCCGCGTTCGGCGACGACGAGCTGACGCTGTGGCAGGTGGCAGAGCGGATGAAGTGGTACCGGCCGTGGTCGGACTTCCATCCGCTGGCGCGGAACATGGCGGTGTCCGAGGCGGCCGCGCATCTGCGGCATCTGGTGACGCGGGAGCAGGTCGGTCAGGTGCCGGGCAGCGAGCCCGCCCGCTTCGCCCGCCGGTAGCCAGTCGATGCCGGGCGGCGGCGACGGTGCCGCGGCCCGGCACCCGCCCGTCACATCGACAGCGACATGCGGGCGACGCCGCGCGCCCAGTCCGGGGTGCCCTCGACCGCGCCGAGCGCCCCAATCATCCGGAGGTAGCGTGCGGTCTCCGCCGCGTCCCAGTACGCGTCGAACTCGGTGACCCTGCTGCCGTCGGCGTTGCGCCACCCCAATGCCGCCAGTCCCTCGGACATCGCGGCCCGCCGTTCGTGTCGAGACGCGCCTGCCGCGACGGTCAGCAGCAGCAGCCGTCCCGCCTCGCGTTCCACCTCGTGCCTGCCGAGCGGGAGCGCGGTGAGGACATGCTCCCACAGCTGGTTTCGCTGACGCGCCAGCGTCGCACCTCTTTTCGTCAACAGCAGCCTGCCCCGGTACTTTCGGGTCAGGCCGAACGCGCGACCGGATTCGAGTAACTCCCGGAACGTCGGATTGCTCACCTCGCGATCGCCCGACCCGACCCACCTTGTGCCCCAGTCGAGTTCGTCGCGGGCCGCGGCAATGACGGCGGGCGGCAGATAGCCGGCCGAGGTCAGGGCGATGCCGTCGGCGCCGACCCGGCGCAGCAGCCACTGCAGGTGCACCAGGGCACCGTCGATCATGCTCTCGATCTCCGACCACTCACCACTCTGCAGGTCCGCCCGCTCAAGCAGCGAATGCACATGGGGTGCAGCGCGATACGGTATCCGCTCGAGGAGCGGCGCGACCCGCGAGTCCAGTACCGGCGGATGCAGCCGGAGCGCGTCCCTGGCGGCGACCGCCGCGTCGGCCGCGGCCACGTCGAATGACTCCGGGTCGAAGCCGTAGCCCGCCCATGCGCGCAGCTCGTGATGCTCGGGGTGTCCGACGTCGCCGAGCACGTCCACCAGCCGCTCGTACCCGGGCACACCGCCGCAATCCTCCGGCGGACAGGCCCGCTCGCCGGCCAGGCAGGACGGGGCGTCCAGCGTTGCGGCCGGGTCGATGTCCTCAAGCACGACGCTGTGCTCCCACCCGTCGCCGAAGTCGTACTCGTAGATCAGCCGGTCGCCGGGGGCGCCGAGCACGTCCCCGAGCCGAACGTCCTCGTCGCACCTGTCGCCGTCGCCGAAGCCGTCCTCGATACTCTCCCGCATCGAGAACCGTTCCCGCACCGCACCGGACGGATCCGGGAGGACCCACTGGTGCAGGTGGGTGTCCGTCCAGCCCATCGCGACCTGGACGGCGACGTGCAGTTCGTGGAGGGTGACGGTGGACGGCACCACCAGCCTGCGCCACACCGCGGGGACGACCCCGCTCAACTCGACCCGCAGGCGGTACGCGGCGATCCGCCGCCCGGCCGGGACTCGCGGCGAGGTACCAATCTCGGCGACGAAGGTGCGCAGCGCCTCGGGGTCGGTGGGCACCACCCGCAGGTGCCGGCCAGGCTCGGAGACTCCCATCTCCCGAGCCTAGAACAGGGCGGGGACAGCGGCACGGCGGCCGCGAACGACCCCGACACACTGGAACGCGTTCTACTATTCGGGCATGAGCATCCTCATCGACGACCGCGCCCGCGTCCGGACCCTGACCCTCGACCGCCCGGACGCGCTGAACGCGTTCAACGAAGCGCTGTACGACGCGACGACCGAGGCGTTGCGGGACGCGGCCGAGGATCCGTCGGTCGCGGTGGTCCTGCTCACCGGCAACGGTCGCGCGTTCAGCGCGGGCACCGACCTGCGCGAAATGCACGCCCGCACCAGCGACCCGAACTTCCGCCCCGGCACGCACGGCTTCATGGGCCTGCTCGACACCCTCGCCGACTTCCCGAAGCCGCTGATCTGCGCGGTGAACGGGCTCGGTCTCGGCATCGGGACCACGATCATCGGCTTCGCGGACCTGGCGTTCATGTCCACCGACGCCAAGCTCAAGTGCCCGTTCACCGGGCTGGGGGTGGCGCCGGAGGCGGCGTCGAGCTATCTGCTGCCCGCGCTGATCGGCAGGCAGAACGCGGCGTGGGTGCTGATGAGTTCCGAGTGGATCCGCGCCGAGCAGGCGAAGGAGATGGGTCTGGTCTTCCAGGTCTGCGCGCCCGACGACCTGATGGAGGTCGCCGTCCGGCACGCGGAAACACTGGCGGCCAAACCGATCTCAAGCCTGATGGCGGTGAAGCAGACGATGACGGCGCCGCTGCGGGCGGAGATCGCGGCCGCACGGGAACGGGAGAACGCCTGCTTCGCCGAGCTGATGGGTGGGCCAGCGAACCTTGAGGCGCTCGTCGCATTCGCGGAGGGCAGGGAGCCGGACTTCACGACGCTACCCGCAGGAGCCTGAGCCGGCGGCCGTCAGCCGCGGCGGCAGAGGCAGAACAGGTGCCCCACCGGGTCCCGGTACACCCGGAACGTCGGATGGTCGGCGTCGCCCTCGACGAGCTGGGCCCCCAGCCCCAGCACCCACCGCTCCGCCGCGTCCATGTCGTCGACGACGAGGTCCAGATGCATCCGGACCCCGTGCGCCGGCCAGTCGACCGGTATGAAGTCGGGGGCCTGCTGGAACGCCAGCCGCAGCTCACCGGGGCCCTGCAGGATCACCCAGTCGTCCTCGGATCGGGTGAGGCGCCAGCCGAGCACGGCGCGATAGAACCCGGCGAGCGCCGCCGGGTCGGGGCAGTCGAGCACCGTGTAGTCCACGGCAATGGCGGGACGGGTCATGACGTCGAGCGTAGGCGCACGCCACCGACCCCGCCGCCCGGACGGGCCCACCGTAGGCTTGCGCCATGAGCGACTTCGACGACGCGGTGATTGCCGCGGTCACCGGCCACATGAACGGCGATCACGCCACCGACAATCTCGCGATCGTGCGGGCTTTCGCCGAACCCGATGCCACCGCGGCCCGGATGACCGGGCTGGACACCACCGCGGGCGAGTGGGTGGCGACGGTCGACGGCACCGAACGGCCGGTGCGGGTGCCGTGGCTCGGGCCGGTCACCGACCGGGCCTCGATCCGCACCGAGGTGGTCGCGCTGTACCACGCGGCGTGCGAGCGGCTCGGAATCGAGTCCGGCGGGCACTGAGCCTGCGCCGGAAAACGGTTCGCGCGTCGGCGCGCGGCGGGCTAGCGTCGACTCATGTCTCCTCCGTCCTGAAAGAGTCCCGACATGACCACGTCGACGGCGACCCGCCGACTGATGCCGCTGCTGCTGGTCAACCTCGCCACCCTGCTGTCGGCGACCGGCAACGGCATCACGATCGTCGCGTTGCCGTGGCTGGTGCTGCAGCAGACGGGACGGGCCACCGACGCTGCCGTTGTCGCCGGAGCGGCGACCCTGCCGCTGCTGCTGTCGTCGCTGTTCTCGGGGACGGTGGTGGACCGGTTCGGCCGTCGCCGCACCTCCCTCGTCTCCGATGTGCTGTCCGCGTTGTCGGTTGCCCTGATCCCGATCTCGTCGGCGACGATCGGGCTGTCGGTGCCGCTGATCGCGGTCCTGGCCGCGCTCGGGGCCGCCTTCGACCCGGCGGGCATCTCCGCCCGCGAGTCGATGCTGCCCGCGGCGACCACCGCGTCGGGGTGGCGGCTGGACCGGGTCAACAGTCTGTACGAGGCGAACTACAACGTCGCGTATCTGATCGGCCCCGGCGTCGGCGGCGTGCTGATCGCGACGCTCGGGCCGGTGAGCACACTATGGGTGACCGCACTCTGCTTCGCCGGATCGATCGTGACGATCGCGTTCCTTCGTCTCGACGGCGCGGGCCCACCCGACCGGGAGTCGCGACCAGCGTCGATGTGGTCGGGCACCGTGGAGGGCCTGAAGTTCGTGTGGCGCAACAAGTTGCTCCGCACCCTGGCCCTCGTCGACATGGCGATCGTTGCGCTGTACCTGCCGGTCGAGAGCGTCCTGTTCCCGGTGCATTTCGCCGACCTCGAGCAGCCCGCGCAGCTGGGATGGGTACTGATGGCGATGAGCGTCGGCGGGGTCGTCGGCGCACTGGCGTACGGGTCGCTGGCGGCACGGATCCGGCGGCGCACCCTGATGCTCGTCGCGGTGACCGTGCTCGGCCTCTGCATGGTGGGGATGGCCTTCCTGCCGCCGCTGTGGCTGACCCTGTCCCTCGCCGTCCTGGTCGGACTCGTGTTCGGGCCGGTTGGCCCGATTGCCAACTACGCCATGCAGACCCGCAGCCCCGAGCACATGCGCGGCCGCGTCGTCGGGGTGATGACCTCCACCGCCTATGCGGCCGGCCCGCTCGGCTACCTGTTCGCTGGCCCGATGATCGACGCGGTCGGCCTGCAGCCGACGTTCTTCGCGTTGGCGATCCCGGTGTGCGTGCTCGGCGTGGCCTGCATCGGCCTGCCCGCGCTGCGGGAACTCGACACCCCGCCGGTCAGCTGAACCCCATCACCTCGTTGCCCCACGCGGCCCGCAACGCCGCATCCGGGTCGGGGACGAGGGTGTCGGTCTTGTCGATCAGCAGGGTCGAGCGGCCCTCCTCGGTGTAGGGAGCCCAGTGCTTCGACGCGTCCAACGCCGCCGGAACGCCGTATGCGGCGAACGCGAGCCACCGCCGCTGCACGCGCCCGGACACCTGAACGGCGCTCCTGCGGCCGCCGAGCCAGAACGTCGGGTCCATATTGAGGGTGCCGAAATTGCCGAATACGTACGGCAATTCCGTGGCGTGGCCGGCCCCGACGCGCGCCGCCCGGAGCATCGGGGTTGCGTGGTCGAAGCGGTACACCCATGTCGGCGAGTGCCGACAGTGTGCGTCCGCGATCCACAGGCACGGCATCCGGAATGCGGCGTCACGCGAGATCGCCATCGCCCCGGTCGGTTTCGTGTAGTCCGGGTAGGCTGCGATGACCTCGGCGATCCGGGACGGCGGCATGTCCGGGTGGTCGTCGGCGATCGCCGCGAACATCTGCGTCACCGTGTCCGCCGTCACCGGCAGGATCGGGGATCGTGTGAGCCGGAAGATCGACGCCTCGTCCCGGTTCGTTCCGATGATCAGCGGGATCCGATGTGCGACCCCCTTCTGAAACGCGGCGACCGGGTAGCGGGGCACCAGGTCACCGTCGACAACCGGCGCCATCGCCAGCGTGCCGGGCACCGTGGTGACGATCTCGTCGAGGAGTTCGTCCCCGGCACGGAGCAGGTCCTCGACCGGCAACTCGTGGAGGCGGTCGGCCTCGGACGGTGCGACCCCGGCCAGTTCGAGGAACCGGGACGCGACGGCGGCCGCCCGCACCGCGCCGTACACGGAGGTCGCGGGGGCGCTCTGGGCGATCGCGCGGTGGAACAGTCCCTCCGCGCGCGGTGCGGTCATCAGCGTCGTGATCGCCCCGGCACCCGACGACTCACCGAACACGGTCACATTCCCCGGGTCGCCGCCGAACGCGGAGATGTTGTCCCGCACCCATTCCAGTGCGGTCACCAGGTCCCACAACCCGAGGTTGGGCTCGAACCCCTCCCCGAAGGACGACAGGTCGAGGAACCCGAACACCCCGAGCCGGTAGTTGACGGTGACCACGATCAGATCCCCGGTCTCGGCGAGTCTGCGACCGTCGTACACGGTCTGGGAAGATGCCCCCACGCAGTACGCGCCGCCGTGGATCCACACCATCACCGGCCGCGGCTCCTCGGCGGGGCGTGCCGCCCACACATTCAGGGACAGGCAGCCCTCGTCCTGCGCCAGGCCCGGGTCGATCGGAACCTGCATTGCCTTGGCCTGCGGCGCGATCGGCCCGCGGTCACGGCAGTCGCGTTCGCCATCCCACGCCCGGGCGGGTGCCGCGCGGCGGAACCGCCGATCGCGTCCTGCCGTCGCATACGGCACGCCCATCCACGCGAACACCGAGCCCGCCGCGTGACCACGCACCGCGCCGTCCGCCACCCGAACCGTCAGCGTTCGCGGTCCCGTGACGGCACTGGTCTCGTCGGTGTGCACGACAGCCTCCCTTCCGTCGCGGTCACTCATCGCCAACGTACCAACCCGGCACGGGGAGCAGGTGCGCGCGACACGGACTCCCGACCGGCCGGTCCGCGACGGTCCCCTACCATGACCGACGTGCGCACCACCCGAATCATCCTGCTGCTCACCACCCTGAGCGTGGTCGGGGGCTGCGCGAACACCGTCGACGGGGCCGCAGGCCCGGCCGCGGAGCAGCCCGGTCCCGGCACCACGACCGCACCAGCCCCGGCGGCGACGACCACGCGGTCGACCTCCGTGACCCCCAGCCTCGCACCCGCCGCGCAGGTCGCCGACTACCTGGGCGAGGCGGGCGGCTCGTACTACTTCACCAGTCCCAGCGGGAAGTTCGAGTGCGCGGTGATCACCACTCCGGCCCCGGTCGCCGGCTGTCACGGCAGTCTCCCTGGCACCGCGCCGCGGGTGCCAGCACCCAGCGGCCCGGGAACGACCATCCCCAACGCGATCCGGGTCGTCACCGGGGAGCCCGGCGAGTTTGTCAGCACCGGAGATCCGGCGTTCCACCGCTTCGACGGTCCCGCGAAGGCGCTGCCGTACGGCTCTCCGCTGCGCGTGCAGGGGTTCACGTGCACCGTCGATCGGCGCGCCGGGGTCACCTGCGAGAGCGGATCCGGCCACGGCTTCACCGTGTCGGACGTCGCCTACGACCTGTGGTGACCGGAGTCAGGAGTACAGCGCGTCGATCTCGGCGCCGTAGCGCTGCGCAACCACGTTCCGCTTGATCTTCAGAGTCGCGGTCAGTTCACCGTCCCCCTCGGTGAGGTCCCTGGCGAGGATCGCGAAACGTTTGACCGCCTCGGCGTGCGAGACAGTGGTGTTGGCGTCGTCGATCACCCGCTGCACCGCCGCCCGCAGGTCGCGATCGTCCCGGAGGTCCGCGACCGTCGCCTCGCCGCCCTTGCCGTTCTCGGACCGCCAGCGCGCGAACGCATCCGGGTCGACCGTGACCAGCGCCCCGATGAACGGCCTGCCGTCGCCGACAACCACGGCCTGCGATACCAGTTCGTGGGAGCGCATCCGATCCTCGAGCGGCCCCGGCGACACGTTCTTGCCGCCTGCGGTGATGAGGAGGTCCTTCTTCCGTCCGGTGATGGTGAGGTAGCCGTCCTCGTCGAGGGACCCGAGGTCGCCGGTGCGGAACCAGCCGTCGTCGAATACGTCGACGGTGGCCGTCTCGTTCCTCCAGTAGCGGCCGAACACGACACCACCGCGCAGTTCGATCTCCCCGTCGGAGGCGATCCGGACCGCGTTGCCGCCGAGCGGTTGTCCGACGCTGCCGATCCGCTGTGCACCCGGGACGTTGACGCAGTGCGCTGCGGTGGACTCGGTCAGACCGTAGCCCTCGTAGATCGGGACCCCGAGCCCGCGGAAGAAGTGTCCGAGCCGCGGCATCAACGCCCCGCCGCCGGAGATCGCCCACCAGCACTCGCCACCGAGAACCGCACGCAACTTCGAGTACACCAGGCGATCGGCCACGAAATGCTTGAACCGCAACAGCATTGACGGCCGTCCCCGATCGATTGCCTCGCTGTACTCGACAGCCGTCGACTCGGCGAAGGCGAACACTCGTGCCCGCAGCGCGCCACCCGTCGACGCCTGCTGTGCCGCCGCGTCGCGGACCTTCTCGAAAACCCGTGGCACCCCAAGGATCACATTCGGCCGGAACCGATCGAACTGCCCGACGATGGTGCCGAAGTTCGACCAGTGCGCCTGGGTACCGCCCGCCTCGAACATCGCCAGCGACACCGCGCGTGCCAGCACGTGCGCGAGCGGAAGGAACGTCAGCATCCGATTCCCTGGGCGTGCGACGTCACCGATGCTCGCCGCGAGGATGCCCCGGACCTCGGACAGGAAGTTCCGGTGCGTCAGTACGCATCCCTTGGGCCGCCCCGTCGTCCCGGAGGTGTAGACGAGCGAGGCCGGGTCGTCGGCCCGCAGTGCGGAAACCCGCTGCTCGACGGCGGAGTCGTCCAGATCGGCACCGGACGCGAGCAGCGTCTCGATAGCTGCGTCCTCGATCTCCAGCACCCGGACGCCGGTGCCAGCGAAGTACTCTGCGTGCGAGGAGGTTTCGACGATCGCGACGTTGGCACCCGCATCCTCGACGATCCACTGCACCTGATCTGCCGACGATGAATCGTAGATCGGCACCGACACCGCACCTGCCGCCCAGATCGCGAAGTCAAGCAGCGTCCACTCGAATCGGGTCGCCGAGAGCAGCACCACCCGGTCCCCCGGTTGCACGCCGCCCTGTATCAGCCCCTTCGCGACGCCGGTGACCAGGTCCGCGAACTCGGCGGCCGTGACGTCAACCCACCGGTCGCCGCGCGGGCGGGAGAACAGCACGAGGTCCGGGGTCGTGTCGGCGTGGGAGTACACGGTCCGGACGAGGGCGTCGTCGTCGGCGATCGTGAAGGTGGGTGTCGTCGCGTACTCACGCATGCGGAGCGCCTCCGGTCGTGTCGTTGTCGGGCGTGGGGGTCGGCACGCGAAAGCGGTGCAGAAGGTCGGCGAATAGCGCGATGTCGGAGTCGGTCCAGTCCTCGACGCGGCCGGCGACCTCGCTCCGGCGGCGCACACCCGCCGCTGCCAGCACGCTGCGCCCGGCATCGGTGAGCGTGAGCGGGTGCCCCGTCCGCACCGGCCCCGGTTCGGCAACGACCCAGCCGCTGTCCACGCATCCACGGATCTGCCGGGACACCGTGGAGCGGTGCACCCCGAACGCGTCGGCGATCTCCGTCGCGCGGCAGCCGGGGCTGCGGTCGATGTACGACAACACCGAATGCTGGGCGAACGACGGGGCTCCGTCACCACCCCGATCCCCCGTCATCAGCTGCCGAACAAGGTGCACGAGTTCGTCGTGGACCCGAGCGACGGCAGTACCGTGTTGCATTCCGCAACTATAACGCCGCGCGCGGCTATCCGATACCCCGGGTATGGAAGGCTGGATGTCGGACACCTCTGGTAGACGTGGGGCATGAGTGTGACCCTCGACGGCTTCATCGCGATGCTGGACACGTTGCCCGAGACCGAGCAGGTCGATGCCGGGAACTGGACCGCGCTGAAGGTCTGCGGCAAGGGCTACGGCTACATCTGGGAGAAGACCCGAACCGTCGGGCTGAAGGCGACCCTGGACGAACAGATTGCGTTGGTCGCCGAGCGCCCCGAGGTGTTCGAGATCCAGTTCACCGCCGGCCAGTTCGGCTGGATCGTCGTCCATCTGGAGGGCATCGAATCCGACGAACTCCTCGAGCTCGTCACCGAAGCCTGGTGCCTGACCGCGCCGAAGCGGCTCGTCGACGCACACGAGTTCGGCAGCCTCTACGACGAGTAGCCTCCTAGTCCACACCACACCCATGTGCGCGCGGCGCTGCCCCTGTGCGCACAGGTCCTGCTGCGTGCACACGGATACTCCGCATTCCCCATGTGCACATAGCTTCTGCAGCGCCCACACCGGTATTCGGCGCTCAACACCCCCGCGGACACCACATCCCCCCTGTGCACACGGCTTCTGCCGCGTGCACACCAGTGTTCGGCGCTCAACACCCCCGCGGACACCACATCCTCCCTGTGCACACGGCTTCTGCCGCGTGCACACCAGTGTTCGGCGCTGAATACCCCCGCGGATGCCGCATTTCCCGTGTGCACACCTCGTCTGCGTGATGCATGCCAGCGGTCGCGTGTGCCCCCGAGGCGAGGCCCAGCAATACCCGTGCCGACCCGGCAGCGGGCGTGTGCACACGGCTTCTGCCGCGTGCACACCGGTGTTCGGCGCGCAATCTGTCTGCGGACGCGGCAGTGGGCGTGTGCACACCTGCGGTGTCGCCGTCGCATGCGTTGGCTGGCGGTCGCCGTCAGTGGGCGGTGTCGTCGCTGGGTCCGTAGTCGGGCTGGTGGCAGCGGCGTGGTCACCCGCGCTGTGCACACGGCTTCTGCGGCGTGCACACCAGTGTTCCGCGCTCAACACCCCCGCGAACACCGCATCCCGCGTGTGCACACAGCTGATGGGTGCCCGTGGAAGGGGTGGGATGCGCGCAGCGGGGTTCGGCGCGCACCGGGCGCGTGCGAGTGCACCCCCGTGTGCACACGGCTTCTGCCGCGTGCACACCGGTATTCGACGCGCAACACCCCCGCGGACGCCACATTTCCCGTGTGCACACCTCGTCTGCGTGATGCATGCCAGCGGTCGCGTGCGCCCGGAGGCGAGGCCAGCAATACCCGTGCGCACCCGGCAGCGGTCGTGTGCACATACCTTCTGCCGCACCCACACCCGTGTTCCGCGCTCAACACCCCCGCGAACCCGACATCCCCCCTGCGCACACGGCTTCTGCCGCGTGCACACACCCACCCCACCGGGCGACCCACCCCCGGAAACGCCGAAAGCCCCGGAACCCAACCCCCCAAAAGGGGTCAAGTTCCGGGGCTCCCGAACAAGTAATGTACGGCGGTGTCCTACTCTCCCACAC
>NZ_JBSGXD010000034.1:0-37285 GCF_053609225.1 Rhodococcus sp. NPDC054953 | reverse complement strand
CCGTGGGTGATGCCGTCGGATTCGAGGTAGTCGATGAGGGCGCGTTTGAGGACGGGGTTGTTGTGTCCGTAGTTGAGTGCGCCTGCGCCTGCGAAGAAATCGAGGTACTCGCGGCCGTCCTCGGCCCGCAGCCATGCTCCGCGGGCGGACTCGAACACGGTCGGCCAGGACCGGCTGTAGCTGCGGACCTCGGACTCGAGGGTGGTGAAAATGCTGGTGTTGATTGCGGTGGTCATCTATCGCGCTCCTTCGGTGCTCTCGTCCCCGACGACGTAGAGCTCTTCGGAATCATGCGTATCGGGAAAGTGACTGGGGGTGAACAGTTCTCGCTTCGTGATCGAGGTGTAGCGGTTGCGGGCCAACGCCGTGAACAACGCGATGGACGCGAAATTGTCCGGACTGATGGTCGTTTCGAGGCGGGTGACGCCCTGGTGGGCGAGGTGATCGAGGAGATTGCCGAGCATCGCGGCGGCGACCCCTCGTCCGCGGGCGTTCTCGTCGACGGCGACCTGCCACACGTACACGGTCTGCGGGTCGTCCGGTCGGACGAATCCGGTGACGAATCCGGCGACGTCACCGTCGACTTCGGCGATGGTGGAAGTGTCGTGGAAGTCCCGACACCACATGAGGTACGCATAGCTGGAGTTGAGGTCGAGCACGCGCGAGTCGCGGGCGATCTCCCACATCCTGGTTCCGTCCGCGATCGTCGGCCTGCGGCAGGCGACCGTCTCGTGCCTCGGGACGTCCATCGGTGTCGGCGGCTGAGGTGACAGGGTTGGGGTACTGCTCTCCGTTGCTGGGCTCATATGCAATCCGAACGTAACAACGGGAGCGTGACGGTTTCACCTCCTTCGTTCGAGACCGGTTGCGACACGACTGTTTCGATGCAGGTGAGACAGTGGTTGTGAGGTGTGTCACATTGCTGTATCGCCGGGGTGGTTTCCGGCGATATCCATTGCCCGCGAACGCGGATTCAGCTCACGCACGCGAGTGCGAACGGGAGGACCCCGTCGGCCCCGGCGGACCGCAGTTCCCGTGCCGCAACCGTCAGGGTCCACCCCGTGTCGGTGACATCAGAGACCAGGAGGATCGGCCCCTCCACCGCGGCCAGGTCCGGCGCGGTCCATCCGCCCACCAGCCCGGCGACCCGATACGCCGAGTTCGCCGCCGACACCGGCGGGTGGCCGGGGGTGCGGTGCAGGACGCCCAGGTCGGTCAACCGGCCGACCTCGGCGAGCCGGGACGCGAGCGACGCCACCAGCTGCGGCCGGGTCTCGGACTCGAGCGCGACCACCGACGCCGGACGCACCTCCCAGTCCCAGGCGGCGAGGACCCGGATCGCGGCGTCGACGACGGCGTCCGGGATCGGGCCGTCGGGCGCGTCGAGCAGCGAACGCAACCGCGGGCCCCAGCCGAGGTCGGAGAGCCTGCCAATCACCCGCCCGGTCTCCGGTCCGTCGGTGATCTTCCCGGACAACGAGATTCCCAGTTTCGACAGACCGGTGGGCCACTGCTTGCGGGGCGCGAGGTCGACTCCGGGTCGGTCGAGACGGGCCCGCGTCCGGGTGACCGCGTCGTCATCCACGCTGGTGTCGACGGTGGCCCCGGTGCACGTGTCGCAGCGTCCGCACGGCGCGGGTGCGTCGGTGAGCAGCGGGTCGTCGAGTTGGCGGCGCAGAAACTCCATCCGACACATCGAGGTGCTCTGGTAGTCGATCATCGCCTGCTGCTCGGCCGTCCTGGCCTGCTCGAGCCGCTCGTAGCGCGGGGCGTCGTACTCCCACGGCTGGCCGGTGCCGATCCAGCCGCCGCGCACCCGGCGTACCGCCCCGTCGACGTCGAGGACCTTGAGCACCATCTCCAGCCGGGACCGGTTCAGCTCGACCAATGGCTCGAGCGCCTGCGTCGACTGCGGACGTTCCGGGTCGAGGACCGCAAGCACCCGGCGCACCACCGGCTCGCGAGGGAAGGCCACGGACGCAAAGTAGCTCCAGATCTGCCGGTCCTCATGTCCGGGCAACAGCACGACCTCGGCTCGGTCGGTGGACCGGCCTGCGCGGCCGACCTGCTGGTAGTACGAGATCGGCGACGAGGGAGCGCCGAGATGCACGACGAACCCGAGGTCCGGCTTGTCGAAGCCCATCCCGAGTGCCGACGTCGCGACCAGTGCCTTGACCCGGTTGCCGAGCAGGTCCGATTCGAGCTGCTCGCGTTCCGCGGTTTCGGTTTGCCCGGTGTATGCCGCGACCGCGTGCCCCTGCTCGGTAAGCAGCTCGGCGAGCTCCCGCGCCGCCGACACCGTGAGGGTGTAGATGATCCCGGAGCCGGGCAGCGAACTCAGGCGCTGCCCCAGCCATGCCGCACGCTTCGTCGCCTCGTCGATGCGAACCACCGACAGCGACAGCGACTCCCGCTCAAGGCCGCCGCGCAGCACCAGTGTCTCGGTGCCGCCGACACCGAGCTGCGCCGACACATCCGCGACCACCCGGTCGTTCGCGGTCGCGGTGGTGGCGAGCACCGGAATCCCGTCACCGAGTTCGGCGATCAGGGTGCGGATGCGGCGATAGTCCGGCCGGAAGTCGTGGCCCCAGTCGGAGACGCAGTGGGCCTCGTCGACGACCACCAGGCCCGCGTCCGCGGCGAGCGAGGGCAGCACCTGATCCCGGAAATCCGGGTTGTTCAGCCGCTCCGGGCTGACCAGCAGCACGTCCACCTCGCGGTCCGCGATGCGCTGGTGGATTTCGTCCCACTCGGTCATGTTCCCGGAGTTGATGGTCGCCGCGCGCACCCCGGCGCGCTGCGCCGAGTCGACCTGGTTGCGCATCAGCGCGAGCAGCGGCGACACGATCACCGTCGGGCCGTGACCCCTGGCCCGGAGCAGTTTCGCGGAGATGAAGTACACCGCGGACTTGCCCCAGCCGGTGCGCTGCACGACGAGGGCGCGCCGCCGGTGCACGACCAGCGCCTCGATGGCCAGCCACTGGTCGTCCCGCAGCCGGGCGGCGGGGCCCGCGAGTTCCCGCAGCAGGGCTTCGGCGTCGGCACGGAGATCGGTGGTCGCTGAGGTCATGCCGTCCATCGTGCCGGACGGGACCGACACGCTCGACCGGGCGAACCGGCTGGGGAATCGGCGGCGAGATCCGCGCGAACGCGGAACCGGCATGGTACGCCTGGACGATGAACCTGACCGCGCATCCCGTCCTCGCCGGATTCGACGCCATCGCCGACGATCTCGCCGACCTGTATCGGCACCTGCACGCGCACCCCGAACTGTCGCACGCCGAGCACCGCACCGCGGCCCTCGTCGCGGAGCGTCTCGCGGCGTCGGGCTATCAGGTGACCGGCGGCATCGGCGGAACCGGCGTGGTCGGGGTCCTGCGGCGCGGGGACGGCCCGGTGGTGCTGCTGCGTGCGGACATGGACGCCCTGCCCGTTCGGGAGGACACCGGCCTGGACTATGCGTCCACGGCGTCCGCGGTGACCGCGGCGGGGGAGACGGTGCCGGTGATGCACGCCTGCGGGCACGACATGCACGTCGCCTGCCTGCTCGGTGCCGCCGACCTCCTCGCCCGCGGGGGCGAACACTGGTCGGGGACGCTGATCGCGCTGTTCCAGCCTGCGGAGGAGCTCGGCGACGGTGCCCGCGCGATGATCGACGGCGGGCTGTACTCGGTGATCCCGGCGCCGTCGGTGGTGCTCGGACAGCACGTGATGCCCGGCCCGGTCGGCACCGTATTCGCCAGCCCGGGCACCGCGATGGCGGCCGCCAGCAGCGTGCAGATCAGGATGTTCGGACGCGGTGGGCACGGGTCGATGCCCGACCAGGCCATTGATCCGGTGGTGATGGGTGCGTCGACGGTGCTGCGGCTGCAAACCCTGGTCTCGCGGGAGGTGTCGCCCACCGACCCCGCCGTGGTCACCGTCGGGTCGTTCCAGTCCGGCACCAAGGAAAACGTCATCCCGGACGAGGCGGTGCTCAAGGTCAACACCCGCGCGTTCGAGACCCGTGTCGCCGAGCAGCTCACCGCCGGGATCACCCGGATCGCGAACGCCGAGGCGGACGCGTCCGGCGCACCGAAGCGGCCGGAGATCACCGAGTTGAACAGCTTTCCGCTCACCGTGAACGACCCCGACGCGACCGGCCGAACGCTCGGGGCGCTGCGCGGGCTGCTCGGCGACGACAAGGTGTTCGAGATCGGCCCGGTCGCGGGCAGCGAGGATGTCGGCGACCTGGCCACCGAACTCGGGATTCCGCTCGCCTACTGGTTCATCGGCGGATTCGAGACAACCGATGGAACGCCGCTGCCGTCCAACCACTCCCCGCGGTTCGCCCCGGTGATCCGCCCCACCCTGGACACCGGGGTTGCGGCGCTGGTGGCGGCCGCGCTGGAGTGGCTGGACTGACCTCGCGCCTCAGTCCGCGTACATCGCCTCGAACTCGGCGGCGAAGTTCGCGCAGACCACCGTCCGTTTGATCTTCAGCGTCGGGGTCAGCTCGCCGGTCTCCTGGGACAGGTCGCGGCGGGCGATGGTGAACTTCTTGACCTGTTCGGGGGGTGCGAGTGCCGCGTTCGCGGCGTCCACCGCCTGCCGGACGAGGTCGACGACGGACGGATGCTGCGCGAGGGCGGCGATCGTGTCCGGCAGGCCCTGTGCCTGCGCCCATGGCAGCACCGTTTCCGGGTCCAGGGTCACCAGCACCACCGGGTAGGGGCGGCGGTCGCCGTACATCACGGCCTGACTGATCCACGGCGACCGTTTGAGGTCGTTCTCCAGGTTCGCCGGGGTCAGGTTCTTGCCGCCGGAGGTGACGATGATGTCCTTCTTGCGGCCGATGATCGAGACGTAGCCGTCCCCGTCGATCGACGCGAGGTCGCCGGTGTGCAGCCATCCGTCGACGATCGCGCCGAACGACGCGTCCGCCATCTTGTAGTAGCCCTGGAAGATGTTCGCGCCCTTGAGGAGCAGTTCGCCGTCGTCGGCGATCCGCGCCTCGACGCCGGGCAGCGTGCGGCCGACGGTGCCGAACCGGTGGTGTCGGGTGGTGTTCACCGTTGCACCGGTGGAGGTCTCGGTCATCCCGAAGCCCTCCATCAGCGGGACGCCGCAGCCGTAGAAGAACTCCAGGATGTCCTTCGAGATCGGGGCCGCACCGGTGATCGCCAGGTCGAGGTTCCCGCCGAACAGCGCCCGCACGCCCTGGAATAGGGCGGACTCGGCGGCGTCGAACCCGGCCCGGAGATCGTCGGGGACCGGTTCGCCGGCCTGCTCCAGGTCGCGGACCCGGACGCCGAGCGCCGCGGCGGCGAGGATGCGGTCCCGTTCCTCGGCAGGCTTGGAACCGACCGCGAGGGTGTACACCTTCTCGAACACGCGTGGCACCGAGGGCAGGTGGGTGGGCCGGGTCTGCATCACCTCGGCGACGATCCGGGTGGTGTCACCGCCCCAATAGGCGATGATGCCGCCGCGGTCGAACGTGAGGAGCTGGAACAGCAGGGCGAACGCGTGCGCGAGCGGCAGGAACAGGTACAGGACCATGTCCTTGTCGGAGGTGTCACCCTCGAGTTCGTCGAGGGTGAGGTTCGCGGTCATGATCGCGCGGTAGTTGCCGTGCGTGAGCACGCAGCCCTTCGGCGGGCCGGTCGTCCCGGAGGTGTACATGAACACGTAGGGATCCGCAGGCTCGACGGCGGCCGCGCGGCGGCGGAGTTTCTCGGCGCCGGCGGCCCGGCCGCGGCGGCGGATCTCGTCGGCCCCGGTTGCGCCCTCCGCCGCACCGTCGAGGATCACGATCCACTCCAGTGCGGGAAGCCGGTCTCGGACGGCGGTGATCTGTGCGACCTGGTCGGCGTTCTCGCACACGATGCCGCGGGCCTCCGAGTTGCCCACCACCCACGCACACTCCTCGGCGGAGTTGGTGGGGTACACCGACACGTGGACGCCGCCTGCCGCGACGATCCCCAGGTGGGCGATCGACCAGTCGGGGCGGGTCGTGGCCAGGACCGCGACCCGGTCGCCAGCGTCGAGGCCGCGGTCGATCAGGCCCGCGCCGAAATCCGTCACCCGGTCGGCGAGGTCGCGGTAGCTGAACTGGTCCCACCGGTCCGGCGCGTCCTGCCATTGCGCGGCGGGTCGGTCGCCGTACGCGTCGGCGGCGCGGAACGCGAGGTCCGCGAGGGTGGGGCCCGCAACTGTTCGGTTCATCCGTGCTCCGTCCCGATCGGCGACCTGTGATCTGGCTCACTCGGGCCGCGGTGGGGCGATGCTATGCCACGCGAACTACTGGCGCGCCGGATTGGGGCCGGGGTGTCGCGCGAGCAGGTCGTCCACCTCGGCGGCGGTGGGGGAGGACGCGGCCGCGCCGGGGCGGGTGGTCGCCAGCGCGCCTGCCGCGACGGCGCGGCGCAGGGCCGTCGCGGGCCCGAGGTGCCAACAGGCCGCGAGCGTGCCCGCGAACGCGTCGCCCGCGCCGGTCGTGTCGGCGACGGCGACGGCGGGCGCTGCGGCGGGCACGGCGGCGCCGTCCGGTCCGCGCCAGCGGGCGCCGTGACCACCGAGGGTGGTGATCAGGTGCGGCACCCGGGCCAGGGCGGCGTCACCCAGCTGGACGGCCTCGGTCTCGTTGACGATCAGGACGTCGACGTTGTCGAGTAGGGCAGCCGGAAGCTGCTGCGCCGGTGACGGATTCAGAAACACGGTGACTCCTGCGGCATGGGCGTTGGCGGCGCCGGCGGTGACCGTCGGCAGCGGGATCTCCAACTGGCACAGCAGCACGTCCGAGCCCGCGATCCGGTCGAGTTCCTCGTCGGTCAGCGCCTCCATGGCGGCGTTGGCGCCGGGAACGACGACGATCGAATTCTCACCCCCGGCGTCGACGGTGATCGCGGCGACGCCGCTCGGGCCCGACGCCTCCCGGAGCAGCGTCACATCGACCCCGCCCGCCTCAAGCGCGTCGCGGAGTTGCGGGGCGAAGGCATCGGTGCCCACCGCGCCGAGGAAGGCGACCCGTGCGCCTGCGCGCGCCGCGGCGATTGCCTGGTTGCCGCCCTTGCCGCCGGGGCCGGTCGTGAAGCCGGTGCCGAGCACCGTCTCGCCGCCCGCCGGGCGGGTCGGGGTGGTGGTGACGAGATCGATGTTGACGCTGCCGAGGACGGTCACACGCGGGGACATCGGCCCAGGGTAGGTCCCTGGCCGGTGCCTCCGCGCGGCGATCGCTCAGGTGTGGTCGGCCGGCACCGCACGGCGCGGCAGTCCGGACGTTGCCCGTGCGGTTCGTGTGCGGATGCGGCGCAGGATGATTCGCGCCTCGGACTCGGTCTCCACGGCGGGTGCGCAGCCCTCGAGTGGGCGGCGGGCGGTTTCCGGGATGAGGAGGACCGCCACCCCGCCGATCAGTGCAGCACCCATCATGTAGATCGGCGCAACCAGATTGCTCCCGGTCGCGCCCTCGAGCGCGGTGATCGCGAGCGGGGTGGTGCCGCCGAACAGCGACACCGCGAGGTTGTACGCGATCGCGAGCGCGCCGTACCGGACCCCGGTGGGAAATAGTGCGGGCAGGACCGACGGGAACACGCCGACGAACAGCAGCAGCAGCGCACCGAGCGTCGCGAGTCCGACGATCACCGGCAGGTAGCCACCCTGACCGATCAGCAGATAGGCGGGTAGTGACAGGGTGAAGAACCCGATGAAACCGATGAGCAGCAGCGGCTTTCGGCCCACCCGGTCGGAGAGGGCGCCGACCCGGGTGATCACGGCCATCATCGCGACCATCACCACGATCATCAGCAGCAGACCGTGTGTCTCGTCGTACCCGAGCGTGCTCGACAGGTAGGTCGGCATGTAGGTGAGCAGGCCGTAGTGCGCGATGTTGTAGGTCGCGACGAGCACGATGCACAGCACAAAGCGCGCGGGTTCCGGGATCCTGTAGCAGCTGAAGGCTGAACCCGCTCGTTCGTTCCAGAACCAGCCCCGGTGTGCGGGCGAGTTCGTGGCCCCAGCATTGGCGTCGCTGCTGGTGATCAGATGCCAGCGAGTTCGGGCAGCAAGTGCGCGATATCGGCGCGCTGTTTTCCGGGCTCGGTGAAGCGGTTGGCCGATCCGCCCCATTCCCGGAAGATCTGGCAGGTGTCCGCCGCAGTCGTCGATGAGGACCGTATTAGGGCCGCGGTCGCCGCTACCAGCTGCCTCCAACTCATCGCCGTGGCCTTGTGCATGGTTACTGCCGGCCGCCGGCTTCTTTACTGAGCGGTACGAACTGTAACCGGAACCTGACCGCGACTCGCATGTCCCATTCAAGAAGATCGAGCAGTTTTCCGTGAAGCTCAGGAAGGTCACAGCTAGTGACCAGTGACCTCGCGGAGAGCTCGGGTCGGTGGGGACCGAAAACCCCTTGCTCTCAGTGCTATTCCGATTTCCTAGGTGAGGTCTGTCCAAATTCAGATGGGGAGGACACACTTGAGCAAACGAAGAATCGGCGCCGGCTGGCGGACACGGTGGAGCTCAGCTGTTGCGCTCACCGCCGCGTTGATGGTGGCCGGCGGCGGGATAGCCGTTGCGCAGCCGACCACCACGGCGCCGGATGCTCCAATACTCTACGAGCGGCATGTTCCCGGTCCCCCGATCAATGAGCAGGCGCGTGCACAGATCCAGAGCACCTTGCCGCCCTGCGACCGTCACCGCTACACCTCGTGCGAGACGTACACGGAACGGATTGAACAGTTCACCAAGGCCAATCCCGGTGCGCCCGAGGTGATCACCGGCGTGTGGAGTGTCTACATCCAGCTGAACGTCAACTCCCAGTATGGCCTTCAACGGTCGATGGTGGTCGGTGAAGTCTTGACTCTCGCTACGTGGGGAACACCGGTACCAGGAACCCTGGATTTCACTGTCGGCGCGCACCCGTCCGATGCCGTCTACGAGGAGATCCTGAACTTCAGCATGCCGTTGACCGATCAGAGCAACGAGATCGTGCAGGAGCCATACTTCGCTCCCCTGGCGACGATCAACACCGATCGGACCGAATTCACGTACTCGTACCAGTCGCACACACCCGCGCAGCCGGTCACTCCGGGCCCGACCTACAAGGCCGCATCGCAAACTCTGCGGTGCGACAAGGCACAAGAGGTCAACGGCGGTACCGGATGTGTGAACCCGGACTACACCCCCAACGTCGCCTACTACAGCTCGGCCTACCCCTATATCGCAGCGAACATCTCAGCAGATCAGTCCGCGACGGGACGGGGACAGCTGGGTAGCCCGCTGCACCGCACCGATTCAGGCACCCGAGACGCGAACCGAGCAGCCGCATGCAGTACGGCGCGGACGTCAGCGCTGGGCCCGCCAGACCCCACCATGGTCAATCCTGAGTGCGACGAGTATCCCTTCGCATCGACAGCTGAAGGCGGCGCCACATCGAGTATCGCCTGGGTACCCAAAACTGAAAACTCCGCGCAGGGAGATCTCATGGCCTCGTTCTACCGGCTCAACCGAATCATGACCGGCGATGCATTCACCGTCAGCACGACGTAGCCGGCTCCACCGGACCCACCACAACCCATGAAGGAGTTCAACATGACTCGACGCAATCTGAAATCTGCTCTGGCTGCTGGCGCGCTCGCCGGAGCAGCGTTGCTCGCTGCTCCTGGCATTGCGGGGGCGGACACCCTCAGCGGCTGGGTCGGAGCAACGCTTCCGGTCAACGGGAACCTGCTGTTACACCAGTCGACGATCATCAACGACCCCAACCTGGTCGCCCAATCCAAGGTGTGGACGGTCGCCGGTAACGACGTCGCTCCCGCCGGACTCGGCGCCCGTGCCCGATTGTTCAAGAGCGGCGTCCTCTGCCAGGCCATCGACTACCGCTACAACGTCCGCCCCGCCCCCCAGATGATGGTGGGCACCACCGCGGTGTGCGGAACCGGGTGGTACAACAGCCACGGATTCGTCGCCGCGTGGGACGGTGTCAGCACTTACAAGGAGTACGTCACCTTCCCGACCGACCCGCTGTACTTCGACGTTCCTGCACCGCTCAGTGCCCGCGCCCAGGTCGCCGAGACCATCGACATCGAAACCGGAACCAACAATCGGGGGCAGTCGTTCGGATCCGGCGAAGGAATCGATTCCGACGCAGACCTTCCCGACCTGATCGCCGCGATCGGCACGAACGGCGAAATCGGGTACATCCATAAGGATGCACTCGGCGGACCCGCGGCAACCCCCGAGCAGGCCCTGGCCACCGATCCCGGTGCGCGAACGGTCCCGCTCTACGACACGGACGGTACGACCGTCATCGGTGAGTTCGCCATCTCCTGACCGACACGACCGGTGGTTGGGCAAGACCCGCCCAACCACCGGCGCTCACTCCGAATCAACCGTCCTGACCATCTTGTACGCAGCGACCGGCTCCAACGTGGCCGGATCGGCGACGACGTCCCAGATGAAGCGTCCGTACGCCGTCAGCCGAAAGGTCGACGCACGCGGCACCTCGCTGATCGCCTGAAGAAACTCTTCCTTCCCCTCGGCTCGCCACACGTCGACATCGATAGGCTTGCGCGTATTCTCCCGATACGTGTCCATATCGAAATCCAGAGTGACAGGGATTGTCGTCCCACTGATTTCACCGGAGTCGATATCGTGCAGAAGACGCGCGAAGAGCGGATCGCCGCTCTGGCGGGCAACAGCATCCCGTACCACCGAGAGCGCAACGCTCTGCACCTCGGGCTGTTTCGCCCGGAGATCCGCGCCGCGGTACACGCCGTCGGCTTCCGCGGCCTGAACGAAGTCGACGAAGTCCATGTTCGCGATGGACAGATTCGACTCCACAGCCTCGATCACCGGCTGCGTCACCCGCACATGTTGACCGCGAAGGTGCCCCGTCGACTCCCTGCCAGTGTCCACCACCAGCAGCGGATGCTCCGGATCGGTCATCGTTCGACTGTCCGCCACAAAAACATAGAACTGGTCCGGCCGAGCCACTTTCAACAGCCCGTCGATGGTCAGGCCATCGAACTGCGGATCGTCGACCACCGTGAACTGCGGGTAGTACTCGTCCTCGTCTTCATCCTCGTCGACGGTCGAGCGCAACACCTCCTGCCACAGGGCATCATCCGAAAAGTCGGTACGGACAAGCAAGGACAATCCCTCGGGCAACTGACGATCCATCACTGCACGATACGACGACCACTGCCGAGACGGACACGCCGACACGAGTCTCTGAACGCCGGCATCTGTGCGATCGACTCTGACCGCGCGTTCATCATCCGCGACCCGACCTTTGGAGCCTTCGACCACGACACGACAGCCTGGTGTGGTTCCCGCCGGTGGACCCACTTTCGAAACACGGCCCAGTGCTCCAAGCACCCGCCCCAGTGGTCGCCGAGTCCCTCGGCATCCACTACACCACCGCCCGCCGGCACCTCGCCCAGGCAGGCGGCACCTGGAACCGCTACGCCCTCGGCGACCACGGTCAGTGACGAACCGCCCTCAACCCGACCGAATGTCGACTACTCGAATAGCGTTCTCTGCCAGTCGGCTACACCCATATACAGCCCCTGCGGCGTCAACTTCCGTCCGCCAATTTTCGCCAGGTATCGGATCCTCCGAGGCAGCGGCTTAGCGAGGCAGCGCTGAAGTGCGTTCGGGGTGGGCTGCGGTGATGTAGCGCATCGCGGTCTCGTCGCTGATTCCGAACAGTCGGATCAGATGTAGGGGGTCTGCACTGTGTTGAGCTTCGTTCAGGATTCGGTCCTGACGGACATGCTCCATCGTCAGGTCATGGGGATTGAATGCCTTCGTGATGCTCGATTGACTGATACTCGGATGACCGGTATTGAGGGCGGTCTGCTGGTTGATCAAAAGGTGCGGGTTTGCGCTGACCGGCCACCGCCGGTGCCGCTCGACGAGCCACTGAGCGGCGAGCTGGTGGGTCAGCGTGTCGAGCCACAATGTATGCCGCCGCCCCGGTCGACGGACAGTCAACCGCCCCCGGGCAAGATCTAGATCGGCGAGCAATAGGCTACGGATCTCGACGCCGCGCAGAGCGTGTATCCCGACGAGGACGATCACCAACCGTCGAAGATCGTCATCAGTGCGGTCAAGGATTCCGCGGAGGCGATCGGACGGTACGGCGGCGGGAACACGGACGATGCCGGGGAACACTAGGCCGCGGGTCGGGTCGCGGAAGATGACTCGTTCCTGCTGAAGTGCTCGAAACACGTTGCGCAGCACGATATGGATCGATCTGGCCGGGTTTCCCCTGCGGGTGGCAATGGCGGCAGTGATGTCGTCAGCTGTGATCTCACGTAGGCTTTCGATGCGTTGCGTCCACCCGTCGAGAGTGGGCATGAGGACTGTCAGATAGCGGCGGATACTATGAAAGCTACGGGTTCTGCGTCTGCGACGGTGCCCCGCGCCACGTTCGACGCGAACCCACACAGCCAACTCTTCTGCCACACGATGTGGCAATTGCTCGAGCATGCACGTGAGCGCCCGTTCGTGGATGTCGCCGCGGTACTCGGGGTCCGGAACGAGATGGCCACGGGCTTCGCGAAACTGGATGACACGCCTCCCGCTGAATCGAGTGGGGTTCGCCTTAACAAGTGCACGGATGTCGCGCTCGTGGATGGGCGCATCCGCGCCGAGCCAGTTCAGCAACACCCTCAGTGTCGACATCGCTTTACGGGCCGGATGGACACTCCACCGCTGCAGATCGGCCTGTCCATCGAGTTCGTTCATGAGGTGGCGCGCAGACGGGGCCAGACAAGGAAGCTCACCGTGGGTAAGGCTCGCGATCCGCGTCCAGTCCCTCCAATTGTCGAACAGGGGCTCCTGCCACGGGTCGACGATGTGCTCGGATATGGGTCGGATCCTCGAATCTTGAGCAGTGAGCGACTGGGGTGAGGGGCGTGTCCCCGGTGCGGCGCCCTGCGCTGCGAGCCCAATTCGCAACTGGCCCAGTGCGTTGGCATTAGCGGTCAGTTCTTCGGTGGTGATGTGCGCGATGCAGGAACGGCACCGTGCTGAACCGTCAGCACTGAGTGGCACCGCCTTCCGTTTACAGCGGGAACATGCTCCGACGATGCGACCGTTATCGCGTCGCCAGTGTCTACACGTTCGGCAGAGTGTGGCTGTCACGGCGGCGAACCATGTATCGCAGTCGCTGCACGACCGCCCCGAAGGCTCCGGTCGTCGAGCAGGCCCGGGGCCAAGCATCGTGAGTAGAGATCTCGACGGGGTCAGCAACCCTGCTCGGCTCAGAATCGTCGCGACATGGATGCCGTAGTACTGCAGATCGGCGAGGGATCGTTCGTCTACGAGGTCGCGGCCATCTGCATCGCGGACAGCAAGGGCAAGCCGAAGCATCTGCTGGCATTGACGCAGCCAGGGCTTGCTGTAGCCGCGGTCAGCGGCATATGCCTGGGCGATTGGCAGTACTTGCTCGTATCCGTCGAGTTGCCGGTGGAGGATCCGCGACGCCGTGGACAGGCGCAGGACTCGGCGCGGAGTGAACAGCAGAAGTTGCCCGCGGGAAGCCGGTGGGCATATCCGGGGATCGTCGCGATCCGAGGCGTCTAATACTCGGCGCGGCCGCCGCCGCCCGCGGCTCCGCTCAGGTCCATTTTGTCGCTCGGGCTTTCGTAGGCGTTGGGCCGCACCGAGCGACCTGCGCATGCCAACGCCGGAAAACACCATCGTCAGCTGGCGAGCTCGGGGGACTTCTGAGCCGAGAAGCCAATCGGTGTCGGCCTCCGCGCGTAGTGCGAGCAGACATCCGCGACACAGATTGTCAGGGTTGAGATGGCCACGGTGCCGGCAGCGCAGGCAGGCGGCTTCCCCCGGATGGAATCGGCGCCAGCTGGCGCACGCCGCACAGCAGGTGCCACCCGTCAGGGTGCCCCAGCCAAGGCACCCAAGACACTGCCCGATTCGAGGTTTCGCCACCGCAGCTCCCGCTAGTTCGGCGGCAGGGACCGGGGGCGCGCGGCCCTCGCACGCGGTGTCGGCGCGGCTGGTGAGGGTTTGACCTCCCCCACTGCCCGGGACTCTGGCTCCTGCACCGCGAGTGGCTCGGCTTGGAGCAGATCGCCGACGGTGCAGTCGAGAGCCGCGCAGATCTTGTCGAGATCGTCGAGACGGACGGTGACCGGGGTGCCCGACCACATCGCCGCAACCTTGCTCAGTGAGGGCGTGAAGCCCACCTGCTCGAACGCGGCCAGCACCTGCACCGGTCGCCACAGGTCGCGCTGCGCCGCGACCATACGCAGATTCCATTTCATCGAAGGTTCCCCTTGTCCATCATCAGCCGTTGAGCTGCTCGGTCGCTGGCCTCGAGATTCGCGTACTCGGGGTCAGCACGGGCGGTGGCCATGTACCGGAGTGTGGTGGTGGCCCATTCGTGGCCCAACAGCTTCTGAACCTCCCATAGCGACATTCCCCGCTCGTAGTTGTGAGTCGCGCAGGCATGCCGAAGCAGATGCGGAAACAGATCCGTGACCGGGCCATTCAGGTACCGAGCGGCTGCAGTATGGAGGGCGCGGCGGAAGGTCGCCGGCACGATCACCGGCGCGATCGGCAGATTCAGCGCTGCCACCGATTGCGGCAACCGCTCCGACGGCCACAGGGGAGCATGTGGATGCCCGGCATCGTCGCCGAACTCACCGCGAACTTCCTCGATGTACCACCACAGCAGGGTGCGCCCTTCCTCGAACAGGTACGCCTCACGCTGTCGAGGACCGGAGCCGCGGGCACCCTTGCCCTGCACGACGAACCTCCCCCACTGGCCGTGCTCCCAATGGACATCCCCGATCCGAACACCCACCAGTTCCGCAGCTCGAACCCCAGAAAGATAGGCGATCTTGGCCATCACGTAGTCACGGGATGCCACTGCGTACTTGCGGGAATTCGGCAGGTCCGCGCGCCATGTCGAGAAGAACTCCGCCATCGCCCGTTGTGACGGTGGCACTCGGAGACCAAAATCCCCGCGGTGCACAGGTTTGTTGAACTGGTCGACCGGTGAATCCACCGCAGCGCCGAACCGTCGCGCGATCTCACCGGCATAGCGTTGCTCCAAGAACGCATAAAACGAGTCGATGTGACCGAGCTTCGCGCGTACCGTTCGCACCGCCCGCTTTCCCGGACCAGCAAAGTAGCGGTCGACTTCCCGTGAGGACAGGCGCCAGGGCACCGTGCCGTAGTAGTCACAGATCTCGATGATTGGCCGAGTCGCCAACTCCACACTTCGCGCCGATAGTCCAGCCGCGTCGCGTGCCCATTGATACTCCGCGAGTGCGTCGGTGAAGAAGCCACCTTCGTCTTCGGCCGACATGCGCGCCTCGCGCCGCCGCTGCAACGTGACGACATCAGCCAATCCCGACTTAGACTCCACGGCCTCCGTCGACAAGTCGGTGTCCTGCGACGGCGGCGCCACAAGCGACAAGCGACTTTCAGAATCCGCCACAAGACACGATATTAGCGCTATAAGTCACAGATTTCAGGAGTTGCACGCGATAACTCTCACGCGTGCTGCAGATCCGATTGTGGTGAGTTGACCTGGCGAGATGGAGAATTGCGAACCGAAGGCCCTCGAAGGAACCCGTGCGTCATCCAATACATCGGGCGCCAACTGCCTGTCACGATCTCCCGCAGTTTCGCGAGCGCACTCACCTGCTCCGGCCGGTCGGTGGTGTCCGCGCGCGATTCCTCGAAGGCCCGGAAGGCGGGTGTCTCCTCCAGGCGCAGGCGCAGGTACAGCCCGATCAGGCCGAGCGGGCCCGCGATCAGGAACGGGATCCGCCACGCCCAGTCGACCAGCGCGTCGTCCGTGGTGAGCGCCTGGATCAGCGTCACCAGGGTGGCAGCGGCGACGTAGCCGACGAGGGTGCCGAGTTCGAGGAAGCTGGCGAAGTAGCCGCGCCGACGATCGGGCGCGTACTCGGCGACGAAGGTGCTGGCGCCGCCGTACTCGCCGCCGGTCGAAAAGCCCTGCAGCAGCCGGAACAGGACCAGCAGCACCGGGGCCGCGACGCCGATGGACGCATGGCTCGGGATCAACCCGATCGCGAACGTGCTGGCCGCCATCATGATGATCGTGGTCGCGAGCACCCGTTTGCGGCCGATCCGGTCCCCGAGTGGCCCGAAGAACAGGCCGCCGAGCGGTCGCACGATGAAGGCGGCGGCGAAGATCGCGAACGTGGACAGCAGCTGGGTGATGCCCCCGGCCTCCGGGAAGAACACCTTGCCGAGGGTGGCGGCGAGGTAGGCGTAGACGCCGAAGTCGAACCACTCCATGGCGTTGCCGAGCATCGTTGCCTTGACGGCCCGCTTGACGGCGGTCTCGTCGACGACGGTGACCTCGGTCGATGCGGCGATCTCGCTGCTGCTGATCTGGGCTTGTCGGGTCATGTGTGTGCGCTCCTCGGCGCAGGTGCCGCACCAGCGGGGCACGCACCTGATGCACGCATCTTTTCGTCGCCCGCTCGGCGGCGGCGCTGGTCGGGTGTCGGCGGCGCGCGGCCCTGTGGCTCACTCCGACCCCCGTCGGATGGCTCTGGCTCGCGGCACTGCTCCGAAACCGTTTCCGGTGCACCGTATGTCGGACGGGCGCATGGTTCGGAGCCACCAGCGTGGAACGAAGCAACGCTAACAATCGATCGTGCTGGTGTCGAACTCCGCGGTCTCCGGGCACGCCGCCGCCGACCCCGGCATCGGGCGATCGTTACCCTGTACCCATGACGGCCGTGAACGAGACTGCGCAGGTGACCGACGACATCCGGGAGGCGGTGCATGCGGCCGCGCGTCGGGCGCGCGTCGCGTCCCGCGCGTTGGCACTGCTGACCACGGCGCAGAAGGACGCGGCCCTGCACGCCGCCGCCGACGCCGTGCTCGCCGCCACCGACACCGTGCTCGTCGCGAACGCCGCCGATGTCGAGAACGCGCGCGCCGCGGGCACCGAGGAGTCCCTGATCGACCGGCTCCGGCTGACCGCCGACCGGATCGACGGCATCGCGTCCGGGCTCCGTCAGGTCGCGGGCCTCGCCGACCCGGTGGGGGAGGTCGTGCGCGGCAGCACCCTCCCCAACGGACTCGAGATCCGGCAGCTGCGGGTGCCGCTCGGCGTGGTCGGCATGGTCTACGAGGCCCGGCCCAACGTCACCGTCGACGCGTTCGGGCTGGCCCTCAAGTCCGGCAACGCGGCGCTGCTGCGCGGGTCGTCGTCGGCGAAGAATTCCAACGCCGCGCTGGTCGAGGTGCTCCGCGACGCGCTGACGGCCCAGGGTTTGCCCGCCGACGCCGTGCAGCTGCTGCCGAGTGAGGACCGCTCCTCGGTCACCCACCTGATCCAGGCCCGCGGTCTCGTCGACGTCGTCATCCCACGCGGCGGCGCCGGCCTGATCGGCGCCGTCGTCCGGGACGCCACCGTGCCCACCATCGAGACCGGTGTCGGCAACTGCCACGTCTACCTGCACGCGGCCGCGGACCTCGAGATGGCCGAGCGGATCGTCATCAACGCCAAGACGCGGCGGCCCAGCGTCTGCAACACCGCCGAGACGATCCTCGTCGACGCGGCGATCGCCGACGTCGCGGTCCCGCGGCTGCTGCAGGTGCTGCAGAGCAACAGCGTCACCGTGCACGGGGACCTGCCGGGCCTCGTCCCAGCCACCGACGCCGACTGGTCCGAGGAGTACCTGACCCTCGATGTCGCGCTCGCCGTCGTCGACGACCTGGACGCGGCCGTCGAGCACATCGACCGCTACGGCACCGGCCACACCGAGGCCATCGTCACCGCCGATCTGGCCGCGGCACGCGAGTTCACCGCCCGCGTCGACGCCGCAGCGGTGATGGTCAACGCGTCCACCGCGTTCACCGACGGCGAGCAGTTCGGGTTCGGGGCCGAGATCGGGATCTCCACCCAGAAGCTGCACGCCCGCGGACCGATGGGGTTGCCCGAACTCACCTCGACCAAGTGGGTGGTGTGGGGCGACGGCCACACCCGCCCCGCCTGACCTCTGCACGAAAGGCTCCCACCGTGGATCGAGCGCTCCCAGCAACCCCTCCCGTGTTCAGCAGCGTCGACGACGTCATCGCCCGCCTCGCCGAGACCGGGTATCTCGCCGACAGGGGCACCGCGACCGCGGTGTTCCTCGCCGACCGGCTGGGTAAGCCGCTGCTCATCGAGGGCCCGGCCGGTGTCGGGAAGACCGAACTGTCGCGGGCGGTGGCGCAGACCTCCGGCGCCGAACTGGTCCGCTTGCAGTGCTACGAGGGTGTCGACGAGGCGAGGGCGCTCTACGAGTGGAACCACGCCAAGCAGATTCTGCGGATCCAGTCCAGCGCGGAACACAGTTGGGAGGACACCCGGCAGGACGTGTTCGCGGAGGAGTTCCTGCTGTCCCGCCCGCTGCTCACCGCGATCCGGCGCGAGGACCCGACCGTGCTGCTGATCGACGAGGTCGACAAGGCCGACGTCGAGATCGAGGGCCTACTGCTCGAGGTGCTCAGCGACTTCGCGGTCACCGTCCCCGAACTGGGCACGATCACCGCCACCCGCAAGCCGTTCACCGTCCTCACCTCGAACGGCACCCGGGAGCTGTCCGAGGCGCTCAAGCGGCGCTGCCTGTTCCTGCACCTCGACTTCCCGGACGCCGACCTCGAACGGCGGATCCTCGCCAGCCGGGTCCCCGAACTGCCGGAGGCGGTCGCCGACCAGTTGGTGCGGACCATCCGCGTCCTGCGCGGCATGCAACTCAAGAAGCTGCCGTCCGTCGCGGAGACCATCGACTGGGGGCGTACCCTGCTCGCCCTCGGCATGGACACCCTCGACGACGACGCGATCCGCACCACGATGGGTGTCATCCTCAAACATCAGTCGGACCAGCAGCGGGCCGCGGCCGAGCTGCGGCTCAACTAGGCACCCCCGATGTCCGCCGCACCCGGACACCACCCGGCAGCGCCGTACGGGCTGCCCGGGCATCTCGTCGACTTCGTTGAGGCGCTGCGCACGCGCGGTATCGCCGTCGGCCCCTCGGAGACGGTCGACGCGGGCCGGGTGATGGCGGTGCTCGATCTCCTCGACCGGGAGGCGCTGCGGGAGGGTCTCGCCTGCGCGCTACTGCGCAGGCCCACCCACCGCGCGACCTACGATGCGCTGTTCGACCTGTGGTTCCCGGCGGGGCTCGGCGTTCGCACCAGCGGGGTGGATATCGACATTCCCCGCGGCGACAGCGGCGAGGTCGACTTCGAGGCGCTGCGGGAACTGATCGCGGGTCTGCTCGTCGACGGCTCGCCGGAGGCGCTCGCCCGGATCGAACTGCTCACCGCGCGGCTCGTCGAGCAACTCGGGCAGTACCAGTCCGCGAAGGGCCCGTCCTTCTCCGCCTACCAGGCGCTGCGGGACGTGGCGCCCGAGACGCTGGTCTCGCGGATCCTCGACGGGCTGCTCGGCAACGCCGACCGGTCCGAACGTGAGGCCGGCGACTACGCCACCGAGATCGCCCGCCGGACCGCGGCCCAGCGGGTCGCGGACTTCCGGAAGATGGTCGAGGTGGAAACGCGGCGCCGCTCCGCCGAACAACTCGGCAAGGAGCGGGTCGCGACCTACGGGGTGCCGAAACTCGCGGAGGAGGTCGACTTCCTGCGCGCGTCGGACACCGAGATGGTCACCCTGCGGCGCACCGTCACCCCGTTGGCCCGCAAGCTTGCCAGCCGGCTCGCCGCCCGCCGCAAACGGGCCCGCGCCGGCGCGATCGACCTGCGCAGGACGCTGCGGAAGTCGATGTCGACCGGCGGCGTCCCGATCGAGCTGGTGCTGCGCAAGCCGCGTCCTGCCCGCCCGGAACTGGTGGTCCTGTGCGATGTCTCCGGATCCGTCGCCGGGTTCTCGAACTTCACCCTGCTGTTGGTGCACGCGCTGCGGGAACAGTTCTCCCGGGTGCGGGTGTTCGCGTTCATCGACACCACCGACGAGGTCACCCGCTTCTTCGACGCGGGCGCCGATCTCGGCTCGTCGATGTCCCGGATGATCCGGGAGGCCGACCTGATCGCCTACGACGGGCACTCCGACTACGGCAACGCGATCGGCGTGTTCGCCGAACGCTACGCGCACACGCTGACCGGCAGGACGTCGCTGCTGATCCTCGGCGACGCCCGCAACAACTACCGGGACACCAACGTGGCCGCGCTCGGTCACCTGGCGACCGTCGCGAAACACACCCACTGGCTGAATCCCGAGCCGAGGGGGCAGTGGGGGCACGGCGACTCGGCGGCGCCGGTGTACGCCGACGTCGTTCCGATGCACGAATGCCGCAACGCGCAGCAACTCGCCGCGGTCGTGTCGGGACTGCTGCCGGTCTGACCTCCCCGGCTGCGAAGTAAGCTCGATTCCCGTGCGGAACGCTGACAATGCAGGCTCCCCTCGCCGTCGACTGGGGGTGATGGGTGGCACCTTCGATCCCATCCACCACGGGCATCTCGTCGCGGCGAGTGAGGTCGCCGACCGGTTCGGTCTCGACGAGGTGATCTTCGTCCCCACCGGCGACCCCTGGCAGAAGGCGGGCAAGGACGTCAGCGCCGCGGAGGACCGCTACCTGATGACGGTCATCGCGACCGCGTCCAACCCGAGCTTCTCGGTCAGCCGGGTGGACGTGGACCGGCACAAGGCCACCTACACCGTCGACACCCTCCGCGACCTGCGCGAGCAGCATCCCGACGCGGACCTCTACTTCATCACCGGCGCCGATGCGCTCGAGACGATCCTGTCCTGGCAGAATTGGGAGGAGATGTTCGAGCTGGCCAAGTTCGTCGGGGTCAGCAGGCCGGGCTACGAGCTCGGCGACGACCATCTCGCCGAACACCTCGCCGACCGCCCCGATGCGCTGACGCTCGTCGAGATCCCCGCGATGGCGATCTCGTCGACCGACTGTCGTCGGCGGGCGAGTGAGAACCGGCCCGTCTGGTACCTGGTACCGGACGGGGTGGTGCAGTACATCTCCAAGCGCAACCTGTATCGACCCCGGAACGCCCAACGCCTCGACGGCGCGGTCACCGTGTCGGGGCCGGCACCACACCAGAACACCAGCGACACCCAGAATCGGGAGAACACCTAAGTGAGCGCATCCGCCGAAGCCCTCGAGATGTCGCGGATCGCCGCGCTGGCCGCCGACGAGAAGCTGGCCAACGACGTGGTGGTGCTCGACGTGTCCGAGCAGCTCGTCATCACCGACTGCTTTGTCATCGCCTCCGCCTCCAACGAACGCCAGGTCAACTCGGTCGTGGAGAACATCGAGGACAAGCTGCGCGAGGCCGGGCACAAGCCGGTCCGCAAGGAGGGCACCAGGGAGGGCCGCTGGGCGCTGCTCGACTACGTCGACCTGGTGGTGCACGTCCAGCACGACGACGAGCGCAACTTCTACGGGCTCGAACGGCTGTGGAAGGACTGCCCGGTCGTGCCCGTCGACGGCATCGAGCCGCGGACGTCCGAGTGGGGCGCGGACTCCGACGGCGCCGTCGCGGACGAGTACGCCGCCGAGCTCGGCGAGCCGGAGTCCGGGAAGTGACCCAGGCGCCGACCCGGAATCCGGCCGCGGCCGCGCGGCAACTGATTCTGGTGCGGCACGGTCAGACCGAGTACAACGCGGGCGACCGGATGCAGGGGCAGCTGGACACCGACCTGTCCGAACGGGGTCGGGTGCAGGCCAAGGTCGCCGCTCGCGCGCTGGCCGACCGGCGCCCCACCGAGATCATCAGCTCCGATCTGCGTCGGGCGCTCGACACCGCGACCGCGCTCGGGGAGCACGCCGGTCTGCCGGTCGCGACCGATCCGCGGCTGCGGGAGACGCATCTCGGCGAGTGGCAGGGCCTGACCCATTCCCAGGTCGACGAGCGCGACCCCGGTGCCCGCGCCGCATGGCGGGTCGACGCCACCTGGGCACCGCCGGGCGGCGAGAGCCGCATCGACGTGGCCGACCGTGCGGTGCCGGTGGTCGAGGAGCTGCTCGCCACCCGCGCCGACTGGGCCGAGCGGCCGGTGGTGCTCGTCGCCCACGGCGGCCTGATCGCCGCACTCACCGCGGCCCTGCTGGATCTGCCGGTGGAGCGGTGGCCGGTGCTCGGTGGCCTCGGCAACACCGGCTGGGTGCAGCTCAGCGGTCACGGCGAACCCGACGCGGTGTCGTGGCGGCTGGACGTGTGGAACGCCTCGGCCGAGAACGCTGCGGTGGCCGGCGATGTCCTCTGACCTCGCCGCGGCGGCGGGCAGGCCGACGCTGCTGGTGATCGCGGACTCGCTGTCCTATTTCGGCCCCAAGGGCGGCCTTGCCGCCGATCACCCGCGAATCTGGCCGAACCTGGTCGCCGCCGAACTCGGGTGGGACGTCGAGCTCGTTGCGCGGATCGGCTGGACCAGTCGTGACGCCTACTGGGCACTGACCCAGGATCCCCGCGTGTGGGCGACCGTGCCGAGGGCAGGCGCCGTGGTGTTTGCGGTCGGTGGCATGGACTCGTTGCCGTCACCGCTGCCGACCGCACTGCGCGAGCAGCTGAGGTACGTGCGGCCACCCGCGCTGCGCCGCCGGGTCCGTACTGCCTATCAGTGGTTGCAGCCGCGGCTGTCGCCGCTCGGCTGGCCGGTCGCGCTGCCGCCGCGACTGAGCGTCGAGTACCTCGAGGAATGCCGCACCTCGCTGGAGTACATGCGGCCGGAGCTGCCGGTGATCGGGTGCCTGCCGTCGGTGCACCTGTGTGAGGCGTACGGGAAGGTGCACGCGGGCAGGCCCGCCGCGGTCCGGGCGCTGCAGGCGTGGGGCGCGGACACCGGCGTGCCGCTGGTCGACCTGGCGCAGGCGGTGCGGCCGAACATCTTCTCCGACGCCGCGAATCCCGATGGGATCCATTGGGGTTGGGACGGTCACCGCGCGGTGGCGGACGCGATGCTGCCGACGATCCGGGCCGCCGTCGCCGCGGCGTCCGTCGCCACCCGGTAGCGGCATGCCCGTCGTCGTCGTCACCGACTCCTCGGCCTGTCTGGCCCCGGATGTCGCCGCGGAACTGGGGATTCGGGTGGTTCCGCTGCACGTGCTCGTCGACGGCCAGGATCTCCGTGAGGGCGTCGACCCGATGCCGGACGACCTGTTCGTCGGCGCGGGGGTCACCACGTCCGGCGCGTCGCCGGGGGAATTGACCGAGGCGTACGGGCGGGCGCTCGCCGACAGCGGTGGCGATGGCGTCGTCGCCCTGCACATCTCGCGCCAGCTGTCCGGAACCTGGGAGGCGGGCAGGCAGGCGGCGCAGCAGCTGGGGGAGCGGGTTCGCATCGTCGATTCCCAATCCACCGCAATGGCATTGGGTTACGCGGTGCTGGCGGCGGCCCGGCTGGCAGCGACGGGGGCCGGGCTGCGCGCGGTGTACGAGCGGGCCGTCGAGGTCGCCGACCGGGGTCGGGTGCTGATCATGGTCGACCGGCTCGACCACCTGCGCCGCGGCGGTCGGATCGGGACGGCAGCGGCACTGCTCGGCACCGCCCTCGCGATGAAGCCGGTGCTGCATCTCGTCGACGGCAAGCTGGTGCTGCGGGAGAAGACCCGCACGGCTACGAAGGCGCTCGGCAAGCTTGTCGACGGTGCCGTCGACCTCGCCGAGGACGGCGACGTGGCGGTCGCGGTGCACCACGTCGGCGCCGCCGACCGTGCCGCCGAGGTCGCGGCGTCGCTGCGGTCGCGGCTGCCTGCGGCGAGCGAGTTCGCGGTCTCCGAACTGGGGCCGGTGGTCGCCAGCCATCTCGGTCCGGGCGCCGTCGGTGTCCTCGTGGTGCCCGGCGGGGCGGGGCTGATCCGCGACGGCGCCGAGCCCGACCCGGCCGAGTAGTCCACAGGCCTCGAATTCATCCACAGGACGCCCGTTCTCGGTGCCGGATCAGCCGGGTCACGGGGCGGGCGCTCCTATGGTCGGGCCATGGGCAGCGCCGACGACACACGTGAGCGGATCCGGAGACGACTCGACGTCCTCGCCGGGCGGGAGCCGGCCGCCGAACCCGACCCGGACGCCGGGACGGGTGTGGGGGCGGGCGAGCGGCCGGGCTGGCTGGATGACGAGCGGGAACCGGGCGGCGAACGGTGGCGGTTCGCGCCGGGCAGGCGCGGGGTGGTGGCGTTGGCGGTCGTCGCTCTGGCCGCCGCCGGGATCGGCGGGGTCGTGGTGGTCCGGGACCGCCCGGTGGCCGAGGTCGTTGCGCCGCTGCCACCCGACGACGGTGCCGGTGCCCCGGCCGCCGCGGGGGCAGCGCCTGGCCCGTCGTCCACCGGTGCGCCGGCGCCGACCACCGAGATCGTGGTCAGCGTCGTCGGTCTCGTGCACAACTCCGGGTTGGTGCATCTGCCGGAGGGGGCCCGGGTCGCGGACGCCTTGACCGCCGCGGGGGGTGCGCGTGACGGCGCCGACCTGTTGGGGCTGAACCTGGCGCAGCGGCTCGCCGACGGTGAACAGATTCTTGTCGGCCTCGCCCCGCCGCCGGGCGCCGCGCCGGTGGCGGGCAGCGCGACCGTCGGTGCCGGTGCCGGTGCCGGTGCCGGTGCCGGTGCCGCGGTCGGCGGTGCGGCGGCACCGGTGAACCTCAACACCGCCACCGAACAGCAGCTCGACGAGCTGCCCGGCGTCGGCCCGGTGACGGCGGCCGCGATCATCTCCTGGCGCACCACCAACGGGCGCTTCACCGACGTCGAGCAGCTCGGCGAGGTGGACGGCATCGGCCCCGCCCGCCTGGAGAAGCTGCGCGAGCTCGTGACGGCGAGATGACCGATCCGCGGCCGCGGCCGATCGACCTGCGGCTGCTCCCCTCCGCCGCGGCGTGCTGGGCGGCGACCGCGACGGGAATCGTCGGCGGCTGGCAGGCGGCGATGTGGCTCGCGATCGCGGCGCTGCTCGCGGTCGGGGCGGTGACGGTGGCCGCCCGCGGCCGGTGCACCCCGGTCGCCGGTGCCCTCATCGCGGCCCTGACCGTGTGCGCCGGGTTCGCCGCCGCCACCGCGCTGCGCGCCCATGCCGTCGCCACCCACCCGCTCGCCGACCGCGCCGGGTACGTCACCGTGACCGCCGACCTGGTTGATGACCCGAAACCGGTCCGCTCCGGGCGCGGGGACACCGTGATGGTGCCTGCGACGCTCCGGAGCATCGGGCCGGGCCGCGACGCGATGTCCGTCGGCGGTGCCGCCGTCGTGTTCGCGCCCGCGGACCGTTGGCGGGACCTGCTGCCCGGCCAGCGGGTCCGGCTGCGGGGCACCGTCGACGCGCCGGACCGCTCCGACCTGACCGTCGCGGTGATCCGGGCGATCGGGCCGCCGCGATTGATCGGCGACCCGTCCCCGGCGCAGCGCGCGGCCGGGCAGGTGCGGGACAGGTTCGCGGCCGCGGCGGCCCGCGCACTGCCCCCGGACGCGGCGGGGCTGCTGCCCGGCCTCGTCGTCGGCGACACCACCGCGCTGACGCAGTGGGTGCGCGACGATTTCACGGCCGCGGGCCTGAGCCACCTCACGGCGGTCTCCGGCGCCAACGTGTCGATCATCCTGGGCGCGGTGCTCCTGCTGACTGCCGCGCTGGCGCTTGGCCCGCGCACGTCGGCGGTGCTCGCCGGGATCGCCCTGGTTGGCTTCGTGATACTCGCGCGACCGTCGCCCAGCGTGCTGCGAGCGGCGGCGATGGGCGCGGTGGTGCTGCTCGCGATGATCGTCGGTCGCCGTCGGCAGGCGATGCCCGCGCTCGGGGGTGCCGTCATCGTGCTGCTCGCGCTGTACCCCCAGCTGGCCGTCAGCGCAGGTTTCGCGCTGTCCGTCGCGGCGACCGCCGCACTGGTGCTGATCGCTCCGCGGTGGGCGCGATGGTTGCAGCGTCGGGGCTGGCCACCGCGGCCGGCGGCGGCGGTCGCGGTCGCGGCCGCCGCGCACGTCGCGACGATGCCGATCGTCGCCGCGATGACGGGCACCGTCGGCACGGTGGCGGTCGCGGCGAACCTCCTTGTTGCGCCGGTGATCGCGCCGATCACGGTGATCGGCGCCGTCGCGGCCGCGGCGGCGACCGCCTGGGTGCCGCTCGGGGCGGCGGTCGCGTCCCTCACCGCACCGCTGCTGTGGTGGCTGCTGTGGGTGGCGCGCACCGCGGCCGACCTCCCCGGCGCCGTGCTCTCCGTGCCGTCCGGGGCAGCCGGATTCGTTGCCGCCGCGAGCGGTGCGGCTGCGTTGGTCGTCGCGGTCACGGTGCGGCGCCTGCGGGTGGTGCTCGCCGCCGCCGTGCTCGGGGTCGCCGCGGTGTGGCTGCCGGTCCGGCTGGTGTGGCCCGGGTGGCCACCGGCCGGGTGGGTGGTGGTCGCGTGTGACGTCGGGCAGGGGGACGCGCTCGTCCTCGATGCGGGCGGCGGGTCCGTCGTTGTCGTCGACGCGGGCCCGGAGGCCCGCCTCGTCGACGACTGCCTGCACCGGCTCGGCGTCCGCTCGGTTGCGGCGGTGATCCTGACGCATCTGCATGCCGATCACATCGACGGGCTGCCCGGGGTCCTGCGGGGGCGGACGGTGGGACAGCTGGTGACCGGTCCGATGAGATTGCCGGAGAACGGTTTCCGGCAGGTGCAGCGTGCGGCGTCGGCAGCCGGTGTGCCCGTTGCTGCTGCCCGGGCGGGGCAGACGCTGACCGCGGGGACCCTGACCCTCCGGATTCTCGGCCCGACGCTGCCCGCGCCGCGCGATCCCGCGGACGGTGACGATGCCGCCAACGACCAGTCGCTGGTGTTGTCCGTCGACACCACCGCGGGCCGGATCCTGCTCACCGGGGACGTCGAGGCGGACGGGCAGCGGGACCTGCTGCGGGACCGGGTTCCGGTCGCCGCGGACATCGTCAAGGTCCCGCACCACGGTTCGCGCACCACCGCCGCCGAGTTCCTCCGCGCGGTGGGGGCGGGCCTGGCGATCGTGTCGGTCGGCGCCGACAACACCTTCGGGCATCCGAACCCGGCCATCCTGCGCGTCCTCGACGAGATGGGTGCGGTGACGGTGCGCACCGATCGGGGCGGGGACGCCGCGGTCCTGCGCGCGGGCGACGCGGTCGCGGTGGCCCGGCCCTGACCTGGTCCGACCCGGCCGGTGGTCGGGGCAGGCATGGCTAGACTCGACCCATGCCGACGAATCCCGCACCGCGACCGGGTGACGCGGACGCGCCTGCGGAGCGGACGGGGAGCGGGCACGAGGCCCGCTGGGAACGGCACAACCGGGAGCGGCAGACCCGGATCCTGCGGGCGGCGGTCGAGTTGCTCGAGGAAGCGCCCCCCGGGGCCGACATCCCGGTGAAACTGATCGCGCAGCGCGCCGGGCTGGCGAAGTCGGTGGTCTACCGCCAGTTCAGCGGCCGCGACGACCTCGACTGCCGGATCCGCGCACACATGATCGACGAGTTCATCCGCACCCTCGAGGCGCGGCTGGACATCTCCAGCGGGTCGGTCGCGCAGATCCTCGAGCGGACCATCCGGGCTGCGGTGGACTGGATGAGCGATCACCCCCGGCTCAACGAGTTCGCGCGCACCGGGCCGGTGGACCGGGCCGCAGGTGTCGACGCGGTCAGCACCCTCACGGCGCGGATGGCGGCGCGGTCCCACGACCTCATCGCGTCGATCGCCGCGGCGATCGGCGTCGACGATGGGGCGTTCGCGACGGTCCCGTTCGCGGTCGTGACCATGGTCGAGGGCACCCTCACCCAGTGGGTGCGTGACCCGGCGCCGACCCGGGACCGGGACCAGATCGTCGCCGACCTCGCTGGCTACGCCTGGTTCGTGCTGGATGGTGTCGCCCGGTCGGTCGGTGTGGTGCTCGATCCCTCGGCCGAACTGCGGGAGGTCATCGCCCGGTTGGCCGTCGGCGCCGCGCGGTGACCGCTCAGCCAGCCCGGCGGGCGCGCCGGTCGGGTTCGCTGCGGTAGCGAGCGGGCGGGCCGTCGATGTGCAGCCTGCGCCACAGCTGCCGCGCGACGGGCGTCATCAGTCCTAGTTCCGCGGCAAGGGCCCGCATCTCGCCGAAGTAGCCAGCGAGGATCGCCCGCGAGTGGGCGCCACGCCAGAACGCCTCCTTCATGACCTCGCGCGGGATGTCGAACTCCTTGGCGAAGGCGCGGGGCGGCGCCATGATCTCACCGGCCAGCCACCGCATCGCGAGCGGGAAGGTGACCGCACACACCGCGCGCGAGGGCGCACCCATCTCGGCGACATGGGCCTTGAGGAACTCGCCAGCGAACGAGATGTGCCTGGCCTCCTCGGCGATGTGGATCTCCATGGTGCGTAGGACCGCGGGCGGAACGTCCACGCCCTGCCGGATCAGCGCCTTCTGGTAGTGGTCGATGGGTTCCTCGCCGCCGAGGATTCCGATGAACAGGATCACGTGTGCATAGCCGCCGGCCACCCCGATGAACGGGGACAGCGCCCGAAACGGTTTCCGCATCCCCGGCACGTCGACGCCGATCCGGTTCACCAGTTCCTGGAACATCTGGATGTGGTTGCACTCCTCGGTCATCTCGTGGAGGCAGTAGCGGAACTCCGGCGACTGGTTCGGGAGTTTCATGATGTACTGCATCATTCCGCGGATCAGGATGCTCTCGAATGCGGCGCCGACCTTGATCGAGTTGGCCTGCCGCCACCGCCCGATCGCGATCTGACGCTCCAGCGGCTGGTCGCGGTACCACTGCGTCGCGCCGAGCGGATCGATCTCGGCGGAGAGGACCCAGCGGGGATCGTCGGGGTCGATCGCCAGTTCCGGTGCATCCCAGTCGATGTCGAGGTAGGGATCGAAGCGTCGCTGCACGGACCCCTCGGACAGGGTGTGCAGCCAGGCGCGGTAGTCCGGGCTGAGCAACTCGGCCGGTGCCGATGCCGACGGTGTCATCGTGAACCTCCATCGTCTGGGCGACGCCGGGTGACCGATGTCGCGGCGCGCGGTCAGGTGATGGTGCCTCAATTTACTGAGACTCGGAGTCCCACGCAAGGGTGCGATGGCGCCGATTCCCGGCCCGGGCTCGGCGGCGGCGCGGGCTGTCGGGTCACCGTGGGACGATGCACGGGTGACTCCGTCCCCTCCCGCGCCGGCCCCGCTGCACCTCGTCCTCGGCGACGAGGAACTCCTCGTCGAACGCGCCGTCGCCGCGGTCGTTGCCGCGGTCCGGGCCTCCTCCGACACCCCGGCCGACATTCCGGTCAGCAGGCTGCGCACGGGCGACACCAGCCCCTCCGAACTGGCCGAACTCCTCAGCCCGTCGCTGTTCGCGGAGGACAAGGTGATCGTGCTCGAATCGGCAGCCGAGGCGGGGAAGGACGCCGTCGCGCTGGTGCTCGACGCGGCGGCGGCACCACCGGATGGGTGCACGATCGTGGTGCTGCACTCCGGCGGCGGACGGGCGAAGGCGATGGTCGCCGCACTGCAGAAGGAGGGGGCGCAGGTCCACGAGTGCGCGAAGATCACCAAGGCGGGGGAGCGCGCCGACTTCGTCCGCTCCGAGTTCCGCGCGGCCGGGGTGCGGGCGTCGCCCGAGGTGATCGAGACGGTGATCGACGCGGTCGGATCGGACCTGCGGGAGCTGGCGGCCGCGTGCTCGCAGCTCGCCGCGGACACTGGCGGCCGGATCGACGCGGCCGCGGTGGCTCGGTACTACTCCGGCAAGGCCGAGGTGTCCGGATTCGACGTCGCGGAACGCGCGGTCGCCGGGGACCGGTCGGGTGCGATGGAGGCGCTGCGGTGGGCGATGTTGCGGGGAGTCCCGCATGTCCTGCTCGCCGACGCCCTCGCGGACGCCGTGCACACCATTGCTCGCGTCGACTCCGCAGGCCGGGGCGATCCGTTCCGGATGGCATCGGGGCTGGGGATGGCGCCGTGGAAGGTGAAGAAGGCGCAGGGGCAGGCGCGGGGGTGGCGCCCGGAGACGCTCGGCGCTGCGCTCGAGGTGGTCGCGCAGCTCAACGCCGACGTCAAGGGCGCGGCCGCGGACCCCGACCATGCGGTGGAGTACGCCGTCCGCCGCGTCGCCGACCTGCACGGCTAATCCGCAGGCCTGCCGAGGCCCGACACGCGAAAGACCGCCCGGTCGAGGACCGGGCGGTCTCCAGCGATGACAGCGGTGACGGCAATGCCGTCACGAAGGTGTCGTCAGAGCTTGTTCGCGGCCAGCGCGAGCGCCGACTTCTTGTTGGCGGCCTGGTTGGCGTGGATGACGCCCTTGCTTGCTGCCTTGTCGAGCTTGCGGCTCGCGGTGACGAGGAGCTCGTTGGCCTTGTCCTTGTCGCCCGCGGCGGCTGCCTCGCGGAAGGAGCGGATTGCGGTGCGCAGCGAGGACTTCACCGACTGGTTGCGCAGTCGCTGACGCTCGTTGGTGCGGATCCGCTTCACCTGGGACTTGATGTTGGCCACGCGTAAAATCCTGTCGTCTTCGCTGGTTTTCTTCTGGTTGAGAAAGCTTCGGGTGCGTCCACGCACCGACCGGCCACGTTACCAGCCCTGCCCGGTCCAGCCCAAACCCGGTCATCGGGGCGGGTGCCGCTCGGCTCACCGCGGGCCGGTGCGCGGACTCCCGCCCGACTCGCCCGCGAGGTCGTTGTCGACGACAATGACCTCACGTAACGTCCGAATTCAGGCATCTCCCCATCGTGATCGACGTCGAGTAAAGGTGGCACATGTCTCTCACAGTCCAGGAGCAGACCGAGACCCGGGTGATCTCGGATGCAAAGAAGTATCTCGCGGAGGGGATCGGCACCTTCGTGCTGGTGTTCGTCTCCGTCGGCACCGCCGTCATCGCGGGAAGCAAGGTCGGGAACCTGGGCGTCGCGCTGGCGTTCGGTCTCACGCTGGCCTTCCTGGTCTACGCGATCGGACCGGTGTCCGGCTGTCACGTCAACCCGGCGGTCACGTTCGGTCAGTTCCTGATCGGGCGGATCGAGGGTGTGAAGGCGCTGATGTATGTCGGGGCCCAGGTGATCGGTGGCCTGGTCGCCGGCGCCGTGCTGTTCGCGGTCGCCAGCAGCCTGCCATCGTACGACCGGGCGGCCAGCGGGCTCGGCGCGAACGGCTGGGGTGATCACAGTCCGTCCGCGGTGCAGGGTCCGCTCGGTGGCGTGCTGCAGAGCGGCTACGGCATCGGCGCGATGATCGTCGTCGAGGTGCTGCTCACCGCCCTGCTGGTGTTCGTGGTCCTCGCGTCCACCGACCAGCTCTCCGACGTGCCGCTGGCGGGCATTGCGATTGGCTTCACCCTCGCGGTCATCCACATCATGTCCATCCCGATCGACAACACCTCGGTGAACCCGGCCCGCAGCTTCGCGGTCGCCTGGTACCAGGACGGTGCACCACTGCAGCTGTGGGCGTTCATCGTCTTCCCGCTGATCGGCGGCGCGGTCGGGGCGTTCGCCTACCGGTCGCTGTTCGGCCGCAGCGCCAACGCCTGACGCCGTCCGCCCGAGGGGGCGCCGTCGGCCGGTCCATCCGGTCGGTGACGCCCCCTCGGCGGTCGACGGCCCAGTGTCAGGTCCAGCCGAAGTCGCGGCGGAGCCGATCCGCGACCCGATCGAAACGGTCCCGGTCGAGGACGGCGCCCTCGCGGCGGATGCCGTCCTCGGGGACGTCGAGCACCCGGTCCAGGCGAACCCAGCTCGGCCGGTGCGCGCCGTCCCACGACCCGGACCCGAGCGCGATCCAGTCCCGCTGCCCGTCGCGTTCCGAGTTCGACGACAGCATCAGCCCGAGCAGGGTGCGGCCGTCGCGCCCGACCACCAGCACCGGACGGTCCTTGCCCTGGCCCGCGTCCTCCTCGTAGCTGACCCAGGTCCAGACGATTTCCCCCGGATCGGCGCGGCCGTCCAGGTCCGGGGCGTAGTCGACGGTCCTGGCCCGGTGCGCGGTCGGCACCGCGGTGGCGGACACCGGCCGACCGGGTCGCGTCGGCGTCGGCCCGGCCTGCCTCGGTCCGGGCAGCACCCCGCTCTTCTGCAGCCCCTTGAGCAGCCGCGGGCCCTCCCTCAGCGCGATGTCGCCGAGCTGTCTGCCGATCCGTGTCCACCTCGAAGCCATCTGTTCAACCTAGTGGCGGGGCCGAACCGGCCGGGGACGGCACCTGGCCTATCCTGGATCCCTAGTGACTGCGGCCCGCATCGGGCCGCCGCCGACTTCAGGAGCCCACCATCGCCACCTTCGCCGACACGACGTTCACGGACCCGTCGCGGATCCGGAACTTCTGCATCATCGCGCACATCGACCACGGCAAGTCGACGCTGGCGGACCGGATGTTGCAGCTCACGGGGGTCGTCGAGGAGCGCGCGATGCGCGCCCAGTACCTGGATCGGATGGATATCGAGCGGGAGCGCGGCATCACGATCAAGGCGCAGAACGTGCGGCTGCCCTGGACGGTCGAGCACGAGGACGGCAGCACCGAAGAGATCGTCCTGCACCTGATCGACACCCCCGGTCACGTCGACTTCACCTACGAGGTGTCCCGCGCACTTGAGGCCTGCGAGGGGGCGGTGTTGCTGGTCGACGCCGCGCAGGGCATCGAGGCGCAGACGTTGGCCAACCTGTACCTGGCGATGGAGAAGGACCTCACCATCATCCCGGTGCTCAACAAGATCGACCTGCCCGCCGCCGACCCCGACCGGTACGCCGCCGAGATCGCGCACATCGTCGGCTGCGAACCCGGAGACGTGCTGCGGGTGTCCGGCAAGACCGGCGTCGGCGTCCGGGAACTGCTCGACGAGGTCGTCAAGCAGGTGCCCGCCCCGGTCGGCGACGCCGACGGCCCGGCCCGCGCGATGATCTTCGACTCCGTGTACGACGCCTACCGTGGCGTCGTCACCTATGTCCGAGTGGTGGACGGCAAGATCCGTCCCCGCGAGAAGATCACCATGATGTCGACCGGCACCACCCACGAACTGCTCGAGGTTGGCATCATCTCGCCCGAGCCGAAGGCCACCGCGGGTCTGGGGGTCGGCGAGGTCGGTTACCTGATCACCGGGGTGAAGGACGTCCGCCAGTCCCGGGTCGGTGACACCGTCACCACCTTCCGCAACGGCGCCTCCGAGCCGCTGGTCGGCTACCGCGACCCCAAGCCGATGGTCTACTCCGGCCTGTACCCGATGGACGGCTCCGACTACCCGGTGCTGCGGGACGCGCTCGACAAGTTGCGCCTCAACGACGCGGCACTGGCGTACGAGCCGGAGACGTCGGTGGCGCTCGGCTTCGGCTTCCGGTGCGGTTTCCTCGGGCTGCTGCACATGGAGATCACCCGGGACCGGCTCGAGCGGGAATTCGGCCTCGACCTCATCTCCACCGCGCCGAACGTGGTGTACCGGGTGACGATGGAGGACGGCTCCGAGCATGAGGTGACGAACCCGTCGTACTGGCCCGAGGGCAAGGTGCGCGAGGTGTACGAGCCGATGTCCAAGTGCACGGTCATCGCCCCGAGCGAGTACACCGGCGCGATCATGGAGCTGTGTCAGTCCCGCCGCGGTGAGCTCGGCGGCATGGACTATCTCTCCGAGACGCGCGTTGAGCTGCGGTACACGCTGCCGATGGGCGAAATCATGTTCGACTTCTTCGACGCGCTCAAGTCGCGGACCAAGGGCTACGCCAGCCTCGACTACGAGGAGTCCGGCGAGCAGCAGTCCGCGCTGGTGAAGGTCGACATCCTGCTGCAGGGCGAGGCCGTCGACGCGTTCAGCGCGATCGTGCACAAGGACGCCGCGTTCGCGTACGGCAACAAGATGACCACCAAGCTGCGCGAGCTGATCCCGCGCCAGCAGTTCGAGGTGCCGATCCAGGCCGCGATCGGCTCGAAGATCATCGCCCGCGAGAACATTCGCGCGATCCGCAAGGACGTGCTCGCCAAGTGCTACGGCGGCGACATCAGCCGCAAGCGCAAGCTGCTCGAGAAGCAGAAGGAAGGCAAGAAGCGGATGAAGACCATCGGCCGGGTCGAGGTGCCGCAGGAGGCCTTTGTCGCGGCGCTGTCGAACGAGTCGGTGGCGGACAAGCCCAAGAAGTAGATGCGCTCCGCGCCCGTGAGTGATTTTTACCCCGATCGGGGTAAAAATCACTCACGGTGCGACGAAGTCGCGGAATGGAGTCGGTGTGCTCGAGACCTGGTTGACGACGACATTGGGACTCGAGGTGCCGATTCTCGGCGCCCCGATGGGTGGACGGGCGGGCGGTGCCCTTGCCGGTGAGGTGTCGAAGGCCGGTGGCCTCGGTCTGCTCGGCGCAGCCAGGTACGCCACCCCGGACTGGGTCGCGGCCGAGTCGGCCGTCGCCAAGGCGATCGGCGGTGACCTGGGAATCGGGCTGATGACCTGGGCACTGCACGAGAACGACACACTGCTCGACGCGGCGATTGCCGCCCGCCCCGCCGTGATCTCGCTGTCGTTCGGCGACCCTGCCCCGTTCGTTGCGCGGGCAAAGTCGGCGGGCGCGCTGGTCTGCTCGCAGGTCAACACCCTCGAGGACCTGCGGGTGGTCGAGGCCGCCGGGGTCGACTTCGTGGTCGCCCAGGGCACCGAGGCGGGCGGGCACACCGGCCGGATCGGCACCCTGCCACTGCTGCAGCAAATCCTCGAATCGACCGACCTTCCCGTCGTCGCCGCGGGCGGCATCGCCACCGGACGCGGGCTGGCCGCGGTGCTCGCGGCCGGCGCCGAGGGGGCCTGGGTCGGAACGGCGTTGCTGGCCAGCCCGGAGACCATCGGCCCCGAGTTCGCCCAGCAGAAGCTGGTGGACGCGGATTCCGCCGACACCGTCTACACCTCGGTCTTCGACCAGGCCAGGGACCAGCCGTGGCCCGCCCGGTGGGGTGGCCGCGCGCTGGTCAACGAGTTCACCGGCACCTGGCACGAGCGCGGCGCGGACAACGAGACCCTTGCGGACGCCTACGACCCCGCCAACCCGGATCTGGCCGTCGTCTACGCGGGCGAGGCGGCCGGGCTGGTCAACGAGATCCGGCCGGCGGGTGAGGTGGTCCGCACGATCGCGTCCGACGCGGAGCGGCTGCTGGCCCGCTTCGCCTGACCCCGATCGACTGCCCTCCGGCCTGACCTGACTGCCCTCCGGCCTGACCTGACTGCCCTCCGGACTGACTGCCCTCCGGACTGACCGAATGTGGAATTCGGTCAGTCAGACTGATCGAATACCACATTCGGTCGGGGGTGCGGGGCCGGTCGGGGGTGCGGGGCCGGTCGGGGGTGCGGGGCCGGTCGGGGGGTGCCGGCCGGTCGGGGTGGGCGGTCCGGTTAGGTGGGGGAGTGCGCGGGCTGGAAGGTACCGGTGTCCACGGCCTCCTCGGCGCGGATCACGTGCACGACCGCGTTGATCAGGGCGAGGTGCGTGAACGCCTGTGGGAAGTTGCCGAGATGTCGACCGGTGCGGGCGTCGATCTCCTCCGCGTATAGCTTCAGCGGGCTGGCGTAGCCGAGGAGGCGTTCGCACAGCCGCTTCGCTCGGGCGAGTTCGCCGATCTCCACCAGCGCCGACACCAACCAGAACGAGCAGATCGTGAACGTGCCCTCCTCGCCGGACAGCCCGTCGTCGGTGGTGTCGACGCGGTAGCGCAGCACCAGGCCGTTCTCGGTGAGCTCGTCGGCGATGGTCAGCACCGTGGCGCGGACGCGGTGATCGTCGGCGGGCAGGAACCGCAGCAGTGGGACCAACAGCAGGGACGCGTCCAGCGACGGGTGCCCATACCGCTGGGTGAACACGCCACGCTCGTCGACGCCGTGCTCGAGGATGTCGGACTTGATCTCGTCCGCGATCGCCGACCACTGCTGCGCGTACGACTTTTCGCCGCGCAGCGCGGCGAGCTTCGTGCCCCGGTCGAGCGCTACCCAGCACATCACCTTCGACGAGGTGAAGTGCTGCGGTTCGCCGCGCACCTCCCAGATCCCGCGGTCCGGCTGCCGCCAATGCCTGATCGCCTCCTCCACCTGCCGCTTGAGTAGCGGCCACAGCGCGTCCGGGACCTGGTCCCGTGACCGCACATGCAGATACACGGAGTCCAGCATGGTGCCCCAGATGTCGTGCTGCTTCTGGTTGTATGCGCCGTTTCCAATCCGGACCGGCCGGGCCCCGTCATACCCGGACAGGTGGTCGAGTTCGGCCTCCTCAAGCGTCTTCTCGCCGCCGATCCCGTACATCACCTGCAGCGGGTGCGGGTGCCCGTCCTCGCCCTGCGAAACGTCGGAGATGAAGGCGAAGAAGTCGTTGGCCTCCCGGTCGAGTCCGAGGGTGTAGAGGCCCCACAGCGCGAACGTCGAATCCCGAACCCATGCGTACCGGTAGTCCCAGTTCCGTTCCCCGCCTGGCGTTTCCGGTAAGGAGGTGGTCGACGCCGCGAGCAGTGCGCCGGTCGGGGAGTAGGTCAGGCCCTTGAGGGTCAGTGCGCTGCGCTGCAGGTAGCCACGCCACGGGTGGTCGGGGAACCGGCCGATGGTGATCCACTGCCGCCAGCATTCCGCCGTCTTCCACATTTTCTCGGCGGCATCGGAAAACGACTGCGGTGCAGGGAGGTTCGACCACGACAGTGCGACGAACACATTGTCGCCTTCCTGCATCCGGGTCCGCGCCCGTGCTTCCCTGCCCTCAAGGCCCAGCTTCAGGTTGGACGTGAGGCGCAGGGTGGGGTTGGCGCCGAGACCGCTGCCGTCACCCGTGGCGGTCGCCTCCTCGTACACCGCGCCGGTGTACTCCCATTTCGCCGGGACACGGTGGTAGTCAAATGACGGCTCGCAACTCATCTCCAGTTCCACCACGCCGCTGACGCACTTCACGGTGCGCAGCAGGATGTGCTCGGCATCCCAGTCCGTCGGGGTGCGGCGGTGACTGCGCGAACGCTGCTCGTTGTTGTGCCACGGTCCCATCACCAGGGCGTCGCGGACGATGAGCCACCCGGTCTCGGTCTGCCAGGTGGTCTCCACGATCAGCCCGCCCGGCAGGTAGCGGCGGGCGGCAGGCACGTTCTGCCCGTACGGCCCGATCCGGAAGTGCCCGGCGCTGCGATCGAGAATCGACCCGAACACGCTCGGCGAATCGGGCCGGGGCACGCACATCCACTCGACCGACCCGTTGCGGGCGATCAGGCAGGTGGTTTCGCAGTCCGACAGGAACGCGTAGTCGTCGATCGGCGGGAAGGTGGTGCGGTGGGGTGCGGGCTCGATTGTCGCCGGAAGGTTCGCGGGGAGGGTCTCGGCGCCGGTGATCCGGCCGTGCACGTCGGGGTCGGTGGCCGTCATCTGCATATCATCGGCTCGGTG
>NZ_JBSGXD010000033.1:0-37932 GCF_053609225.1 Rhodococcus sp. NPDC054953 | reverse complement strand
TTCACGGCTCGCTCACGCTGTTCGGTGGGGTAACGCTTGGGCATGATCTGCATCCTTCTCAAGGAAGGGAGCGGCATCAAACCCGGGTCGGTTCAATGTGCCCTTGCGGGACCAGCCCGTGCCCTTCCCTTTGCTGAAATTGTTGCAGCAGTGAGAATTTGCGGTCCCACGAATCCTTTCGGGCGTCCCAGCTCCACCCAGGAAGGCCGTCCAGTCGTTCCCATTGCTCGACGGTGAGCTTGTCGTGTGACTTGCGCTGGAAGGTGATCCATCGCCCCAGCAGGCGGCCTTCCACACGGTATGAGCTTGGGACACGGGTATGCCCCTCTCTCTCTCTCTCTCTCTCTCGGCGAACTCCACCAGTGCCGCGAAGTTGCTCTCCCAGAGGTCGCGGTATGGGTCCCAGGACCAACCACGCAGGTTCTCCAGAGCCGCGCGCCGCGCCGGGGACATCTTCTCCCGGTTCCCGCGCTGTACCCCCACCCACGACCCTAGGTTGAGCCCACTTTCGGAGTGACCCGCTGGAACGCGGGCGTGCCCGACCCGCTCGACAAACTGCCTGAGTGCGTCATAGTTCTGCTGCCAGACATCGTCGAGCAGATCCCACGACCAACCAGACAGTGCCTCGAGTTCACGGATGCGTTCGTCGGTCAACCGCTTCTGTCGATATTCCGAACGTTGGATCGCCACCCAGTTTCGGAGGTTGTACTCGCCGACAGTATATGGGTAGGGCACGTTGGCATGGCCATGTTCTATGACGAACTGCTTCATCAGTCCGATCCCGATATCCCACCTGTCGGACACCATGTTCCACGACCAGCCAGGAAGCCTCTCCAGCCTGGCTCGACGTTCGTCTGTGATTCCCTGCTTCGCGTACAGGACCCGTTGCGAGCCCGCCCACTGCCCGAGCCGGTACCCATCGACGACACAATCGGATGGAACCCGTGCGGTCCCGTTCTCGGCAACGTACCGCTCGAGGAGCCCGTACCAAGACTCCCACCGCTGCGAGGTCTGCTCGACCAGGTGTACGTCGAACGCTCGGGCGAAGGCAACGCCGACCGTTGCCGGCAAGTCGATGTGGATTCTGTCCGGCAGTCGAGGGCGGCCACCGTGACGGCTCAACTCTCGGCGTAGGGCATCGAGTTGCTCGCCGAGTTCGGTGTCGTGAGCGCGGAGCGCCTGGATGACGTCCCAGACCGGCTTGAACACCGAAGAGTCCAACGCGGCCTCGGGATCGGTGTCAGTGTCGATGAATACGGGGATGACGATTGTTCCGACGGTCTTGTCCTGTGACTTACGGATCGCCCGCCCGACCGCCTGGACGATGTCGACCTCGCTGCGCCTGGGGTCGATGAATGCCACACCGTCGAGGGCCGGCACATCGACACCTTCGGAGAGACACCGGGCGTTGGCCAGCAGGCCGCGCTCACCGGCGTCGAGGTGACGCAACCGCTGGAGCAGGACATGGCGTTCACCCGCGGTCATCGTCCCGGAGGCGTGCCCGGTCCACACGGTGCCGTTCGGGCGCTGACGGGCCGGCATCCACTCGACCACGCGGGGCAGCTCGGCGGCGAACTCGCGGGCACGGGCGACACGGGAGTGAAAGCTGATGACCCGGTGCAGGTCGTACTTCCTCATTGCCTTGGCCAGACCGATCTGGCTCGCCAGGGTACGAGCGTCGGTGACCTCACCGTCGCGGCGCACTAGGGTGCCCTGTCGTGCCCAATCCCGGTACGTTGCATCGTCCACGCCGACGATCGCGACCTGGTAGTCGGTGAGCAGCTCACGACGGATCGCTTCGCCGAAACTCAGGCGATGGAATACGTGACCGAACTTCGTCGGGTCGTCCATCGATGCAACTTCCATGTCGGCGTCCTGCGCCGCCTTCCGAACGCGCCCGGTGTAGTAGCGCGGAGTTGCGGTCATGAACAGGCGGCGGCGCGCAGGAATAGCGTCAGCGTCGATAACGGTTGCGAACACGGAGGACTCGCGACCGGCGACCCGATGCGCTTCATCGGCGAGCACGAGGTCGAACGCGGGGACCCGCCCGAGGGCGAACGCGGCGGCGATCTGCGGAGATGACTGGTAGGTCGAGAAGACCACGCGCGGACCGGACCGCCGACGCAGGAATGCAGCGATCTCGGCGGGATCGGTGGTGACCGGAACGCCCAGCTCGCTCGTGTGTGTGACCGCCTCGTCAGCGTTCTGGGCGACGGTGTCGTCGGAGCACACTGGGAGAGCCTCGAACGGAATCGTAGTGTTGGCCCGCCATTCCTGCATCGACTGCTTGAGCAGCGACAACGACGGCAGCAGGACCAGCGTCCGCTGCGCATTCAACTGCTGCCGGATGAACAGCGAGGTGAGGGTCTTGCCCGTTCCGCAGGCCATAACGAGCTGTCCCCGCTCAGCCGCCGCGAAGCCCTCGACGACGTCCCGGATCGCCTTCCTCTGGTGCGGACGCGGTTTCGCTGGCTTCGGGGGTGGTGACGGGCGAAGGCGATTCGGGGCAGTCGGCCAGTCCACCTCGGAGGTGAGCAGATCCGCCAACCCGACGAAGGCGACCTGCTTCTCCTGGTCATCGATCGTTCGACGAGCGATCTGGTGCAGTTTGTCGGTGGTCGCGATCAGCAGTCGGAACGAGAAGACACTCCGTGACGATTCCGCGAGGAACGTGTTGACGTCGGCCTTCGTGACTGCGCGATCGGCAGCGTAGACCTTGGACTGGACAGCCCACAGTTGTCCCTGGTGGTCCTCGGCCACCAGGTCGATACCGGCATCCGCGCCCCATCGGTCTGGCCACTCGTCCCACAACCACACCCGCCGCAGCGTGGCCCTGTAGGTCGGGTCGTTTTCCAGGAACCACTTACAGAGGTGTTCGAACTGGCTGCCTCGAACCCTCGGGTCGTCATCGAGTCGGTCGAGGAGTTCGAGAAAGCGCGCCATGCAATCGGACAGTAGGAGATCGGTCCGACATCCGACTACGAGGCGGTGGGCCTTGCCCCGGACCGCTGGCACGATCTCCCTCGGAAGAACCGTGCCGTCATGCCATTCTGTCGGCATCGACAATACGTCGCCCACTCTGCTGGTCCGCACCGAATTGCGATCTGATCGGCTGTCCTGTTTGACGATCCTCCGACAGGACGGTCAGGGGAGGGGTGGGGCTCGATCGCGGCCAGCGCAACCGCTGTCTCCGAGTGTCCTGTTCGCCCGTCCTGCATGCCGATCTCGTAGGGGTTGCCTTTCCCGGACTGTCCACGTCTGGTGGAGGCCGCAACCCGCAACCGCGACGGGCCCGGCCTACGGGAAGCGTTGATGGCGTGCCGGGCCGGCGACACCCTGGTCGAGGCTCTCCGCTCAGTCACAGACCAGCCCGTGTCATAGGAGCGCGTTAACGGCATCGGACGGTTAACCGCACCGCTACACCTCGCCCTGGGCGGCCCCCGTCGGGGGCAGGCGGGCGGGAGCGATCAGCGCGCGACTGTTCCCCGGCAACGGGCGCCGCACCACGGTGCCCGGTGTCAACGGGGTGACCGTCAACGGCCGGAAAGGAGCCCGCAAGCAGGCGTGACGGCGCCTCGTTTCGAGGTCGGTGATCCGCCCTGATCGGTCCGCCGCCAGGGCGGACGGCATCGTCCGGATTAGCGAGATATGGCGCTGCCGGTCAGGTCAGGCCGGGGCGATGTCAACCTCCATGTACCCAGCAGGGAGGTGCCGCAGCCACGGCCCACAACCCCAGTGCTCCCGGCGAAACACCTCCGCGATCGCACCGCCGCGCGCTGGGGCGACCCGTGGCGGTCATCCCCGCGGGGTTGGTGACTGCACGCAGGTCAGCTGCAGACCTTCCACACCCCGTCCTGCTGTTCGAGGGCAAACGAGCGCACCGACGTCGACGCCGGATCGTTCGCGGTGTGGACGGTGACCTGCGCGAGGGCCGTCCCGTCGGTGACGGAGATGGCGTCGACGCTGTCGAGGACCGGGACCGCGCGGTCCGAGTTCGCGGCCTGGTACACGCCGGCGAAGTCGCCGTCACCGATCCCCGCGTAGTACGCGGCGAGGTCGCCGCAGCTGCCCGCCCGCAGTGCCGCGAGGTCGCCGCGGTCGATGGCGTCGACGAACCCGGTGATCGCCGTCCGCACCTCGTCCTCGGTGCGGTCGCCGGTCAACCGGTCGACGAGGACGTACCCCCCGGCGGCGACGGCGGCGAGCCCCACCACCGCGCCGACGACCAGCGGCCACCGGCGTTTCCCGGACGGCGCGGGCGGAGCGTCGGGGACCCGAACCGGAGCCGCCGCGGGCAACGACCCGGGGGCCGCGCCCGGCTGCGGTGCGCCTGCACCGACGCGGGTCGGGGCGGCGCGGGTGGCGTGCGGGATCACCGTCGTCGGCGCCTCGGACGGCGGCGGTGACGTGGAAGGAGGCGCAGCGGGGGGTGCCGGGCGCGGCGGCGGCACCGCCTGCGGGATCGCGGTCGTCGGTGCATCCGACGCGGGCGTCGAATGTGTGCCCGACGCGGGCGTCGACTCCGGTTCGCTCCGGTCCGGCACTGTCCGTCTCCTTGCGCTCGGGTCGGTCCTCGGGGACCACGGGTCCCGGTCAGCAGACTACGGCGTCCGCGGCCCGACCCGGGTGTCGCGCGCGGGGGTGTCGGGGCGTCGGCCGCGATCCGGTGCGCGCACAATGGTCGTCATGACCTCTTTCGGTGACCTGCTCGGACCCCAGCCCACCCTGCTCCCCGGTGACGACGACGCCGAGTCGGAGCTTCTGAACAAGGCCGACCCCAAGCAGGTGGCCGCCGACCACCCGACCGCGTCGATCGCGTGGGCGTACCTGGCGGAGGCCGCGCTGGCCGACGGCGAGACCATCACCGCCTACGCCTACGCGCGCACCGGCTACCACCGCGGACTCGACCAGCTGCGACGCAACGGCTGGAAGGGCTTCGGGCCGGTCCCGTACAGCCACGAACCGAACCGCGGGTTCCTGCGCTGCGTCGCCTCGCTCGCGCTGGCCGCCAAGGCCATCGGCGAGTCCGACGAGCACGCGCGCTGCCTGGACCTGCTTGAGGACTGCGACCCGCGGGCCGCCGAGGCACTTGGCGTCGAATAGCTTCCGCCCCTACACCCGTGACCGCGCGCGTGCGCGGGCACGGGCGTCGGTGCACCGGGTGCGGGTGTCCGCATTCCCGGTGCTGCAGTGCGCGTTGGCGGCGGGGATCGCCTGGTTCGTCGCCAACGACGTGTTCCACCACCACAACCCGTTCTTCGCGCCGATCGCGGCGGTCGTGTCGCTCGGCCTGTCCCTCGGGGCGCGGGTGCGCAGGTCCGTCGAACTGATCGTCGGTGTCACCGTCGGGATCGGGGTCGGGGACACGCTGATCTCGATCATCGGCACCGGACCATGGCAGATCACCCTGGTGGTCGCGCTCGCGATGTCGACGGCGATCCTCCTCGACGGCGGCCCGATCATCTCGATGCAGGCCGGGACGTCCGCGGTCCTGGTCGCGACCCTGATCCCCCCGCAGCAGGGCGGCGGCGCCGACCGGATGATCGACGCCCTGATCGGTGGTGTCGTCGGCTTCCTCGTCGTCACCCTGGTGCCCGTGCACCCGGTGTTGCGGGCTCGCACGAGCGCCGCCGACATCCTCGGGACCGCGGCCGAGGTGCTGCAGCTGGTGGCGGACGGGCTCGTCGCGAACGACCCGAAGCCGATCGAGTCCGCGCTGCGGAAGGCGCGCACCTCCCAGGCCGCGATCGAGGGGCTGCGGTCGAGCCTGAGCGGCGGGCGGGAGATCAGCAGACTCTCCCCGCTGTACTGGAACTCGCGCTCCCGCTTCGACCGGCTGGCCGCGGCTGCCGACCCGATCGACAACGCGATGCGCAACATCCGTGTCCTGGCCCGGCGGTCGCTGTCGCTGGTCCGGGACGACGAGATCCTCGACCCCCGGCTGGTGGACGAGGTGGAGAAGCTCTCGCACGCGGTGGACGTGCTGCGGCGGGTGGTGCTCGCCGACCCGGGGCAGCAGCCGGACCGGGCGGAGGCGGCGCGGGTGCTGCGGACCGTCGCGGTCGGCGCGAAGGCCGAACTGGTGGAGAACGCGGGCATCTCGGCGACCGTGGTGTTCGCGCAGATCCGGTCCCTGATCGTGGACCTGCTGCAGGTGGCGGGGCTGAGCCGGATCTCGGCGATCGCGACGCTGCCGCCGACGGTGCCGAACCCCGGCTATCCGCCCGAGTAGGCGGTCACCCCACTCACCTCGCTGCCTGCCCTGCTCTCGGGCGTCGGCGTCACCGTGTCGGTGTGCGGACTGTCGGCGGCTGCTGATCGGCTCCGACGCAACCCGAGGTTTCGATATATGCGAATGTGTGCATATGATGGCGGCGGTTGCCGGTAGTCGCGAGTGAGGAGATGGGCCATGGGTGTCGGGCACGGGCATGCACACGGTCACGGTGGGGTCGAGCCGGGAGCGGTCGGCCCCTCCGCCACCCGCATCCGGCGAATGGTCCTCGCGGTCGGGATCCTCGTCGGGTTCCTGGTGCTCGAGGTCGTGGTCGGGCTGGCCATCGGCTCGCTCGCGCTGCTCGCCGACGCGGGCCACATGCTCACCGACGTCGTCGGGATGTGCATGGGCCTGGTCGCGTTGCTGCTGGCCCGCCAGGGGTCCGCCGCCGCGGCCCGCACCTTCGGCTGGCATCGCGCCGAGGTGCTCACCGCGATGGCCAACGCGGTGCTGCTGCTCGCCGTCGCCGCGTGGGTGATGTACGAGGCCATCGGCCGGATCGGTGATGCCCCCGAGATCCCCGGCCTGCCGCTGATGCTCACCGCCGCCGCTGGCCTGGCCGCGAACCTGGTGGTCATGTGGATGCTGCGCGGCGACGCGAAGGATTCGCTCGCCGTCCGCGGCGCCTACCTCGAGGTCCTCGCCGACGCGGTCGGCTCGGTCGGCGTCCTGATCGCGGGCGCGCTGGTGCTGGCGTTCAACTGGACCTACGCGGACATCGTCGTCGGCGTGCTGATCTCGCTGTGGGTGGTGCCGCGGGCGGTCACCCTCGCCGCGGCGTCACTGCGGATCCTCACCCAGGCGTCCCCCGAGAACGTGGATGTCGACGCGGTGCGCGCCGACCTCGGCGCGCTGCCCGGGGTGACCGGCGTGCACGACCTGCACGTGTGGACGCTGACCACCGGCATGGACGTCGCGACCGTGCACCTGACCACCGACGGCGACACCGGGGTGGTGCTGGCGGCGGCCAAGGTGGTGCTCGACGGGCACGGCCTCGGTCACGCCACCGTCCAGGTCGAGTCGGGTGCCGACGGCGCGCACTGCCAGGAGAACCTCACCTGGTGACCTCCGCGAGTTGGTCGTTTTCGGGTTGTTTCCGCCGTCACCACCCCGAAAACAACCAACTCACGGTCGCCGGCTGGTGCGGGTGACGCCGGCGCCCGGACGCCACAGGTCCACGTGCAGCTGGTCGTCCGACACGGTGGTCAGCACCACCTCGTCGATGTCGAGTTCGACGATGTGCGCGTCGTCTCCCGGGTTCTCCGGATAGCTCTCCAGGATCGCCCGCTTCTCGTCACCGGTGAGTTCGCGGGCCCGGCCGGAGATCTTCGCGTCCCCGCCCTCCATCGTGTGGTGACCGGGGTTCGAGTGCAGCGCGTAGCGGGGATCGCGACGCAGGTCCCGGATCTTGCGGGCGTTCGGCATCGAGCCGAGCACGAGCAACCCCTCGAAGATCTCGACCTCGGTTCCGCTGACCCGCGGCGAGCCGTCGGCCCGCAGGCTTGCGAGGACGTGGTGCTTGTGTGCGGTGAGGCGGGCGCGGACGGCGTCCGCCAGGTCGGGTGCCTCGTCGGAGAACTGCTGCCAGGTCGTCATGCCTGCCATTGTGTGCCGCAATCCCTGACATCTCCTGTCAGGGATTTTTCGTAGACATCGGGTCGTGCGATCCAGTCGGCTGCTCGACCTGATGTTGCGCCTGCAGGGGACGTCGGGGGGCGACCGCGGACTGTCTGGCCGAGCAACTCGAGGTCTCGGTCAGGACGGTGTACCGGGACGTCGCCGCGCTGCAGTCCGCGGGGGTGCCGCTCTACACCGAGAGCGGGCCCGGCGGCGGGATCCGGCTGCTCGACGGCTGGCAGTCCCGGCTCAGCGGCATGACCGAAGCGGAGACGTCCGCGCTGATGCTGCTCGGGATCCCCGGGCTCGCGGCGGACCTCGGGGTGGGTGAGCAGACCGCGTCCGCGGAGGCGAAACTGCTCGGCGCGATGCCGCTGCCCTTGCGCACCGGGGCGCAACTGTGGCGGTCCCGGCTGCACGTCGACGCGCCCGGCTGGTTCGCCACCGGACCGCCCGCCCCGCACCTCGCGACGGTCGCGCGGGCCGTCCTCGGCGGGCGCCGGTTGCGGGTCGGCTACCGGAAGGGGGACGCGGAGACCACGCGCACCCTCGACCCGCTCGGCCTCGTCGCGAAGGCCGCCGTCTGGTACCTGGTTGCCGCCCATCGCGGCCGGGTGCTGTCCCATCGGGTCTCCCGCATCACCGGCGCAACGGTTCTCGACGATCCGGCCGACCGTCCCGACGGTTTCGACCTGGCCGCGTGGTGGTCGGGGTCGGTGGCCGCGTTCGACAGGTCGTTGCTGCGCTACCCGTGCCGGGTGCGGCTCTCACCCGTCGCGTGGCGGTCCCTGCCCGCGGCGGTCGGGGTGGAGGCCGCCCGCGTCACCCCCGGACCCGCCGACGCCGACGGCTGGGTGGACGTCGACCTGCGACTCGAAGCGGAAGACGTTGCGGTGCATCAGCTGACCTCGCTCGGTGGCGGCGTCGAGGTGCTCGCACCCGCATCGTTGCGGACGTCGTTGCGTGCGGTCGGCGAGGAGATGGTGCGGCGCCACCGGTAAGGCGCGTCACAGCATCCGGCGCCGGCGGTCCAGGGCCCGCGCGCGGCGCACCGACACCCTCGACCACACCGCCTGCTGGATCGCCAGGGTCGCCCACCCGGCGAGCGCCATCCCCGCCAGGTTCACCACCAGTTGCAATGTGCTGCCCCAGATCTCGTGGCCCGCACCGAACGCGAGACCGAGGCCGACGTTGCCCGCCGCCGGCACCGTCGTCACCGAGATGAACACCCCGGACAGGCCACCGAGCTTCGACGACGTCAGCGACAGCACCCCGGCCGCGGCCGCGATCACCGCGACGATGAACGACCACTTGTCGGGGTGGTAGATGAACGCGGTCTCCGGGCGCGGGCCGGTGACGTCGTCGATCGTCACCCAGCCCAGCAGCCGACCGGCCAGCGCCGCGGCGGCGGTGGCCGCGATCGCGACCGCGAACCCGACGACCAGGGTTCGCACGGCGGTGCCGAACAGCACGTACCGGCGTTTGACCAGGGCGACGCCGAGTGCGGCGATGGCACCGAACTCCGGGCCGAGGACCATCGCGCCGATCACCAGGATCTGGGAGTCGGTGATGATCGCGATGCCGGCGAGCAGCGTCGCCATCGTCATGAAGCTCAGATACGTCCAGTTCAGTTCGACGTCCTCGTAGGAGCGCTGCGCGACCTCCGCCCACACCACCGTGTCGGCGCTGCTGCCGGGGCTGCGGAGCTCCGCGTCGAGGCCGTCCCTGGACAGCCAGGTGTGCACCGGCTCAAGTTCGATGCTGCCGCGGTGGTGCAGGCCGGTCGCCCGCAGCCGCTCGACCACGTCGTTGGCGACCTCCCGGGCTAGGTCCGCGTACACGATGTCCCCGACCGGACGCACCGCAGCGGCCCGCACCACGGCCAGACCGCTGACCCCCGGCTCGTCCTCGAGAATCCGGAGGGCGTCGTCCGTCAGATCGAACGGCGTCATGATCCGCAGATGCAGCATCCGGTCAGTGTGCCGTCCACGCCGCGTCGGCCAGCGGAGGCGCGGCGGCGACCCGGGCGGGGGCACCGAAATCGTGGTGCACCGGGTGCGCGGGGTGGCTAGCATTGCCCGGCATGGCCATTCCCCATCCCCACGTGTACTTCGGTGACCGGATCGTCGACGCCGCGGAGGCGTCGCTCGGCGTCGCGACCTCCGCGATCCTCTACGGGCTGAGCGTCTACACCGTCTTCCCCGTCCACGTCGACGGCGACCGGCGCACCGCGTTCCGCCTCGCCGACCACTATCGGCGAATGGTGGAGTCCTGCAAGATCATCGGGATGGACGGCTTCGCCGCCGACTGGAACCTCGACCGGTTCGTCGCCGCGGCCCGCGACCTCGTCGAGCGGAACGCGCCGACCGGGGACGTGTTCGTCCGCGCGACCGTGCACGTCGACGAGTCCATCCCCGGCACCCGGGTCCGCGGCTGCCACACCACCGTCAGCATGTTCGTCTACGACGCGATCCCGATCGTCCCGCAGGACGGCATGCGGCTCAAGACCAGCCAGTGGCGCCGCATCCCCGACGCGGCGATCCCGTCCCGCGCCAAGGTCAACGGCGCGTACGTGAACTCCGTCCTCGCGAAGCAGGACGCCATCGACGCCGGCTACGACGACGCGGTCTTCCTCGACGGCAACGGCCACGTCTGCGAGGCCAGCGCCGCGAACCTCTTCCTGGTCCGCGGCGGCACCCTGATCACCCCCGACGTGTCCTGCGACATCCTCGACGGCATCAACCGGCGCACCCTGCTCACGCTCGCCGCCGAGGACGGCGTCCCGGTCGTCGAACGCACCGTCGACCTGACCGAGCTGTACATCGCCGACGAGGTGTTCGTCACCGGCACCTCCGCCGGGGTCGCCCCCGTCGTCGAGGTCGACGGCCGGGTCGTCGGCACCGGGACACTCGGGCCGGTCACCGAGGCGCTGCGCAAGAAGCATGCCGCCGCGCTGCGCGGCGACGCGCTGCACGGCTGGGTCACCCCGCTGACCTGACCTTCTAGGTTCGGACGGCGGTCAGCAGGAGATACTCCCACTCCATCGTCCCGCCGCCGCGGTCGTGGGCGGCGGCGAGGTCGGTGAGGTCCCGGTCGAGTGCGCGCACCCGGTCGGGGTCGTCGGCGATCGCCCGGTACACCGCGATCGTCGGTCCGTAGCAGGCCTTGAAGTAGTCGCGGAACTGCTCGGGGCCGTCGAAGCAGTCGACGGTGAGCGGTTCGCGGCGGGCGACCACACCGGTGACGCGGTCGCCGAGCAGGTCGCGGACGTGGTTCTCGTCCCCCCACAGCGGCGGCGGCGGCGCGCCGGCGGGCGGCGGCGGGGCGTACGGCTTCATCGTCGCGAACATCCGGCCGATGAAGCCCTCCGGGGTCCAGTTGATCAGCCCGAGGGTGCCGCCGGGCCGCAGGACCCGGACGAGCTCGTCGGCGCTCGCCTGGTGGTGCGGTGCGAACATCACGCCGACGCAGGAGAGGACCGCGTCGAAGTCGGCGTCCGGGAACGGCAAATCCTCGGCGTTCGCCTGCCGCCACTGCAGGGTGAGCCCCAGCGCCTCGGCCTGCGCGCGCCCGCTCGCGAGCAGTTCCGGGGTCAGGTCCGACGCGACGACCGACGCGCCGGCGCGGGCGGCCGGGATTGACGCGTTGCCGGAGCCCGCCGCGACGTCGAGGACGCGGTCGCCCGCACCGATCCGGCACGCGTCGACCAGCACGGGGCCCAGCGCGGGGATCACGTCGGCGGCGACCGACGGGTAGTCGCCGAGCGCCCAGATGGCGCGGTGCTTGGCGGCGAGATCGGGGGTGACGGACGGGGTGTTCATGGCTGCTCCCGGTGTCGTGCGGACGGGCTGTGCTCGGTCTTAGCGTCCCCCCGTCACCGGCCGGTGATCCAGTTCCAGATCTGTACCCCTGGCGTCCCGGCGCTGGTCGGCGTGTACTGGTCGGGGACAGGGGACCGGACGATGCACCGTCGGAGGAGGTGCCCGGCGTGTCGGAGTACGGACAGTTCTGCCCGGTGGCGAAGGCGATGGAACTCCTCGACGAACGTTGGACCCTGCTCGTGGTGCGCGAGTTGTTGTCGGGCAGCACCCGATTCAACGAGCTGCGGCGGGGGAACCCGAAGATGTCGCCCGCGCTGCTGTCCAAGCGGTTGCGCACCCTCGAACGGGCGGGGGTGGTGCGGCGCACCGTCGACGCGGGACGCAGCCGGTACACCCTCACCGCGTGCGGGGAGGAACTCGGAGCGGTCGTCGAGGCGCTCGGTGCCTGGGGGGTGCGCTGGATCGGTGCGATCGCCGACGACGACCTCGATCCCCGGCTGTTGATGTGGGACATGCGCCGGACGGTGCCGGTCGGCGCGTGGCCCGCCGGGCGCACCGTCGTCGCGTTCGAGTTCGACGCGGCCGGGCCGGACCGTCACTGGTGGCTCTGCGTTGCCGAGGGGGAGGCCGACGTCTGCGACCAGGACCCCGGATTCGTCGTGAGCGCCACCGTCCGCACCGGGCTGCGGACCCTCGTCGAGATCTGGCGGGGTGACCGGTCCTGGGAGCAGGCGCTGGCGGCGGAGGCGGTCACCATCTCGGGGCCGACCGCGATCACCAGGAACGTCCCGGCCTGGCTCGGGCAGATGACCCTCGCTGCCGTGGCCCGACCGGAGCGCGTTAACGTCGATTGATGAGCAGTGTGAACGGGTCGGCACCGAAATGGTTCGTCGACGCCCTCGCCGCGCCGGTCGAGACCGGCCACGTCACGGTCGATGGCGCGTCCATCGCCTACCGCGCCTGGGGAGAATCCGGTCGGCCGGGGGTCGTGCTCGTGCACGGCGGCATGGCGCATTCGCGTTGGTGGGACCACGTCGCCCCGCAGCTCGCGGTCGACCGCCGCGTCGTCGCGCTGGACCTGTCCGGGCACGGCGACAGCGACCACCGGGCGCAGGGCTACGGCCTCGACCAGTGGGCGGAGGAGGTGCTGGCGGTCGCCGCCGCGGGCGGGATCGCCGGTCGTCCCACCCTGGTCGGGCACAGCATGGGCGGGATCGTGGCGTACCACGCGTCGACCCGGCACGGCGACCGACTGGACGGGATCGTCATCCTCGACTCGCCGATCCGCGACCTCACACCCGAGGAGCAGGAGCTGCGCAACCAGCGGCTGTCCTCGAAGGCGAAGGTCTACCCGATCATCGACGACGCCGTCGCCCGGTTCCGGTTGGTGCCGCCGCAGGACACCGCGGAGCCGTACGTCTTCGACCACATCGCGCGGGCCTCGCTCGCCGCCACCGACGGCGGCTGGAGCTGGAAGTTCGACGGCACCCGCATCGGCAGGGGCAGCCGCAGCAGCCTGGACGGGACCACCGCAGGGTGCCGGGTCGCCTTCTTCCGCTCCGAGAACGGCATCATCAGCGCGGAGCTGCTCGACCGGATGCGGCCGATGTTCGGTCCGGACGCGCTGGTGGTGGAGCTGCCCGCGGCCGGACACCACCCGGTCTTCGACCAGCCGCTGGCCGTCGTCACCGCCGTCCGCACCGTCCTCGCCGCCTGGTCCTGACCGGTCGGCTCCGCCGACTGTGCGTGATTTTTACCCCGATCGGGGTAAAAATCACGCACGGGCGCGGGGCGCTGGGCTATGTCCAGAAGCGCATCACGAAACCGCCGTAGCGGGCCCAGTCGGCGGGGACACCGGAGAGTTCGACCAGCGCGTAGATGGCGTCGAAGAACGCCCGGTTGATCGTCGGGACGAACAGCAGCGCGATCAGCGCGAGCATGCCGAGGCCCTTGTACCGGTCGAGCGAGCGGCGGGTGCTCGGACGCAGCGACGGTTCGACGGCGGCGTAGCCGTCCAGGCCGGGGACCGGCAGCAGATTCAGGACGGTCGCCATCACCTGCAGGAACGCGAGGAAGCTGAGGCCCCACCAGAACACCGGGCGGGAATCGGTGTCCGCGAACAGCCGAATCACGAGCAGCAGGGCGACGGCGGTGACCGCGTTGACCGCGGGCCCGGCCAGAGCGATCCGGCGGGTCTCCCGCGGGGACCGAAGGTCGGTGCGCAGGTACACGGCCCCGCCGGGCAGCCCGATGCCGCCGATCGCGATGAACAGCACCGGCAGCCCGATCGACAGCAGCGGGTGGCTGTACCGGAGCGGGTTGAGGGTCAGGTAGCCGCGGGCCGCTGCGTCGTGGTCGCCGTACCGCCACGCGGTGACGGCGTGCGCGAACTCGTGCAGGCAGACGGTGACCACCCAGCCGGCGACGACGAGGATGAACACTCCGACGCCCGCGGCCGTCGACCGCGGCGGCGCCTGCCATGCGAGCACCCCGCCCGCGACCGTGACGGCGACGACCGCGAGGAACACCGGGCTGGGCCGGACGACGGTACGGGCGGAGGGCATGCGGCCAGTATGGCCCGCCCCGGCGGGTCGTCGACGCGGCCGCGCACCGCGGTGTACAAGTACCAGCGTGAGCATTCCACGGTTCCTGGTCACCACACCGCTGCCCGAGCCGGCGCTGCGCCTGCTCGGCGGCGCGGGGTCGGTCACCGTGTGGGAGCACGAGCACACCGCCGCCGAGCTGGTGGCCGCCTGCTCCTCCGGGGAGTACTCCGTCGTCCTGTCGCAGCTGACCGACCGCCTCGGTGCTGCCGAGTTGGCGGACGCCCGGATCGACGGGATATCCAACTACGCCGTCGGTGTCGACAACATCGACGTCGCGGCGGCCACCGCCCGCGGCATCATGGTCGGCAACACCCCCGGTGTCCTCACCGCGCCGACCGCCGACATCGCGATGCTGCTGATCCTGGCCACCGCCCGGCGCTGCGTGGAGGCGGACCGGTTCCTGCGGCAGGGCAGGTTCGACGGCTGGGAGCCGCAACTGCTGCTCGGCAGTGACGTCACCGGCGCCACCCTCGGCCTGATCGGGCACGGCCGGATCGCGGCCGCCACGGCCCGCCGCGCCGCCGGATTCGAGATGACCGTGCGGCACTGCTCGGCGCGCGGCCCGCACGACGTCGCCCACCCGGCGCCGACGGCCGACCCGGTGCTCGGCCCGCGGATCTCCTTCGACGAGCTGATCGCGACCTCGGACGTCGTGTCCGTGCACGTCCCGCTCGCGCCGTCGACGCAGCGCCTCATCGACGCCGACGTGCTCGCCAGGATGAAGCCGGGCGCGATCCTGGTGAACACCGCCCGCGGGCCGGTCGTCGACGAGAGCGCCCTCGTCGACGCGCTGCGCGGCGGGGTGATCGCCGGTGCCGGACTGGATGTGTACGAGAACGAGCCGAGGCTGGCGCCGGGGCTCGCCGAGCTGTCCAATACGGTGCTGCTCCCACACCTCGGCAGTGCCACCGTCACGGTGCGGGCCAAGATGTCGCAGCTGTGTGCGCGGAACGCGATCGCGATGTCGCGCAGGGAAATTCCGCCGCACCCCGTGAATCCGGAGGCGTGGGCGGGATGACGGTGGTGGTGGCGCCCGACAGCTTCAAGGGCACGCACAGCGCGCCCGACGTCGCGGCGGCCATCGCGCGCGGGCTCGAGGCGGGGGGTGTGACGGCGGTGCGGATGCCGGTCGCCGACGGCGGCGAGGGCACCCTCGATGTGCTGCGGGAACCGTTGCGGCTGGGCCTGATCGAGGGGGACGCCGTCAACCCGTGGCATGCGCCCCTGCGCGCGACATTCGGCCTGTCCGCCGACGGGCTCGCCGTCGTCGAGGTCGCGCGGACGTGCGGGCTGACGATCCCGCACCTCGGGATTCGCGACCCGCGGGCGGCGGACACCGCCGGGGTCGGGCTGCAGATCGCGGACGCGGCCCGGCACGGCGCCCGCGAGATCGTCGTCGCCGTCGGCGGTTCCGCCACCACCGACGGCGGGATCGGCGCGATTGCCGCGATCGAGGCCGCGGGCGGGATCGGGGACGCCCGGCTGACCGTGTTGAGCGACGTCCGCACCCGCTATACCGACGCGGCCGTCGTGTTCGGTCCGCAGAAGGGGGCCGACCCCGGCGACGTGGAGTTCCTCACCCGGCGACTGCGGGACACCCGGTCCCGGCTGCCCCGCGACCCGGAGCCGGTGATCGGGTCCGGCGCGGCCGGGGGCCTCGCTGGCGGGCTGTGGGCGAGGTTCGGCGCCCGCATCGTCTCCGGCGCCGGCTACCTGCTCGACGCGCTGTCATTCGCCGATGCGGTCGCCGCCGCGCAGGCCGTCGTCGTGGGGGAGGGGCGGCTCGACGCCCAGACCGGCCAGGGCAAGATCGTGTCCGAGATCCTCGGCCGCTCCGCCGGGCGGCCGGTGCACGCGGTCGTCGGCTCCGTCGCCGACGGCGCCGAGCACCATCCGGCGTTCGCGGACGTCCGCATCGCGTCGAGCCTCGCCGACCTGGAGGCGGCGGGCCGGAGCATCGCCGCGCTCTACCGGTGAGCCCGGGCACGATCGACGACGACGCCGCGGCTCAGCGGACCAGCAGCCATTCGCGGGGGTCGCGGTAGAAGCTGCACCGCTTCAGCGCCCGCGCGGTGGTGACGCCGTCCCGGGTGACCACCGCCCCGACCGCGCCGAGCTGCACCGCGCGGGCGGGCAGCCAGCGCTCGCGCCCCCATCGCCTGCCCGCGGTGGCGCGCACCCCGGGCAGCGCGACGGTCGGCGTCACCCGCAGGCGGGCGATCTCCCCGGAGAACACCCGCTCCGAATCCGCGTACGCCTCACCGACGAGCGGCCCGCCGTCGGGGCCGGTGATCGTCGCCTCGCCGATCAGGGCGGTGCCGGAGTCGTCCCGGATCAGCGGCACCGCGGACGCGTCGCCGCCGCGCGCGAGCCGCGCCGCCCGCTCCGCGACGGGCAGCCCGTAGAGCCGGGTGGCAGGCGTCCGCTCGGCGGCGACGTACCCGACCTCGATGTGCAGCCGCTCGCCGCGCATCAGCCGGGTGACCGTGGCCGCCAGCGCGCCGTCGTCCCCGACGACGACCAGTCGGGTCGCCGTCCCATCATCGAGAAGCGGGAGGAGTGCGTCGAAGTCGGGCTTCGCGGGCACCGCGGGGGCGGCGGTGACGGGCAGCGCGGCCAGGGCGGCGGGCACCTCGGCGCCACCGCAGGCGAGTACGTGAATGGTCAAGGGTCAGCTCCGGTCGGTCCGCGATGGTCGTCCTCGACGATACGAACGTCGCCGCCGCCGTCGGCACCCGGTGGTCCGATGGTTGCCGAATTGTCGCTCCGTTCGAGACCTTCCGGTCCTAGGCTGGAGGTGCGGTCGGCGCCTCGCCTCGGCGGCCGGCCGGCCACCTCAGCCGACAATCGGAGCATCCGATGCTGACCACCGACGAGCCTCCCCGACGACGTCAGGCCCGGGTGACCCGGTTCTGCCGATCCGGACTCACCTCCGTGGTGAGCGAGATGCGGAGGGAGGGTGCGGCCGAGACCTCGGTGGACCTGCGGGCCGCGGTGGACCTACTCGACCTCGGCATCGGGCAGATGTCCACGCCCACCGCCGCTCTCAGCCACCCGTTCCAGGTGCAACCGGTGGTCGGCGCCCACGTCGTGCACGCCGACGTCGAACGGAGCACGATGGAACCGGAGGTGGTGCACGTGACCGCTGACCTGCCCGCCGACGCGCCCCCGGGACCGGTGCGGGTGGTGTGGTTCAACATGCTCACCCTGGTCGGTGGGATGGTGACCGTGGAGACGCGGCCCGCGCCGGACGACACGTACCGGGTGGACGAGACGGTCCGGGCGGGCCCGGGGGTGGTGGTGGCCGGCATCGTGCTCGGGCGCGACGGGCGTCCCGGATTCGCGCTCGTCGCCGAATGACCGATCCCCCGATGTCGACGACAGTGTGTGACCCGACCGGACGATCCGACCGAGGTGGATTCCGATGCCAACCGTGAGTGTCACGATGGTCAACACGACGAACGAGGAACTGGTGCTCGACCCGGAGGAGTCTGGGCGGACCGGCGGTGTGCCCGGCGCCCCGCCCCGGATCGCCGCGCACGGGACGGGACGGTTCCGGATGAGTTCCGGTGTCAGCTATCTGCTCGGCGGCGACCCGGACCGCCCGATCTACCTGCAACCCGACGGGGCGGTGTGGGCTCCGCCGATCTGCATCGTGCGGTCGGCCGCCGACGATGGCGGCCTGGCCGTGCAGGTCAGCCCGGCTCCGTGGCTGCACGACCACCCGGCGGCGTGACGGTCACCGGGGTCCCGGGCGGGCCCGGGGGTGATGTGCCCGCGGGGTGCCCGGGTGCACTGGGCTAAACTGTCGTCCCGGCCACTGTCCACGGACGGCTGGCCTCTGCGCTGAGATGCGCAGATGTCTGTCGACTCTAGGAGACGTCATGCCGGCAATCGTCCTCATCGGGGCCCAGTGGGGCGACGAGGGTAAGGGCAAAGCTACCGATCTACTGGGCGGCAGCCTGCAGTGGGTGGTCCGCTACCAGGGCGGCAACAATGCAGGCCACACCGTGGTCCTGCCGAACGGCGACAAGTTCGCGCTGCACCTGATCCCGTCCGGCATCCTCACCCCGGGTGTGAAGAACGTGATCGGCAACGGTGTCGTCGTCGACCCCGGTGTGCTGCTCGACGAGCTGGCCGGCCTGGAGGAGCGCGGGGTGGACACCTCCAACCTGCTGCTCTCCGCCGACGCGCACCTGATCATGCCGTACCACGTGGCCATCGATAAGGTCACCGAGCGCTACCTGGGGGCCAGGAAGATCGGCACCACCGGTCGCGGCATCGGCCCCTGCTATCAGGACAAGATCGCCCGCGTCGGCGTCCGGGCCGCCGATGTGCTGGACGAGAAGATCCTCACCCAGAAGGTCGAGGCCGCACTGGAATTCAAGAACCAGGTGCTGGCGAAGATCTACAACCGCAAGGCCCTCGACCCGCAGCAGGTCGTCGACGAGGTGCTCGGTCAGGCGGAGGGCTTCAAGCACCGCATCACCGACACCCGGCTCGAGCTGAACCGGGCCCTCGAACGCGGGGAGACGGTGCTGCTGGAGGGGTCGCAGGGCACGCTGCTCGACGTCGACCACGGCACCTACCCGTACGTGACGTCGTCGAACCCGACGTCGGGCGGTGCGGCCGTCGGCTCCGGCATCGGACCGACCCGGATCACCACCGTGCTCGGCATCCTCAAGGCGTACACGACCCGCGTCGGCTCCGGCCCGTTCCCGACCGAACTGTTCGACAACCACGGCGAGTACCTGGCCAAGCAGGGCGGCGAGGTCGGCGTCACCACCGGTCGCGCCCGCCGCACCGGCTGGTTCGACGCGGTGATCGCCCGCTACGCGACCCGGGTTAACGGCATCACCGACTACTTCCTCACCAAGCTCGACGTGCTGTCCGGCCTCGACACGGTGCCGATCTGCGTTGCCTACGACGTCGACGGGGTCCGGCACGACGAAATGCCGATGTCGCAGACCGAGATCCACCACGCCAAGCCGGTCTACGAGGAGATGCCCGGCTGGTGGGAGGACATTTCGCACTGCCGCACGTTCGAGGAACTGCCGGTCAACGCCAAGAACTACGTGCTGCGACTCGAGGAACTGTCCGGCGCCCGGATCTCCTGCATCGGTGTCGGCCCTGGCCGCGACGAGACGATCGTCCGGCACGACGTGCTCGCCTGATCCGTTCGCCCCGACGAGCCCGCCCGGTGTCGCACCGGGCGGGCTCGCCGCTTCCCGGTCATCCACCTCGCCGTCGTGACACCCCGGCCGGTAGCGTCGGGCGGACTAGGTTTTCGATCAGAGGGAGTGTCCGCAGGTGTTCCGTCGATTCCGGCTGCTGCTCCTTGTTGGTGCCGCGCTGTTCACCCTCGCTGCGCTCGTCACCGGATGCGCGGGCGACGGCGCCACCGGCCTGTCGGCGGCGGACGCATCCGGGACCGCGACCCCGGTCGTGCTGATCGACGTGCGAACCCCGGCCGAGTTCGCGGCCGGGCACCTCGATGGTGCCCGCAACATCGACCTGCAGTCGGCGGCGTTCGACTCCTCGATCGCGGCGCTCGACCCGGACGCTGCCTACCTCGTCTACTGCCGGTCGGGCAGTCGATCCGCGCAGGCCGTCGCCCGGATGGAGGCCGCGGGTTTCACGCGTCTCACCGATGCGGGCGGCCTTGACGCGGCGGCCGAATCCACGGGACTGCCGATCGTCACCGGCTGACCCGGTCGTCAGAACAGCGCCGGGTCGTCGAAGCCGGGGGTGTGCTCGGCCGCGAGCAGGGCCCGCTTGGTGACGGTGCCGCCGGACGCGGAGAACCCGCCGACCGCGCCGTTGGCGGCGAGCACGCGATGGCAGGGGACGACGACCGGGATCGGGTTGCGCCCCAACGCCTGCCCGACGGCCTGCGCCGCGCCGGGGCTGCCGAGCGCGGCCGCGACGTCCCCGTAGGTCCGGGTCCGGCCGGGGCCGATCGCGCGGGCAACCGCGTAGACGCGGCGGTCGAAGTCCCCGATGCCGGTCAGGTCGAGGTCGAGGTCGGCCAGGTCGTCGGACCCGCCTGCGAGCAGCGACGTGATCCGGTCGACGGCGGCACGCTGACCGGGGCCGAGGGGACGCTCCACGGCGTCGGGGAAGCAGGCGCGCAGGCGGAGGAGGGTCGCGGCGTCCGACGGCTCCGGCAGCTGCAGGCCAGCGATGCCCCGCTCGGACCAGACCAGGCCGCACCGCCCGAGGGCGGTGTCGAAGAAGGACCAGTACCGCGTCGTCACGGGTTCCAGCATGGCCGGAGTCGCCGACAACCCTCCCGGCGGAACAGTCCAGTTGGGGTCAACTGGACTGCTTTGCGGTGAGTTCGCGTCCGGCGGCGATGCCGGGGGCGCTGCGGTCGGCGGCCGCCTGCAGGTCCGCGAGGGTGCGATCGGCGTCGCGCTGGTCGGGGAGGTGTCCCGCCAGCGGTGCCGCCGGTCGAAACTGGTCGAGGCGGAAGAGGGGGGTGCCGCGGCGGCGGCCGACAAGGGCGACCGCGGTCAGCGCGGCGAGGGCGAGGGCGAAGGTGAGGAACGGGGCCATGGCCTCATCGTCGAGGGAAACTGGCATTGAAAGAAATAGCCACTTTGGCAATACTGGTCTGCATGAATCGTCAGGAGACGCCGCGATGCGGGTGATCGGCGCGTCCACCCTTGCCCGCGACCTCGGCCGGTGGCAGCCGGACGGGGTCCGCAGCCGCGCCAGCCGGTTCCCCGCCTACCGGGCCCTCGCCGACGCGGTCCGGTTGCTCATCGCCGACGGCCGGATCCCGCTCGGGGTGGCCCTGCCCAGCGAACGCGAGCTCGCCGCCGCGCTCGGCCTCAGCCGCACCACCATCACCGCCGCCTACGCCGCGCTGCGGGAGGACGGATACCTGGTCAGCAGGCAGGGGTCGCGCAGCACCGTCGCGGTCCCCGCCCGCCGGATGCCCCCGGCGAGTGACCCAATCCCCGGGCGCCTGCTCGACCTGACCTGCGCGTCCATGCCCGCGCCCGCCGACGCGCTCCGCGAGGTCTACGCCGCGGCCCTGGACGCGCTGCCCGCCCACCTCGGCGGCCACGGGCTCGCGCCGCTCGGCACCCCCGAACTGCGGGAGGCCGTTGCGCGGCGGTACCGCGACCGCGGCGTCCCCACCGACCCTGACCAGATCATGATCACCACCGGCGCCCAGCAGGCGCTCGTGCTGGTGCTCGGGTTGCTCGCCGCGCCGGGGGAGCGGGTCCTGATCGACCACCCCACCTACACGAACGGGATCGAGGCGATCCGGCGGCGCGGGGCGCTCACCGTTCCGGTGCCGCTGCGGCTGGAGGCGCGGGGCTGGGACCTTGAGGGTCTGCGCGTCGCGGCGCGGCAGTCCGCGGCGAAGCTGGCCTACCTGGTGCCCGACTTCCACAACCCGACCGGCTACTGCCTCGACGACGCGGGCCGCGCCGAACTGGTCCGGATCGCCGCCGACACCCGGATGACCCTGGTGATCGACGAGACCATGACCGACCTCGGGCTCGACGCCCCGACCCCGACCCCGGTCGCCGCGTTCGCACGGGGAACGCGGGCCGACATCGTCACCCTCGGCTCGATGTCGAAGGCCTTCTGGTCGGGGCTGCGGGTCGGGTGGATCCGCGCGGACACCGCGACGATCAACGCGCTGCTCGCGGTGCGGTCGGCGCTCGACATGGGCACCGCCGTGCTCGAGCAGCTCGCCGCGGCCCGGCTGCTCGCCGACCCCGACCGGCTGCTCGCGGCCCGGCGGCAGCAGCTCCGGGACCGGCGCGGGGCGCTGCTCGACGCGCTGGCCGCCGACCTGCCGCAGTGGCGCTGCGATCCCGGCCCCGGCGGGATGGCGCTGTGGGTGCAGCTGCCGCAGCCGCTGTCGACGGCGCTCGCCGCGACCGCACCCGCCCACGGGGTGCAGCTGTCCGCCGGCCCCCGATTCGGGGTGGAGGGCGCATTCGAGCGGTACCTGCGGCTGCCGTACGCGCTCGACGAGCAGTCGCTGCGGGCCGCGGTGCGCGGGCTGGCCGAGGCCGACCGGACGCTGTCGGGTGGTGCGGTTCCGCGTCGTCCCGCGCTGGTGATCTGACGGTCGTGGCGCCAGCGCCCGCGTGTCGGGGGCTACTCGAGGTGGCCGGGGATCGGATACCCCCGGCGATGCCTGCACCGAGGTGAGCTGGGTCTGCGTTGTCCTCTGTTACTCGATGAGCCGCTGTGCAGCGTGGTGATCGTGAGTGGGTATGACACGCACGCGGTGCCGCGCCACATGGAGGCGATGCAGTGTCGAGAAGGCGGCGTCGCGGTCGTTGTCGGCGAACCGTCCTGGAAAGCCGGTCTTTTGGCGCAGGCGATCGACTTGCTCGTAGTGCCACGCGGCGTCTCCAGCAAGCAGAACCCACCCCCGTGTCGTGCGGGCAAGGACACCGACGCTTCCGGGGGTGTGCCCAGCCAACTCGACCAGGACGACGGACCCGTCGCCAAAGACGTCATGGCTTGCCGTGAAAGTCGAGATGGGTGGCCCGTCGAGGTCGTAGGTCACGATCGTGCGGGGCGCAGACAACGAGTCCCGGACTCCGCCGTGGGGTGCTATGGCGCCGTCCATGATCCAAGCACGTTCGCTCTCCCGCAGGTGGACAGGGAGGCCTGGCATGTCCAGCAAGCCCGACACGTGATCCCAGTGAGCGTGCGTTGGCAACGCGAAATCGAGGGTGTATGGCTCGATGCGCAGCGCGTCGGCGGTGGCGATTGCCCTGCTTGTTGGTCTCATGGCCATGCGTAGTGGGCCACCAGGAAGCTCATGGAGGGCTCGTGTCTCGGGGTTGCGGCACAACCCGGGGTCGACGATGAACGTCGCGTCGGGGTGCTCGACGACGAAGGCCGTGAGGGAATTGGCGACTCTGTGCACGGTGCGCCGGCCTTCGACGATGCCGATTTCCGGTACGAGCCGGGGAATTTGGGGCAGCGGTCGGACTCTGACTGTGCGGATCCCGGTCGGCAAACCAACATCGACGATGGACTCAAGCAGTCGCCGGTCTGGTCGCCGGGGTCGCAGGCTTCCGCGCACCGATTCGGCTGCGGCGGACAAGTACTCACGCCTCTTCGGGGTGTGAACGAGTGCGCTGACCATCGGAGGTGTCTCCTTCACACGCGGGGGCGCCACCGCGACCGTCGGAAGTGCCCGATGACACCGGCGATGGTCGTGCCGCGGGACCCGGCACGACCATCGCGGGTAATTCCGGTCAGCGCCAGAGGCCGTCGATGTCGGTGGCCTCGGTCGCCGGCGGGGTCGGCAGGCCCGGCTGAGTGCGGGAGAACCGCGGCGCTGGCCGGTGCTGGACGACCCTGTCGAGCTCGACGAGCGAGCCGCGGGCCGCGATGTGCGCGTTGTCCGGGGCCTCGGCAAAGGTCAGCACCGGGGTGGTGCAGGCGTCGGTGCCGTCGAAGATCACCGCCCACTCGTCGCGGGTCTTCGACAGGAACGTCTCGGTGAGGATCTTGCGCAGATCCGGCCAGCCGTTCCGGTCGTTCTGGCCGGGCAGCGCCGCCGGATCCAGCTCAAGCAGGCGCAGCAGCTCGGCGTAGAACTGCGGCTCGATCGCCCCGACCGCCATGTACTTGCCGTCGGCGGTCTCGTAGGTGTCGTAGTAGGGGGCACCGGTGTCGAGCATGTTCACGCCGCGCTCGTCGGACCACAGGCCGGTGCCGCGGAAGCTCCAGATCATGTGCGAGAGGGCAAGAGTGCCGTCGACCATCGCCGCGTCAATGACCTGGCCCTTGCCGGAGGTCTGCCGCTCGACGAGGGCGGCGAGGATGCCGAACACCAGGAACATCGAGCCGCCACCGAAGTCGCCGACCATGTTCAGCGGCGGGACGGGGCGCTCCCCTTCACGGCCGATCGCGTGCAGCACACCGGTCAGCGAGATGTAGTTGATGTCGTGCCCCGCGGACTGCGCGAGCGGTCCCTCCTGGCCCCAGCCGGTCATCCTGCCGTACACCAGCCGCGGGTTGCGCTCAAGTGCGACATCGGGGCCCAGGCCCATCCGCTCGGTGACGCCGGGGCGAAAGCCCTCGATCAGCACGTCGGCACGCTCGAGGAGGCCGAGCACCTTCTCGATGTCGGCGGGATCCTTGAGGTTCGCCTCGACGACCCGGCGGCCACGCTGGGTCTGGTCGTGGCGGGCGTCGGGGCCCGGAATCTGCCCGGCCCGCTGCACCCGCACGACGTCGGCGCCGAGGTCGGCGAGCAGCACCGCGGCGTGCGGGCCGGGGCCGATCCCGGCCAGTTCGACGACGCGGATGCCCGCGAGCGGGCCCTTCCCTGACACAGCTTCAGCGGTCACGACTCTCCTCGTTTCTGGGGCGCGGTGCGGCCCGATCGACTGACCGTAACCCGAGACGGGGCGCCGGTGTGCCGTGGGTCACGATCGGACCGCTCACCAGTTCCCGGGGAAGAGGAACCCCTGCGGCATGCACGGAACGGGGGTCGCGTTGTCCGGGTCGAGGGCGCCAAGCACGAAACGCCACGACCGCTCGTTGTACAGCGTCGAGACGTGGTCGCTGCGGTCCTGCGGGCAGCCGTCCTGGAGCAGAATGTTGGTGACGTTCGGCCCGTCCAGGTACTGGTTCGTGTGCGGGGTGACCACCTCGTCGTACTCGGTGACGATCGTCGTGTAGGTGACCCCGGGGCGGGTGTCGCCGTTGCCGTAGACCTCCCGCTGCACCGGACTGTCCAGCGCCTGCTGGATGAGGGCGGGGGTGATCGCCTCCAGGCCGCGGTACACCGCGGGCCCCAGCGGCGGGAACATGGTGCGCATGAACACGATCCCGTTGAGCGAGGTGCCGTGATTGGACGGCGAGATGCCGACCATCTTGTCCACGTACCGGTCGCCGCCGAGCACGTTGAGGTAGTACAGCGGCATGATCCCGCCGCCCTGAGAATGCCCGACGAGGTCGACCTTCGCGGCGCCGGTGAGGGCCCGCACCTCGTCGACCTTGGCGGCCAGTTTCCGGGATCCGGACCGGATGTCGTCGAGGCCCTGGAACGGAATCTCTGACAGCCACACCGGGTTTCCGTAGTTGAACGAGAACACGCAGTAGCCGTTGTTCTTCAACAGCGGGGCGCCGGCCTGCCAGGCCAGCGACTGGTTGGTACCGGTCGGATTCACCAGAATGACCGGGTTGGGATGTTCCTCCGACGGCGTGCAGTTCGGGTCGTTCGCGCCGGGCGGTGACGCCTCCGGCAGCATGCCGACCCCAAACGCCGCCCCCAGATCGAACGGAACGGGCAACGGCCCGAACTTCACCGGATCCGCCGACGCGGTCCCCGCACCGACCGCGATCCCCGCCGCGACGACCAGTGCCGTCGTGAGCGCGCCCAAACCGAATCGTCCCCGAACTCTCACGGTGCCCCCTCGTGACTGCCGCCCGGGAATCCGGGCAACATTGCGGGGCAACCTATCACGACCGGCCGCCGCTACAGCAGGCCCGCGACGAATCCGGCGAAGAGTACCGCGAAACCGCCGATTTCGCCGACGATCAGCGCCGCCATCGACAGGTGCAGCGGGACGCCTGCGTGCGCGAACTGATTGTCGGTGTCGCGGCGGGCGCCGTGCAGGATGTAGCTGCCGATCGCGGCGACGAAGAAGCACACCACCACCGCGGCGGCGGTCAGGTTCACGCCCGTCGGCCAGGCGCTGAGCTCGACGAACACCGCGATCAACGCGGTCGCGAACGCGTACATCAGCGCGGCGCGGTGCGCGATGTCGACGTACGGGTGCGCCAGGTGGTTCTCCGAGGTCGCCATCTGCCGGTACTTCCAGACGCCGAGGCCGAGCGCCAACAGGAAGATCAACCCGGCCGCCAGCAGTGTCATGGTGGTGTCGATGCCCAGTTCCATGGCCGACCATCCTGCCCTCTGGCACAGTGACGCCCGTGAGTGCGGGTGCGGAGGTACTGGTCGGGCTGGCGATCCTGGTCGGATTGGTCGGCGTCGTGCTGCCGATCCTGCCCGGTGCGCTCCTGATCCTCGGGGCGATCGGGGTGTGGGCGGTCGTGGAGGGAACCGCAACGGCCTGGGCGGTGTTCGGTGTCGCCGCCGCGCTGCTCGTGATCTCGGGGGTCGTCAAGTACACCTGGCCGGGCAGGCGGATGCGGGACGCCGGGGTCCCGAACCGGTCGCTGGTGATCGGGGCCCTGCTCGGCATCGTCGGGTTCTTCGTGATCCCGGTGATCGGCCTGCTGCTCGGGTTCCTGCTCGGCACCTACCTGTCGGAGGCGCAGCGGCACCGCACCCACGCCGACGCGTGGCGGTCGACCGTGCACGCGACCAAAGCGGTGGGCCTGTCGATCCTGGTGGAGTTGCTCGGCGCGCTGCTGGCGTCCGGCGTCTGGCTGGCCGCCGTCGCACTGGTCTGACCGCGTCACCCCGGCCTGACCGCGTCGCACTGACCTGACCGCGTCGCACTGACCTGACCGCGTCACCCCGGCCTGACCGAATGTGGGATTCGGTCACATGAAGTGACCGAATCCCACATTCGGTCAGGCGGGTGGGCGGTCTGGCGGGCCGGGCGACACGGTCAGGGGGTGGGTGGTCTGGCGGGCCGGGTGGGTGGTCAGATGCGGTAGAAGGCGCGGGCGTTGCCGCCGAGCACGGCGTCGAGGTCGGCACCGACCGCGTCCGCGACGGTCTCGAGGTCGCGCTGCTGGTAGGCCCGACGCGCGCGGGTGCCGGGCAGGTCGGTGCCGAACATCAGCGCGGTGGGGTTGACGGTGTGGATGCGGCGCAGGGCGTCGCCGACGTTGTCCATCGTGGCCCGCCCGAAACCGGTCGCCTTGACCTTCGCGCCGCGGTCGACGAGGTCGAGCAGGTAGGGCAGGCCGCGGGTGGACATCCCGAGGTGGTCGATGCTGACGGCGGGCAACTTCTTGAACACCGGCTCGAGCGAGAGCAGCAGCGTCGCGTCCACATAGAACTCGGCGTGCCAGCCGGCCAGGTCCCAGGCGCGCAGCGCCTGCGTGGTCAGCAGTTTCAGGTCGGTGGCGCTGCGCCTGAGGTTGAAGCGGACGGCCCGGACCCCCGCACCGTCGAGGGCGAGAATGTCCTCGTCGGTGGCGTCCGGGTCGAGCTGGGCGACCCCCACCCAGCCCGGCCCGAGCTCGGCGAGCGCCGCGACCAGATAGTCCTGGTCGGTGCCCTGATACGACGCGGTCACGACGGCGCCGCCGTCGACGCTCACCCCGAGGTCGGCCGCCCGGGCCCGGTAGTCGGCGATGGTGAACGGCTCCGGCAGGTAGCCGTGATTCTCGACCAGCGGAAATCGCGGATCGATGATGTGAACGTGCGCGTCAAACACAGATGAAGCATGCCCTGTCGATGACGCGAGCGTGGCCTCCGGGAGGCCACGCTCGCGCATGGTTGTCTACTGCTGCGACGCGCGCAGCATGTCCTCGCGTTCGACGACCTTGATGCGTTCGCGGCCGTGCGGCTCGCCGAGGCTGCGCTCGTGGGCGTCGAGCCGGTACCAGCCGTCCCAGGTGGTGTACGGCAGGTTCTTCGCCTCCAGGAATTCGATGATCGCGTTCTCGTCGGGGGAGGCGGCGCCCGCGAAGGTCGGGGCGTCGGCGAGCAGGTTCGCGACGGTCTCGTTGGCGTCGCCCTTGGTGTGCCCGATCAGGCCGACGGGGCCGCGCTTGATCCAGCCGGTGACGTAGGTGCCCGCGATGTGCGTGCCGTCCTCGCCGATGACGCGGCCCGCCTCGTTGGGGACGGTCCCCGCCTGGTCGTCGAACGGCAGCTTCGCGATGTTCTGCGACAGGTAGCCGACGGCGCGGTACACGGCCGTCACGTCCCAGTCGTTGAACCTGCCGGTGCCGCGGACGTTGCCGGTGCCGTCGAGTTCGGTGCGCTCGGTGCGCAGGCCGACGACCTTGCCGTCCTCGCCGAGCACCTCGGTGGGCGACTCGAAGAAGTGCAGGAACAGCTTGTGCGGGCGGTCGCCCGCGTCGCGGATCGCCCAGTCCTGCAGGGTGTTGGCGACCATGTCGACCTGCTTCGAGTTGCGGCGCGCCTGCTCGGAGCCCTCGTCGTAGTCGATGTCCTCGGGGTCGACGATCACCTCGATGGTCGGGGAGTGGTCGAGTTCACGCAGCTCGAGCGGCGTGAACTTGGCCTGGGCCGGTCCGCGGCGGCCGAAGACGTGCACCTCGACGGCCTTGTTGCCCTTGAGTCCCTCGTAGACGTTCGCGGGGATCTCGGTGGGCAGCAGTTCGTCGCCGGTCTTGGCGAGCACCCGGGCGATGTCGAGGGCGACGTTGCCGACACCGAGGACGGCGACCTTCTCGGCCTCGAGCGGCCACTCGCGCGGCACGTCGGGGTGGCCGTCGTACCAGGACACGAAGTCGGCGGCGCCGTAGCTGCCGTCGAGGTCGATGCCGGGGATGTTCAGGGCGCGGTCCGCGTTGGCGCCGGTGGAGAAGATCACCGCGTCGTAGAAGGTGCGCAGGTCGTCGAGGGTGATGTCGGTGCCGTAGTCGAGGTTGCCGAGCAGGCGGACCTGGGGCTTGTCGAGCACCTTGTGCAGGGCGGTGATGATGCCCTTGATGCGGGGGTGGTCGGGGGCGACGCCGTAGCGGATCAGTCCGAAGGGGGCGGGCATGCGTTCGAAGAGGTCGATGCTGATGCCGCGGTCGGCGGCGGTGTCGGACTTCATGAGGGCGTCGGCGGCGTAGATGCCTGCGGGGCCGGCGCCGACGATGGCCACTCGGAGCGGACGATTCTGGTCAGTCATCTCGAACGAACTACCTTTGCGACTAGCGGACGGACGGTTCGGTGTGCGGACCGGATCGCAGGGGCCGTGCCTCGGGCGTACCGCCGCGGTCCCCAGCTTACTGAGCCGTACCTAACTTGTGTGGGCGGCCTGGGTCGACCCCTCAACTGTCGATACTCCGCCGCCGCGGCCCCCTTCGCTAGGGCAGCGCGTCTTGAGGGGCCACAACCCGGGTTTGTGGCGGGTCCGGTCCCCGCAGATTCCGCGGTCCCGACCGCCGCGGGGGTCGTGGCGTGAACCGGTTTCCGGGGCTGTGAAAAACTGAGGCCATGAGCTATGCAGGCGACCTGACTCCGCAGCAGGCATGGGACCTGCTGCGCGAGCATCCCAAGGCGGTCCTGGTCGACGTCCGCACCGATGCGGAGTGGCGGTTCGTCGGTCTTCCCGACACCGCCGAACTCGGCCGCCCGCCGATCCTGATCGAGTGGGTGTCGGTCGCCGGAGCGCGCAACGACGACTTCGTCGGCCAGCTCAGGGGCGCCGGAATCGCCGGCGGCGAGGACGCCGAGGTGATCTTCCTGTGCCGGTCGGGGCAGCGGTCCATCGGAGCCGCGGAGGCCGCGACCGCCGCCGGGATCGGCCCGTCCTACAACGTGCTCGACGGGTTCGAAGGCGGTCTCGACGAGCACGGTCATCGTGGCGGTGCCGGGTGGCGTGCCGTCGGACTCTCGTGGAGGCAGTCGTGAGTGGAATCCCCCGTGGTGGCGCGTTTTCGAGGGCGTTGCCGGACACCGTCCGTCCGGCGACGCTCGGCGTCCGCGCCGGTGTGCTCCGCTCCGGCTTCGAGGAGACCTCCGAGGCCATCTACCTGAATTCCGGGTTCGTGTACGAGTCGGCGGAGGCCGCCGAGCAGGCCTTCACCGGCGAGGTCGACCACTTCGTCTACTCCCGGTACGGCAACCCGACCGTCACCATGTTCGAGGAGCGGCTGCGCCTGCTCGACGGGGCCGAGGGCGCCTTCGCGACCGCGTCCGGCATGTCCGCGGTGTTCACCGCGCTGGCGGCGCTGCTCGGCAAGGGGGACCGCCTCGTCGCGGCCCGCAGCCTGTTCGGGTCGTGCTTTGTGGTCTGCAACGAGATCCTGCCCCGGTGGGGGGTCGAGACGGTGTTCGTCGACGGCGAGGACCTCGACCAGTGGGAACAGGCGCTGTCGGTGCCGACCACCGCGGTCTTCTTCGAGACGCCGTCGAACCCGATGCAGACCCTCGTCGACGTTCGCCGGGTGTCGGAGATGGCGCACGCCGCTGGCGCGACCGTCGTCCTCGACAACGTGTTCGCGACGCCGCTGCTGCAGCGCAGCCTCGACCTCGGCGCCGACGTCGTCGTGTACTCGGGCACCAAGCACATCGACGGTCAGGGCCGCGTCCTCGGCGGTGCGATCCTCGGCCCAACGGACTACATCGACGGCCCGGTCAAGAACCTGATCCGGCACACCGGCCCGTCGCTGAGCCCGTTCAACGCGCACACCCTGCTCAAGGGGCTCGAGACGATGCCGTTGCGGGTGCAGCACTCCACCGACACCGCGCTGCGGATCGCCCGGTTCCTCGAGGCGGACGACGCGATCAGCTGGGTGAAGTACCCGTACCTCGAGTCGCACCCGCAGTACGACCTTGCCCGATCGCAGATGAGCGGCGGCGGCACCGTCGTCACGTTCGAGCTGGCCGCGGGCGAGGGGGAGGGCAAGAAGAAGGCGTTCGAGCTGCTGAACAAGCTGCGCATCGTGGACATCTCGAACAATCTCGGCGACTCCAAGTCGCTGATCACCCACCCGGCGACGACGACGCACCGCGCGATGGGGCCGGAGGGCCGGGCCGCGATCGGCCTGTCCGACGGTGTCGTCCGGCTCTCGGTCGGCCTGGAGGACCCCGAGGACCTGCTCGAGGACCTCGCGCAGGCGTTGCGCTGACCGTGCGGACGTCGGCGGTGGTGCAGCGGGTGTCGTGGCCCCGGCGGTCGGTGGTCGCGCTGGCCGCCGTCGTCGCGGTGGTGTCCGGCTGCGCCAGCACCGGTGACGGCGCAGGCGACCCGGCGCCGACCTCGGGCGGCGCGTTCCCGGTGACGGTGCCGTCGGGGGACGGCGACGTGACCCTCGCCGAGCGGCCCGACGCGATCATCTCGCTCAGCCCGTCCGCGACCGAGACCCTGTGGGCGGTCGGGGCGGGGGAGCAGGTGGTGGCCGTCGACGACCGGTCCGACCACCCCGCCGGGGTTCCCACCACCGACCTGTCCGGGTTCTCGCCGAACGTGGAGGCCATCCTCGGCCGCAACCCGGACCTGGTGATCGCGTCGGATGACCTCGGCGGCCTGGTGTCCGGCCTTGCCGCGGCGGGGGTGCCGACCCTGCTGCTGCCCGCCGCGCAGACCCTCGACGACGCGTACGAGCAGGTGGAACGCGTCGGTGTCGCCACCGGCCATGCCGATGAGGGGCGGGACCTGGCCGCGTCGATGCGGGAGCAGATCGACGCGGTCGTCGCCGCGACCCCGCGGCGGGACGCGCCGCTGCGGTACTTCCATGAACTCGACGACACCCTCTACACCGTCACCGGCGACACCTTCCTCGGTCAGGTCTACGGCCGGTTCGGGCTCGAGTCCATCGCCGACGGCACGGCCGGCGACCAGTACCCGCAGCTATCTACCGAGTTCGTGGTCGCCGCGGACCCCGACCTGGTCTTCCTCGCCGACGGCCAGTGCTGCGGCGTCACCCCGACGACGGTCGCGGCGCGACCGGGCTGGGCGGGGATGCGGGCCGTCACCACCGGGCAGGTGCACGTCCTCGACGAGGACCTCGCCAGCCGATGGGGGCCCCGGGTGGTGGACCTGGTCCGCGAGATCGGCGCGGTGGTGTCCGCGCAACCGGTCGCGGCGCGGTGACCCCGCGGTGGCCCTCGTCGGAGTGACCAGGACCGGGCGGGGCCCGATCCTCGCCGTCGCGGTGGTGCTGCTGCTCGCCGCGCTGGCCGTCGGGGTCACGGTCGGTCCGGCCGGGTTGACCGTGCGCGCGGTGCTGCTCGGCCTGCTCGACGCGCTCCCCGGGGTGGACGTCGACTCCGGTCTCACCGCGCAGCAGCACGCGATCCTGTGGCAGATCCGGTTGCCGCGGGTGGTGTTGGGCGCGGTGGTCGGCGCGACCCTCGCGCTCGCGGGCGCCGCCTACCAGGGGGTGTTCCGCAATCCGCTCGCCGACCCGTTTCTGCTCGGCGTCTCCAGTGGCGCCGGGCTCGGTGCGACCGTGGCGATCGTGTCCGGAATCGCGATGGGCTCCTTCGGGATTCCGGCCGCCGCCTTTCTCGGTGGGGTCGTCGCGGTTGCCGCAACCTACCTGCTCGGCCGCGGGATGGGGGGAGCGCGCAGCGAGGTCGTCATCATCCTCGCCGGGGTCGCGGTCGCCGCGTTCGCCAATGCGGCGCAGACGTTCCTGCAGCAGCAGCACGACGACACCCTGCGTCAGGTGTACAACTGGCTGCTCGGCAGGCTGAGCACCGACGGGTGGACGCAGGTCGTGATGGTGCTGCCGTACGTTCTGGTCGCGGTGGTCGTGATCGGCCTGCACCGGCGCGTCCTGGATGTGATGGCGGTCGGGGACACCGAGGCCGCCTCGCTGGGGGTGCATCCGGCGCGGGTCCGGCTGACCCTGGTCGCCGCCGCGACCCTGGGCACCGCGGCGGTCGTGTCGGTCAGCGGCCTGATCGGTTTCGTGGGAATCGTGGTGCCGCACGCGATCCGGCTCGTCGTCGGGCCCGGTCACCGGTTGCTGCTGCCGCTGTCGCTGCTGCTCGGTGCCGCGTTCCTCGTCCTCGCGGACGTGCTGGCCCGGACGGTCATGTCGCCAGCGGAACTGCCGATCGGGGTGGTCACCGCCGCGATCGGGGCCCCGTTCTTCCTGCTGGTGCTGCGGCGGGGGCGGGCGACGTGATCGCCTGCCGCGGGCTGCGGGTCCGCCTCGGCAGGGCGACCGTGCTCGACGGGGTCGACCTGGCGGTGGACCAGGGCGAGTGGGTCGCCGTGGTCGGGCCGAACGGCGCGGGCAAGACCACCCTGCTGCACGCGGTGGCTGGGCTGGTCCCCGCGACGGGGGAGGTGCGCGTCGGCGGGCACGACCCGGCGGTGGCGCCGCGCCGCACCATGTCCCGGACCGTGGCGCTGATGCCGCAGCGGCCCGTCGTCCCGGACGGGGTGAGCGTGCGCGAGCTGATCCTGCTCGGCCGCACCCCGCACCTGTCCCGGTTCGGCACCGAGACCGCGACCGACCACGCCGTCGTCGACGACCTCCTCGAACGGCTCGAATTGCATGCCCTCGCAGCGCGGTCCGCGACCGACCTGTCGGGCGGGGAGTTGCAGCGGGTGGTGCTGGCCCGCGCGCTCGCACAGCAGCCGCGGGTACTGCTCCTCGACGAACCGACCAGCGCCCTCGACATCGGACACCAGCAGCAGGTGCTCGACCTGGTGCACACGCTGCGGGCCGCGGACGGGCTGACCGTCGTCGCGGCCATGCACGACCTCACCCTCGCTGGCCAGTACGGGCGTCGGATCGTGATGCTCGCCGACGGCGGTGTCGTCGCGGACGGCACCCCCGCCGAGGTGCTGACCGCGGAGCGGATCCGGGCGGTGTACGACGCGCGGGTGGAGGTCCTGCACCGGCCGGACGGCCCCGTCGTGCTGCCGATCGGGCCGGGAACCTGATGGAGGTCGTGCTGCTCGGGACCGGTGCCGCCGACGGGTGGCCCAACCCGTTCTGTGGCTGCGCATCCTGCCTGACCCTGCTGCGGCGCGGCGAGATCCGCGCCCAGACCGCTGCCCTCGTCGACGACGTGCTGCTGCTCGACTGCGGACCGGAGGTTCCCCGGGCCGCCGCGCACGCGGGCCGCTCGCTGGCCCGGGTGCGGCACCTGCTGCTCACCCACGCCCACCCCGACCACACCGGGCCGTTGGCGCTGCTGATGCGGTCCTGGGTGAGCGCGGAACCGCTGGAGGTGATCGGACCGCCGGAGGCGCTGGACCTGTGCCGGGACTGGGTCGGCCCCGACGAGCCGGTGCGGTGGGTACCCGTCGCGCCGGGGGCGTCGCTGCGGGTCGGTGAGCACCGGGTGCGGGTGCTGCCCGCCGCCCACCGGGTGATCCGGGACGGCGACGCGGTGCTGTACGAGGTCGAGGCCGTCGACGGTCGGAAACTGTTGTGGGCCACCGACACCGGTCCGTTGCCCGAGGCGACACTCGATGCGGTGCGCGGCGCCCGGTACGACGCGGTGTTCCTCGAGGAGACCTTCGGGGACCTTGCCGAGCACGCGCCCGACCACCTCGACCTGCGGACGTTCCCGCGCGTGCTCGCCGCGCTTCGCGAGGCCGGAGCCGTCGTCGACGGCACCGAGGTCATCGCCGTGCACCTGAGCCACCACAATCCGGTCGACCTGCCGGACAGGTTGCGGCCGTGGGGGGCTCGCGTCGTCGACGACGGGACGGTGGTGACCGTGGGAGATCGGGTGCCGGACGGGGCGCCGGCGCGCCGGACCCTGGTGCTCGGCGGCGCCCGCGCGGGCAAGTCCACGCACGCCGAGCGGCTGCTCGCCGACCGCGACGACGTGCTGTTCGTGGCGACCGGCGGACCGGCGGGCGACGACGCCGAGTGGGCGTCCCGGATCGCCGCGCACCGGGCGTCGCGCCCGGCGCCGTGGCGGACCGTCGAGACCGACGACCTGGTCGGGGTGCTGCGGGCGGCGACCGGGCCGGTGCTCGTCGACTGCCTCGGCACCTGGCTGACCCGGCGCATCGACGCGGCCGGGGCATGGATGGACGAGACGGCCTGGGGCGCAGTGCACGCCGACGTGGACGCGTTGCTGAGCGCGTGGCGGGCGGTTCGGGTTCCGGTCGTCGCGGTGAGCAACGAGGTCGGCAGCGGCGTCGTCCCCGCCACCGCAGCAGGTCGCCGCTTCCGGGACGAGCTCGGCAGGCTCAACGCAGCGGTCGCCGCCGAGTCCGAGTCGGTGGTCCTGGTCGTCGCCGGCCGTTCGGTTCCCCTCCGCTGACCCCGGCCGCGGGTTTCTTGATGTTCCCTTTGGTGACGCCGAGTGGGCCAATGTGGCCTCCCCGAACCCCAAGGGAACGGGGTGGCTGTTCGGCCCAACAAGTCGGCGACCGAGTCGAGCACCAGCGTCGGGCGGTAGGGAAACGCCTCGACGGTGCTCCTTCCGGAGATGCCGGTGAGCACCAGGATCGTCTGCAGGCCCGCCTCCAGTCCCGAAACGATGTCGGTGTCCATCCGGTCGCCGATCATCAGCGTGTGCTCGGAGTGCGCCCCGATCGCCCGCAGCGCCGACCGCATCATCAGCGGGTTCGGCTTGCCGACGTAGTACGGGTCGCGGCCGGTGGCCCGGGTGATCAGGGCGGCGACCGAACCGGTGGCGGGCAGGGACCCGTCGCGGGACGGGCCGGTGGCGTCCGGGTTGGTCGCGATGAACCGCGCCCCGCGCTCGACCAACCGGATCGCGGTCGTGATCGCCTCGAACGAGTAGGTGCGGGTCTCGCCGAGGACCACGTAGTCGGGGTCGTTGTCGGTGAGCACGTACCCGATGTCGTGCAGGGCGGTGGTCAGGCCGGACTCGCCGACGACGTAGGCGGTGCCGTTCGGGCGCTGATTGTGCAGGAAGGTCGCGGTCGCGAGCGCGGACGTCCAGAGCGACTTCTCCGGGATGTCGAGGCCGGACTGCAGCAGTCGGGCATGCAGGTCGCGGGGCGTGCGGATGGAGTTGTTGGTGAGCACGACGAACGGGGTTCCGGACTCCTGCAGTTCGGTCAGGAACGCGTCGGCGCCGGGCACCAGGTGCTCCTCGTGGACCAGGACCCCGTCCATGTCCATCAGATACGTCCAGCCGGGGGCCTGCGCGTCGGTGGTCACCCGTCCAGTGTGCGCGCCAGCCCACCGCCGCGCGCGTGGGGACGACACCTATTCGCCGTCGTACGCCCTCTGCAACGCGCCGATGTCGAGCTTGCGCATCTGCATCATCGCCGCGACGGCCCGCTGGGCGCCCGCGGCGTCGGGGCCGCCGAGGATGGCGGGCAACGCCGACGGCACGATCTGCCAGGACAATCCGAACCTGTCCTTGAGCCAGCCGCATTGCGACTCCTCGCCGCCGTCGGCGGTGAGCGCCTCCCAGTAGCGGTCGACCTCGGCCTGGTCGGCGCAGTCCACCTGGAACGAGATCGCCTCGGTGAACGAGAACTCCGGCCCGCCGTTGAGCGCGGTGAAGTCCTGACCGTTCAGGGTGAACGCGACGGTCATCGCGGTGCCCGCAGGTTTGGGCATGCCCTCCCCGTACCGGCTGATCTCGCCGATCGACGAGTTCGCGAAGATTCCGGTGTAGAAGGCCGCTGCCTCCTCGGCCTGCGAGTCGAACCACAAACAGGGCGTGAACTTCTGCATGACGGTCGGTCCTCTCGGTGCGATGTCGCGTGGACGTCGGTGTCCTCACATGGACTGACCGGAACCGCGGCCCGAACTCATCGGGTCCGGTCAGAACCGGCGGATCTGGTTGATCGGCGGCATCTGCGACAGCGGCATCAACCCGACCGGCACCCCGGCGCCGTACGCGTTGAACACCTGACCGAACCCGGCGTAGATGCCGACGTGATCGTTCGCGGCCCGGAAGGTGATGATGTCGCCGGGTGCCAGCGCCGCGAATGGAATCGGGGTGCCCGCCCACGCCTGGTCCTGACTGACCCGGGGCAATTGCACGCCCGCCTGCCGGAACGCCCACTGGACCAGGCCGGAGCAGTCCCAGGCGTTCGGTCCGACGCCGCCCCACAGGTACGGCTTCCCGGTTTGGGTGGTCGCGGCGGCGAGGGCGGTCAATCCGGCTGGCGAGGAGATCGGCAGGGGAATCGCCGAGCTGCCCGCGCTGACCGAGCCCGAGGAACTGCCCGAACTGCCGGCGCTGCCGACGGCGAGGGCAGGCGCCGCGGGCAGGGTAACCGCGCAGAGCGTCAGGGCAGCCGCGGCGCCTGCACGCCTCAGGTGACTTGTTCGTCGATGCGATGAGTTCACGGGCACGTCCTCCTCGGTCGGACACGGACAGCGGTCACTAGGTGGATCACGATCGGGTGGCGGTGTGTTACAGATCACGGCCATTGTCGCCCGAATCGTCACCTCCGTCCTGCCGAGCGCCGCCGCGCGTGGCCCGGCGCGCGACCTCCCGCCGTGACACGATGAGCCGGTGGCCGACGCCCCGAACCCACCGCCGAACCGCCCCGACGAGCGGTTCACCCTCGCCAGCGAGCGCACCTTCCTTGCCTGGATCCGCACCTCGCTCGGCCTGCTCGCCGGCGGCATCGCGATGGTGCACCTGGTCCCCGAGTTCGGCACCGGCTGGGTGCGCACCCTGCTCGGACTCGTCCTGATCCTCCTCGCGGTCGCGGCGCCGATCGCCGGGCTACACCGGTGGCTGCAGGTGCGGCGCGCGCTCGAGGCGGGTGCGCCGATGCCGGAGGAACGCGACCTGTGGGTGTTCGCCGTCGCGATCGCCGGGGTCGCGGCCTTCGCCGCCGTCGTCACCGTGCTCGGGTCCTGAGCGACCGGTCGGCCCCACTGCCGCATCGGTCCGGCGATTCGTTTAGCGTCGCGAGAGGCGCCGCGTCGGGCGGCAGCACCCCAGATCCCAGGAGGAACGGTGGCACTCAAGCTCGGGTACAAGGCGTCGACGGAGCAGTTCGGGCCGCGGGAGTTGGTGGAGTTGGCGGTCCTCGCGGAGGAGCGGGGGATGGATTCGGCGACGGTGTCGGATCATTTTCAGCCG
>NZ_JBSGXD010000032.1:0-39345 GCF_053609225.1 Rhodococcus sp. NPDC054953 | reverse complement strand
ACGCCCGGTCCCATTCCGAACCCGGAAGCTAAGCCCTCCAGCGCCGATGGTACTGCACTCGATAGGGTGTGGGAGAGTAGGACACCGCCGTACATTACTTGTTCGGGAGCCCCGGAACTTGACCCCTTTTGGGGGGTTGGGTTCCGGGGCTTTCGGCGTTTTCGGGGGTGGGTCGCCCGGTGGGGTGGGTGTGTGCACGCGGCAGAAGCCGTGTGCGCAGGGGGGATGTGGTGTTCGCGGGGGTGTTGAGCGCGGATCACGGGTGTGGGTGCGGCAGAAGGTATGTGCACACGACCGCTGCCGGGTGCGCACGGGTATTGCTGGCCTCGCCTCCGGGCGCACGCGGCCGCTGGCATGCATCACGCAGACGAGGTGTGCACACGGGAAATGTGGCGTCCGCGGGGGTGTTGCGCGTCGAATGCTGGTGCGCACGCGGCAGAGGCTGTGTGCACAGTGCGGGTGACCACGCGGCAGAGGCCGTGTGCACAGTGCGGGTGACCACGCCGCTGCCGCCGGCCCGACCACGGACCCAGCACCGACGCCGCCCGCCAGCCAACGCATGCGGCGGTGACACCGCGGGTGTGCACCCGCCCGCTGCCGCGTCCGCAGACAGATTGCGCGCCGAACACCGGTGTGCACGCGGCAGAAGCCGTGTGCACACGGGGGGTGCCACTCGCTCGCGGTCCGGTGCGCGCCGAACCTCTCTGCGCGCGTCGCAACCCTTCCACGTGCACGCATCAGCTATGTGCACACGACCGCTGCCCGGTCGGCACGGGTGTTGCTGGCCTCGACTCGGGGGCGCACGCGACCGCCGGCATGCACCACGCAGACGAGGTGTGCACATGGGAAATGCGGCATCCGCACGGGTATTCAGCGCCGAACTCCCGTGTGCACGCGGCAGAAGCCGTGTGCACAGGGGGGATGCGGCGTCCGCGGGGGCGTTGAGTGCCGAATACCGGTGTGGGCGCTGCAGAAGGTATGTGCACACGGGGAATGCGACGTCCGCGGGGGTGGTGAGCGCCGAATTCTCGTGTGCACGCGGCAGGACCTGTGTGCACACGGATTCTGCGGCGCCCGCAGGCGGGGTTCGGTGTCGAACGCTCGTGTGCACTGCGCTAGGAGGCTGTCCGGATTGCCGCGTTGAGTGGCGGGAGCGGCGCTGGGCGCGGATACTGACGTCACCGTCCGCCGTGAGAGGGTCCGAGATGACGATGACGTCGAGGTCTGCCAACAGGACGGCGCCGCTGATGCCGCCCACGCGTGACTTTCTGATGTGTCCACCAACGTACTTCGACGTCGAATACCGGATCAACGAGTGGATGGACCCCACTGTGCCGGTGGATCGTAGCGTTGCGGAACAGCAGTGGAATGGTCTCGTCGAGGCGTATCGGGCCCTCGGGCACCGCGTGCATGTCATCGATCCGGTCCCGGGACTGCCCGACATGGTGTTCGTGGCCGACAGCGGCGTTGTCGTCGATGGTGTCGCGCTGGGTGCGCGCTATCGCAGCGAGCACCGTGCACCGGAGGCCGCGCATGTGATGCGGTGGTTCGAGTCGCACGGACTGCGGACTCCGACGCCGTCCCGCTTCGTCAACGAAGGCGGCGGCGACTTTCTTGTCGTGGGCGACATGATCTTCGCCGGCACCGGATTTCGCACCGACCAACGCGCCCACTCCGAGGCGGAGTGGCGCCTTGGTCGACGAGTCGCCACCCTCCACCTCGTTGACCCCCGGTACTACCACCTCAACACGGCGATGGGCGTCCTCGATGATCACACGATTGCCTACCTTCCCTCCGCGTTTGACCCACGCAGCCTTGCACTGCTCCGGGCTATGTTCCCCGACGCCGTCATCGCCACCGAGGACGATGCTCGCTGGTTGGGTCTGAACCTGGTCAGCGACGGACACAATGTGGTCCTGAGTGCACAGGCAACGGCACTCGCGGCGCGACTGCGTGGTCGCGGCTTCGATCCCGTGCCGATCGACATGTCCGAGTTCCTCAAGTCCGGCGGCGGAATCAGCTGCTGCACACTCCAACTGGACGGATGGAGTCGCGGGGCGCAGCCATGAGCGGGTCCCTTCGAACGTCCGCTGAGTTGCAACGCGCCGAGCGACACAGTGCGCACAACTACCGTCCGCTCCCTGTGGTCCTTGAGTCCGCGCAGGGCGCCTGGGTGCGCGACATCGACGGTGTCGACCACCTGGATCTGCTCGCGGGCTACTCGGCGCTGAACTTCGGGCACCGGCACCCGCGGCTCGTCGAGGTCGCCCAACGGCAACTGGGTCGACTTACTTTGACCAGCAGAGCATTTCAGCATTCCTTGTTTGCGGACTTCTGTGCCGCGGTGAGCGGGCTGTGCAACAAGGACGCGGTCCTGCCGATGAACACGGGTGCGGAAGCCGTCGAAACGGCGATCAAGCTGGTTCGCCGGTGGGGATACGAGGTGAAGGGTGTCCCGCCGGGTCGGGCGGAGATCATCACGTTCGATGGGAACTTCCACGGCCGCACCGTGACGATCGTCGGATTCTCCACCGACCCCGCGGCCCGCGATGGATTCGGGCCCTACCCGCGTGGGTTCGTGTCGGTTCCCTACGGTGACATCGCGGCGGTCGAGCAGGCCGTCACGCCCAACACCGTCGCCGTATTGATTGAACCGATCCAGGGTGAGGCCGGAGTGCGGGTGCCGCCGCCGGGGTATCTCACCGAGGTTCGTGCACTGTGCGATGCGCAGGGCCTGCTGATGGCGGCGGACGAGATCCAGAGTGGGCTCGGCCGGACCGGCGACACGTTCGCCTGCGACCACGAGGGTGTCGTCCCGGACCTCTACATCCTGGGAAAGGCGTTGGGTGGCGGGATCGTTCCGGTGTCTGCGGTCGTCGCGGATTGGCCGGTGATGAGCGTGATCGGGCCGGGTCAGCATGGCAGCACGTTCGGCGGGAATCCGCTGGCCTGCGCGGTAGCCACCGAAGTGGTGCGCATGCTCGAGACCGGGGAGTTCCAAAGGAGGAGCGCCGAACTCGGTGCCCATCTGCATTCGCTTCTCGCCCAGCTACCTGTTGGTGCCGTTGCGGGTGTGCGCGGTCGGGGGCTGTGGGCAGGGGTGGATCTCACGCCGGGTGGACCGCCCGCGCGGGAGGTGTGCGAGCGGTTGCTGTCCCGCCGGGTGCTGGCCAAGGACGCCCACGAGGGGACACTACGGCTTGCCCCGCCGCTGGTCATCGAACGCGACGAGATCACCTGGGCAATAGAGCAGTTGGAGTCGAGCTTGCGCGAGAACCGGTAGCGTCGAGGCCCCGCACCCGGATAGGTGCGGGGCCTCGACGCTGGACTCGGGCGGTTCCCTGCTACTTGCCGCGAATGGCGTCGAACACCTTCGGGTCGACGAGGGTGGAGGTGTCCCCCAGGTCGCGGCCCTCGGCGACGTCGCGGAGGAGGCGTCGCATGATCTTCCCCGACCGGGTCTTCGGCAATTCGGGCACCACGGTGATCTGGCGGGGCTTGGCGATCGGCGAAATCTCGGTCGACACCTGTGCTCGGAGTTCGGCGATCAGCGTCTCACCGGTATTCGCGGCACCCTCGCGAAGGATCACGAATGCGACGATGCCCTGCCCGGTGGTCTCGTCCGCGGCACCGACGACAGCGGCCTCCGCGACCGCGTGATGCCCGACCAACGCGGATTCGACCTCGGATGTCGAGATCCGGTGCCCGGACACGTTCATCACGTCGTCGACACGGCCGAGCACCCAGAGGGCGCCGTCGTCGTCGTACTTGGCGCCGTCACCTGCGAAGTACCAGCCCTCCGCGGCGTACCGGGACCAGTAGGTGTCCCGGTAACGCTCCATGTCGCCCCAGATGCCGCGGAGCATCGACGGCCACGGCTGGTCGAGGACGAGGTAGCCGTTCCCCCCGGGGCCGAGGGGGTGGGCCTCGTCGTCGACGATCTTCGCGGAGATCCCCGGCAGCGGCGCCATCGCCGAGCCGGGCTTGGTTGCGGTGACGCCGGGAAGCGGGGAGATCATGATGGCGCCGGTCTCGGTCTGCCACCAGGTGTCGACGATCGGGGCGGAACCGGCGCCGATGACGTCGCGGAACCATCGCCATGCCTCCGGGTTGATCGGCTCACCGACGCTGCCGAGCAGTCGGATGCTCGAGAGGTCGTGCGCGTCGGGGATCTCCCGGCCCCACTTCATGAATGTCCGCACCAGCGTCGGGGCCGTGTAATAGATGGAGACGCCGTACTTTTCGATGATGTCGAAATGCCGGTGCTCATTCGGGGAGTTCGGCGTCCCCTCGTACACGACCTGCGTGACGCCGTTGCTCAGCGGGCCGTAGACGATGTAGGAGTGCCCGGTGACCCACCCGATGTCGGCGGTGCACCAGTACACGTCCTTGCCGGGCTTGTGGTCGAACACGTTGTGATGTGTGTAGGACGCCTGGGCCAGGTACCCGCCGGACGTATGGATGATGCCCTTCGGCTTCCCGGTGGTGCCGGAGGTGTACAGGATGAACAGCGGGTGCTCCGCGTCGAAGGGCTGCGCCTCGTGCTGATCGGAGGCTCGGTCGACGGTTTCGTGCCACCACAGGTCCCGGCCCGAGACGACGTCGACGTCGATTCCGGTCCGCTTGACCACCAGGACGTGCTCGACCGATTCGGCCCCGTCGACCGCTTCGTCGACGGCCGGCTTCAGTGGTGCGGCCTGACCGCGCCGCCACTGCCCGTCGACGGTGACGACGAGCTTCGCCTGTGCATCATCGACGCGGGAACGCAGGGCGGTCGCGGAGAATCCGGCGAACACCACCGAGTGCGTCAGCCCCAGTCGCGCGCAGGCGAGCATCGTGACGATCGCCTCGGGAATCATCGGCATGTAGATCGCGACGCGGTCCCCGGCGACCAGACCCAACTCGGTGAAGGTGTTTGCCGCCCGCGACACCTCGGCGAGCAGGTCGTTGTAGGTCAACGACCGGGAGTCGCCGGGCTCGCCCTCGAAGTGGATCGCGACCCGATCCCCGTTGCCTGCGAGAACGTGTCGGTCGACGCAGTTGTAGGCGACGTTCAGGGTGCCGCCGACAAACCACTTCGCGACCGGGGCGTCGGACCAGTCGAGGACCTGCGTCCACGGCGTTGCCCAGTCCAAGCGTTCAGCCTGGGTGGCCCAGAACGTCAACCGGTCCGCATCCGCGGCCGCCTGCAACTCCGGGCCTGCGTTCGCCTGCGCGGCGAACTCCGGGCTCGGCGGGTAGATCTCGGCCCCGTGCTCGGCGGCGTTGGTGTCGGCGGTGCTCGTCATGTCGCCCGTAGCCTCGTTTCAGTGTCGTGATGCGTTCATCGGCGCAGTTGTGAGGGTAGTCACATCCCCTCATGGGTGCACCGTTGCATCGGGTTGCAACCCCGGTTCCTGCGGCGACCGGTCGCCCGGGCGCGACCGGCGGTGGTCGCGTGCGACGAGTGGCGGCGCGTCGGCTGCGGTCTTGCCTGGCGAATGCTTCGGTGGTGCCATGCATCAGCACATGAATGTCCTCACGCTCGGGGTCGCCGATGTCGCTCGATCACGGGACTTCTACGTCGGTGGCCTGGGGTGGCACGCCACCCTTCTCGTGGAGGGGGAGGTGATGTTCCTCCAGGTCGGTGGCGGTGTTCTGCTCGCGTTCTGGTCGCTCGACGCGATGGCGCGGGAGGCGGGGCCGACCGCAGCGCCGGTCGTCGGTGGTACGCGGGCCGCGATCACACTCGGTCACAACGTCCCCGACGAGACGGAAGTGGATGCGGTTCTGACCGCGGCAGTCGAGGCGGGAGGGGCGTTGCTGGTTGACGGTGCCCGACGCGCGTGGGGTGGCTACAGCGGATACTTCGCGGATCCCGACGGCTACCGCTGGGAGATCGTGCACAATCCCGGCCTGGTGGTGCATCCCGACGGGCGGGTCACATTCGACCCGTCCTGACGGCGCCGCCCGCGCCGCTACGGGTAGCGTCGACCGGTGTGAACGACCCTCTTCAGCCCCTGGTCGACCTGCCGGGTGTTCGTGACGCCGCCGACCGGGCTCGTGACGCGCTCGGTGAGGTTCATCGGCACAAGAGCAATCGGCGGGGATGGCCGACCACCGCCGCTGAGGCGTCGGTACGGGCCGCCCGGGCGTCGGCCTCGATCGACGGCGGAAGCACCGAACTGCCCGGAGCAGGTGAGGCGGGGGATCCGGTGCTCACCGGTGCGTTGCGGGTCGCGCAAGCGCTGGACGGTGACGCGTTGACGACCACCGTCGCGACCTGGCAGCGGGCGCCGCTGCAGGCGTTGGCGAAGCTGCACCTGCTCGCTGCCGCCGGGCTCGTCGCCGGGGACGCGGACCTCGGGCGCCCCCGGTCCGGACCTGGCGTCGGCGAGCGATTGGATCTGCTCGCCCAACTCGTGACCGGCGGGACGACGGCGCCAGCGCCGGTACTCGCCGCGGTTGTGCACGGTGAACTGCTGGCGCTTCGACCGTTCGGTGCCGCGGATGGAGTCGTCGCGCGTGCGTCGTCCCGGTTGGTGGCCGTCTCCACCGGGCTCGACCCGCATAATCTCGGTGTTCCCGAGGTCAGTTGGTTGCGTCGGCAGCAGGCGTATCGGGATGCGGCCGACGGGTTCGCATCGGGTACCGCCGAGGGAGTCGGCGGCTGGGTGATCCTGTGCTGCGGCGCGCTCGAAGCCGGTGCCCGGGAAGCGCTTTCCATTGCGGAGGCCGCATCAGGCTGAATCGGGTTGCGTGACAGTGGGTGCCGCTGCTGTTCCGAACAGCCGCGGACTGCACCGCGAAGCGGGGGGCGCTGCCGACTGTCGCCGACCTCGCCGCCCGCTAGCACGGACCACCCGGTTACCAAGCGTGCAAATTGGCCTGTGTTCCGGCCTCGGCGTCGGCTCAAGTACCGCCGGTTCGCCTCCGCAACTTGTGCAAGGTTCTCGCCAGCGTGTGCCCGAGTCACGCAGGCCCACAACGACTCTGCCCTTATAGTGGCTTGCGCTCCGCGTGGGTGCCTGGTGTCCGTGCTGGGATTTCCCGGTGGGGGAACCGCCTCTTCTCTTCCGATGCGATCCTGGCCTGCCGTTCGTCCGTAACTCCTTTGTACCCTGTGACCTCGCCCACATCAAGGGTTATGTCATGCCTGGATCGATGCCGAAGGATAGGCCGGTCAGCGGCGTCGGTGTAGTACCCCGTACGTCAACGCGCCGGCCGCCAGTGCGGCAAGTCCGACCGCGGCTGTGGCGATCGCGGACCCCGTCGGTGACCCGGGAATCCGAGCGCGCATCGGCACCGGGTTCGAGAAAGTCAGTACTGGCCAACTGTTTTCGATGGAGTGTCGACGGAGACTGCGGTCGGGGTTGACGGCGGTGGGGTGGCCGACCGCCGTGAGCATCGGGAGGTCGGTTGACGAGTCGGAGTAGGCGTAGCACCGGCCGAGGTCGTATCCGCGGGCGATTGCCAAGGCGCGAATCACCTCGGCCTTGCCCTCGCCGTAGCAGTAGAACTCGAGATCTCCGGTGAACTTCCCGTCACGCACCGCCATCCGACTCGCGGCCGACAGGTCCGCTCCGAGCAGTCGGGCGATCGGCGCGACCACCTCCTCGCCCGAGGCCGACACAACGACCACGTCGTGGCCGCGAGCCTTGTGGTCCGCGATCAGGTCCGCGGCTTCGGCGAACACGAGCGGGTCGACGATGTCGTGCAGGGTCTCGGCGACGATCGTCTGTACCTGGTCGACGTCCCATCCCGCGCACATGTTGGTGAGGTGCACCCGCATGCGTTCGGTCTGATCGCGGTCCGCTCCGGACACCAGGAACAGGAACTGTGCGTAGGTGCTCTTGAGGACGGCGCGTCGGTTGATCAGGCCCTGAGCGAGGAAGGGTCTGCTGAACGCGAGGATGCTTGACCTGGCGATGATGGTCTTGTCGAGGTCGAAGAAGGCGGCGACACGCCGGGTGCCTGGCGCCTCACGCGTGGTCGTCGTCACGGCTACAGGGTAGTTGCCGGACCGGCAGGAGGACGGTCGAGCGGCAGGCCCGGCCGGAGGTGGACATGTGACCAGTTCAACTTGCGATTTCCGACTACGCGGGGTGTAGTATTCAAGTCGCCGGGACTTGATCCGGGTGTGTTCAGTCCGACCCCCCGGGACTGAACTCCGAAGACCCCCGCCTCCTCCCCCCCTGGCGGGGGTCTTCTTCGGTTTCGGCTGCCGTGGTTATCCACAGGCCCCGAAGTTCTCCACAATCGGCCATCACCCCCTGGCGGTCCGTCGCAGGCGACCGCAGGCTCGATGGCATGGACACACTCGGCAGCGGGGCGCCCCCCGTGCTCGCGATCACCGTCGACGACGCACTGGCCGCAGGCATTCGGCGTGCCGGGGCCGCGGCCGGACGCGACGTCCTCGAGCACCGGTCGGTGGTGCCGCGGGGTGCGTGGGTCGGTGCGGCGCACATCGTGGTGGACCGGGAGTCGGCGAAGGAGTGCGCGCTGTCGGGGTTGCCTCGGCGCGCCGGGATCCACCTGGTCTGCTCCGGGCCGCCCGATCTGCCCGACTGGCGGGTGGCGACCGAGGTCGGTGCGCAATCGGTGCTCGACCTGCCCGCCGCCGAGGCCGACCTGGTTTCGGCACTGGCCCGCCGGGTCGAGGGACGCGACGGCAGCGGCCCGGTCGTCGCCGTCATCGGTGGTCGTGGCGGAGCGGGTGCGTCGACGTTGGCCGCCGCGGTGGCCCTGACCGGGGCCGCCCGATTCCCGGACAGTCGCTCCCTGCTCGTTGACTGCGATGTCCTCGGCGGCGGTCTCGACCTGCTGCTCGGGGCCGAGCACCGGCCCGGGCTGCGGTGGCAGTCGCTGCACATCGAGGGTGGCGCGGTGTCGGCGTCGGCGCTGCACGCCGCGCTGCCCTCCGTCGGGGGCGGCGTGTCCGTGCTGTCCTGGGATCGGGGACCCGACCGTCTGGAACCGGGGGATGCGGCACTGAGGGCCGTCATCGAGGCCGGGCGGGCGGCTGGCGACGTGGTGGTGTGCGATGTGCCGCGCCACTCGCGCGGGGTCACCGAGACGGTCGTCAGCCTGGCCGACGCCCTGGTGGTGGTGGTCGGCGCGCAGGTTCGTGCGGTCGCCGCGGCCGAGGCGCTGCTCACCGCAATCCGCGGTCGGCATCCCAATCTTGTTGCAGTGGTGCGGGGCCCGTCGCCAGGTGGCCTGAGTGGTACCGAGGTCGAGGAGCTGCTCGGCGTTCCCGTCGTTGCCGCGATCCGGCCGGAGCCGCGCCTGGACGTCACGCTCGAACAGGGTGGGCTGCGGCTGCGCGGCCGATCCCCGCTGCGGCGTGCCGCAACGTCCGTGCTTGACCTCGTTTCGGCTGCGGGGGGCGCATCGTGAGCGGGTTGGTGTCCCCGGATCTCCTTGAGCGGGTCCGCGAACGGCTCGCTCACACGTCCGACGAACCGACCCCGGCTGCGGTGGCGGCGGCGATCCGCGCGGAGTCGTCCGGGGTGCTCGGCGACACCGACCTGCTGGACGCGATGCGGACCCTGCAGACCGAGCTGACCGGAACCGGGATCCTCGAGCCGCTGCTCGGCGAGTGCAACGTGTCGGACGTCCTGGTGACGGCTCCGGACGAGGTGTGGGTGGACCGGGGCAGTGGTCTGGAGCGCACCGACCTCGAGTTCGCCGACGAGGCGGCCGTGCGTCGACTCGCGCAGCGCCTGGCACTCGCGGCCGGTCGCCGACTCGACGACGCTCAGCCCTGGGTCGACGGCCGGTTGCCGGGGACCCCTGGCACGAACTTCGGGATCCGTCTGCACGCGGTGCTGGCCCCGGTGGCGCAGGCGGGGACCTGCCTGTCGCTGCGGGTGTTGAGGCCGGCGACCCAGGGCCTCGACATGCTGCGGCGATCCGGAAGCCTGACCGCGGAATCTCACGACCTGCTGCGTCGAATCATTGCTGCCCGGTTGGCGTTTCTCGTGGTCGGGGGCACCGGGGCGGGCAAGACCACCCTCCTCGCCGCGTTGCTGGCAACCGTGTCCCCGCGCGAGCGGATCGTGTGTGTCGAGGACGCCGCCGAACTGGCGCCGAGCCATCCGCACGTCGTTCGGCTGGTTGCCCGACCCGCGAATGTCGAAGGGATGGGGGAGGTGTCGGTGCGGCATCTGGTCCGGCAGGCGCTGCGGATGCGGCCCGATCGCATCGTCGTCGGTGAGGTGCGCGGTGCGGAGGTCGTGGATCTGTTGACCGCGCTGAACACCGGCCATGACGGCGGAGCGGGCACGGTGCACGCGAACTCGCCGGAGGAGGTGCCCGCGCGGCTCGAGGCGCTCGCCGCCCTCGGCGGGATGGACCGCGCCGCGCTGCACAGCCAGCTCGCCGCCGCGGTGCAGGTGATCCTGCACTGCCGCAGGGCCCCGAACGGGCATCGCGAGGTTGCCGAAATAGCAGTGCTGGAACGGGATCCTGGGAACGAGGTGGTGGTGGTGTCTGCCTGGCGCCCGGAGGGGTGGGGCCCGGGCGCCGACCACCTGCGGCTCCTGCTGGGCAGGGCCGAGCGGTGACTGCGGCGTTGATGCTCGGCGCGATCGCACTGCTCGTTGCGCCGGCCTCGGGTGCCCGACGCCGGCTGCGTCGACCGGTCGGGGACGCGGGATCGGCCCCCCGCGCGCTGCGCAGGAGTGCCCCGGCACTCGCCGCTGCTGTGGCAGCGGCTCTGGCGTTCGTCGAGCCGACGGCCGGTGCGGCCGCTGGGATCGTCCTGGCAACGCTGGTGCATCGAATCCGCCGTGGGCGTCGGCGTCGGCGCCGCGACGATCAGACGCGCTCGCTGCTGGCGGGACTCGAGGCGGCGGTCGCTGATCTGCGGGTGGGCGCCAACCCCGAGTCGGCATGCCTGGGCGCCGCCAAGGAGTCGACCGGTGCGGCATCCGAGGCCTTCCGGTCCGCCGCCGCGACCGCGCGACTCGGGGGCAGTGCGGCGCAGGGGCTCGTCGCGGGGGCGCAGAGGGGGCGGGACGCGGGAATCGAGACCGACGTCGAGCGCATCGCCGCCGCCTGGCGGATCGCCGAGCGTCACGGCATTGCGCTCGCCGATCTACTCGACGCGACGCGGTCGGATCTGGTGGCACGGATCAGATTTCGGTCGAGGGTCGAGTCCGGGCTGGCGGGTGCGCGGGCAACCGCTGCGGTGCTGGCCGGGCTTCCGCTGCTCGGTGTCGGGCTCGGGCAGATGACGGGTGCCGCACCGGTGCGGGTGCTCCTGTCCGGTGGTGTCGGCGGGACGCTCCTCGTGGTCGGCACCGCCCTGGCGTGCGGTGGACTTGCCTGGGCCGACCGGATCACCCAGCGGGTGTCGGCGTGATCGCGGCCGCGGGGCTTGCTCTCGCGCTGGCGGTGCTCGCTGCGCCGGGGCCGACCGTCGCCCGACGGCGAGTGCGGTCGGTGGTGTGCCGCGACACGCGTCGGGTGCCGCACCACCGCACGGTCGTCGAACCCCCGGACCCGCTTGCGGTCGCCGCCTGCCATGACCTGTTCGCGGCGTGCATGCGGGCGGGGTTGACGACCGCAGCCGCGGCGTCCGCTGTGTCGGAACGGGCCCCCGAACCGCTCGCAGGCGCGCTGCGTCGGGCCGCGAACCTGCTCGCGCTCGGGGCCGAACCCGACACCGCGTGGCAGCAGGCGAATTCGCATCCCGAGGTGGAGGCGCTGTCGCGGATCGCCCGCCGCTCGGCTCGCTCGGGTTCCGCGCTCGCGGAGGCAATGACCGAGCTCGCCGCCGATCAGCGTGCCGCCGTCGAGGACCGGGGGGTCGCCGCGGCCGAGCGAGCGGGAGTGCTGATCAGTGGGCCGCTCGGCCTGTGTTTCCTCCCCGCATTTCTGTGCCTGGGCATCGCGCCGGTCGTGATCGGCCTCGCCGCCGGTGTCCTGGACGGGGGCCTGCTGTGACCGCACATGGATGTCGCCGCGGAAGGGCCGTGGCGCAGATCAAGGGGGAATATCGTGTCGAACAACGGATTACGCACGATTCGCGCGGGGGCTCGTCAGTTGCGGTCGAGGCTGACGATCGCGATGGTCGCGGACGACGGCATGTCGACAGCGGAGTACGCGATCGGGACGATCGCCGCAGCGGCGTTCGGTGCGGTGCTGTACACCGTCGTCACCGGCGACAGCATCGTCTCCGCTCTGACCGGCATCATCGACAAGGCGCTCAGCACCTCGGTGTGACCCGCGCCCGCACCCCGGTGCTCGACGATCGGGGTGCGGTCACGGTCGAGGCGGCGATCGCCCTGTCAGCGATCGTGTTGGTCGTGATGCTCTGTGTCGCAGCGGTGCTCGCGGTGACCGCGCAGGTGCGCTGCATCGACGCCGCGCGGGAGGCGGCGCGGTTGGCGGCGCGTGGCGACCGGGACCGGGCGGTTCCGGTTGCGCGCCGGGTGGCGCCAGCGGGGGCCCGCATCGACCTGCAGGAGGCGGACGGTCTGGTGACGGTTCGTGTTCGGGTGGACGCCGCGCTGCTGCCCGCGCTTGAGGTGTCGGCGGAGGCGGTCGCGGTGCTGGAGGAGTCCGCGCCCGCGGAGGGGCCGGGATGAAGGACGAGCGGGGCTCGGCGAGCGTCCTGTCCTGCTTTGTGATGCTGGCGCTTGTCGCGGTCGTCGTCGCGGTCGGGCATGTCGGTTCGGCGGTGGTGGCCCGGCACCGGGCGCAGGCGGCCGCCGACCTCGGGGCGCTGGCGGCGGCGACCTCGGTCGAGCTCGGCGAGACCGGCGCCTGCGCGGCAGCCAGGGACCTTGCCGGGCGGATGGGCGGGGTGGTGCGGGACTGCCGCTTCGAGGGCTGGGACGCCATCCTGACCGTCACCGTCCCGGTGCCGGTCGGGACGGGGGCGGCGACCGCGGCGGCCCGGGCCGGTCCCGGCTGACTTCGGGCGCGGTCCGCAGCGACCGATCGGCAACACGCACAGATCCTTGTCGGCGCCCGAGAGCGGCAATGGCAGGATTCCCGGTGTGATCAAGACGTATCGTCCCGCACCGCGACTGCGGGCCCGTGCCGGGTAGCGCGGTATGAGAGTCGACGGACGGGAGGTCCCGGTTCACGGCAGGCTGCTGCAGCCGCTGCGACGGCGGACCAGCGACCAGCTGCGGGTGGTGCTGTCCGGGCTGGCCGTCGTGGCGGTGGTGGTGGTGTCGTACCTGACCCGCGGGCGGTGGGAGTCGCTGGAGAACTCGATCTCCGACCTCATCGGTGGTGCCTCCCCGGAACTGTCCAACCGCGTCTACTCCCTGTACGGCGTCGCGATCCTTGCGTTGCCATTCGCGATCCTGGTCGGCATCGTGTTCGGTCGGCGGTGGAAGCTCTTCGCCGGTTATGCCGCAGCGGCGCTGCTTGCCGGGGTCGCACTGTCGATCACCGGGGACGGGATCGCCGCACCCCAATGGCACCTCGACCTGAGCGAACACCGGGACACCTTCCTATCCCAGTTCCTTGACGACTCGCGATGGATCGCGATGCTCGCCGCGGTGTTGACGGTGTGCGGCCCGTGGTTGCCGCGCCGGTGGCGTCGGCTGTGGTGGGTACTGCTCCTCGCCTTCGTCCCGATCCACCTGTTCGTCAGTGCGACGGTCCCGGCCCGCGCCATGCTCGGGCTGACCGCCGGGTGGTTCGTCGGGGCGCTGGTGGTGCTGTTCGTCGGAACCCCGGCACTGGAGGTGCCCGTCGACCTCGCGTTGCGGGTGCTCGGCCGGCGCGGCCGCGGCGTGCAGGAGTTGACCGTCCTCAGCCCCGCCGGTCCGGGCCCGCTTGTGCTTGCCGCCCGCTGCCGCCTGGAGCCCGGAGCAGGCGTCGGGGACGGGCCCTTCCCGCCAGCGGAGCACCCCGCCGACACCGAGTCGTCCGGCGGCGAGGCGCCCGCCGTGACCGAGACGACGCTGATCCTCGACCTGTTCGGGCAGCATCAGCGCACCGAGGGCGTCGTCCGGCAGGCGGGCCGGTGGCTGACCCTCCGCAGTTCCGAGACACTGCCCCCGTTTGCGTCGCTGCGTCGTGCCGTGGAGCACCGGGCGCTGATGGCAACGGCGTTCGGCGCGCTCGATCTGGCCGCCAACGTCCCGATCGCGGTAGCGGTCCTGGACCGGGGGTGGATGATGTACGCGCACACCACCTCTCGGGGGGTGCCGCTCGACAGGTACGACCTCGGTCATCTCGCCGCGGCGTGGGAGGGGCTGAACCGACTGCACGCGCATCAGATGTCGCACGGAGACCTGCGCCCCGAGAACATCCGCATCGACGACGACGCCGCCCTGTTCGACGGGTTCGCGCGCACGGAGGTGGGGGCGTCCGATTCGCTGCTGCTCGCTGACGTCGCGCAGCTGCTGCTGGTGACCGCCGACCTGTACGGAGTCGAGCGGGCCGTGTCCGCGGCCGTCGACACCGTCGGGGCCGACCGGGTGATCGCCGCGTCCGGGCGGTTGACGCGGACCGCGACCCCGAATCGGATCCGGCGGGTGGTCCGCGATCCCGGCGCGCTGATGGCGGCGACCCGCGCCGAGGTCCGGGCCAGGACGGACACCGAGGTGATCCGGAACGAGCAGGTCACCCGCTTCTCCAGGAACCAGCTCATCCAGCTCGCGCTGCTGATCGGTCTGGTTTACGTCGCGTACCCGTTCGTCAGTCAGGTTCCGACCTTCCTGACCGAGATGGGGTCGGTGATCTGGTGGTGGGTGCTGCTCGGGTTGGCGGTGTCCGGGCTCACCTACGTCGGGGCGGCCGCCGCGCTGTGGGCGTGCGCGTCCGAGTCGGTGAACTTCCGGCACCTGACCGTCATGCAGTTCGCGAACACCTTCGCGGCCACCACCACCCCGGCCGGGGTCGGGGGACTCGCACTGAGCGTGCGGTTCCTGCAGCACAACGGCCTCGGCGGCGTCCGAGCCACCGCGGCGGTCGCCCTGCAGCAGACCGTGCAGGTGGTCACCCACATCGGGCTGCTGATCGTGTTCAGTGTCGCCGCGGGCAAGAGCGCGGACCTGTCGCACTTCATTCCCAGCGCCACGATCGTCTACCTGATCGCCGGTGTGCTGCTCGGGGTCGTCGGCGCGTTCATGGTGGTCCCGAAGCTGCGGCGCTGGCTGAGCGAGGATCTGCGCCCGCAGATCGCGGACCTGACGGCCGAGCTCGTGGACCTGGCGCGTGATCCCGGCCGGTTCCTGATCATTGTCGGCGGCTGCGCGGCAACCACGCTCGGCGCGGCCCTCGCGTTGTGGGCGAGCGTGGAGGCCTTCGGGGGCTCCGTCGCGTTCGTCACCGTCACGATCGTGACGATGATCGGTGGCACCCTCGCCTCCGCGGCGCCCACCCCCGGCGGCGTCGGTGCCGTGGAGGCGGCGCTGATCGGTGGCCTCGCCGCGTTCGGTGTCCCCGCCTCGATCGCGGTCCCCGCGGTGCTGCTGTACCGGGTGCTCACCTGCTGGCTGCCCGTCGTCATCGGCTGGCCCACCCTGCGCTGGCTGCAGCGCAACGACCTCGTCTAACCCCTCGGGGTGAGCCTAGGGGCGGTCAGCGGGGGAGGGTGCCCAGGACGACGGTGAGCAGGGCGACGGCGCCGGGCTTGTCGAGCGGGTTGTTGCCGTTGCCGCACTTGGGCGACTGCACACACGACGGGCAGCCCGCGACGCACTCGCAGGCATCGATCGCGTCGCGGGTCGCCGTCAACCAGTCCCGCAGTCGGGCGTGCCCGCGGTCCGCGAAGCCGGCACCGCCGGGATGCCCGTCGTAGACGAACACCGTCGGCAGCCCGGTGTCGGCGTGCAGCGCCGTCGACACGCCACCGATGTCGCCGCGGTCGCAGGTCGCGACCAGCGGCAGCAGTCCGATCGCCGCGTGCTCGGCGGCGTGCAGGGCACCGGGGAACCGGTCGGCGGTGATGCCCGCCGACTCAAGCAGGTCCGGGGTGACCGTGTACATCACGGCGCGGGTCGGGAGGGTCTGCTCGGGCATCGTCAGCTCCACCGCGTCGAGCACCTCGCCGGACGGCAACCGGCGCAGGTAGCCGACCACCTGGTGGGTGACCTCGACCTCGACCAGCGCGACGGTGACCGGTCCGTGGTCGGCCTGGTCGAGGACACCGGTGATGGTGATATCGGTGTTCTCGCGCGCCGATGTGGTCCATTCGGGTGTCTCGGGGTGGACCAGCGCGAGGCCCTCGTCGAGGTCGAGGGTGTCGACGACGAACGATTCACCCTGGTGCAGGTAGACGGCGCCGGGGTGGGTGGTTGCCGGTGCACGTCCGCCGTCGACGGTGCCGAGCAGGCGCCCCGAGTCGGCGTCGACGATCGCCACCTGATGCCCGACGCCGCCGCGGATGTCCACCGCCGCGTGCGGGTGGGATTCGGCGGTGACGAACCAGCCGTGCGCGCGCCGCCGGATCAGGCCCTGTGCGGCCAGCCCGGTCAGCAGGTCAAGGGCGCCGAACTCGGCCACCTCGCTGTCGCTGAGCGGAAGCTCCATCGCCGCGCAGAGGAGCTGAGGACCCAGCACGTAGGGGTTGCTCGGATCGGTGACGGTGGCCTCAACCGGCCTGTCCAGCAACGCGGCCGGGTGGTGCACGAGGTAGGTGTCGAGCGGGTCGTCGCGGGCGACCAGCACCACCAGGGATCCTTCACCCCGGCGACCGGACCGACCGGCCTGCTGCCAAAACGAGGCGACGGTACCGGGGAATCCCGCCACCACGACCGCGTCCAGCCCGGCGATGTCCACGCCCAGTTCCAGTGCGTTGGTGGTCGCGACGCCGAGCAGGGTGCCGTCGGCGAGCGCCGACTCGAGCTCGCGTCGGTCCTCGGCCAGGTAACCGGCCCGGTAGGCCGCAACCCGGCCGGCCAGGTCGGGGTCGACCTCGGCGAGGTGGCGCCGGGCGCCGATGGCGGTCAATTCCGCACCCCGGCGGGAACGGAGGAAGGTCAGCGTCCGGGCACCCTCGATCATCAGGTCGGCCATGATCCGGGCCGCCTCGCTGCTCGCGGCGCGCCGCACGGGGGCGCCGTTCTCCCCGGTGACGTCCTCGAGCAGTGGTGGCTCCCACAGGGCGACGGTCCGGGGGCCGTGCGGGGAGCCGTCGTCGACGACCTCCTCGCAGGGGGCGCCGATCAGCCGGGTGGCCGCGGCCGCTGGATCGGCGGTGGTGGCGCTGGCCAGGATGAACACCGGGTCGGCGGCGTACCGGCGGGCGATGCGGCGCAGCCTGCGCAGCACCAGCGCCACGTTGGAACCGAACACGCCCCGGTAGGAGTGGCACTCGTCGATCACCACGTAGCGAAGCCTGCGGAAGAAGTGCGACCACCGCTGATGCGAGCGGAGCATGCCGACGTGCAGCATGTCGGGGTTGGTGAACACCCACCGCGAGTTGGCCCGCACCCAGTGGCGTACCTCCTGCGGGGTGTCACCGTCGAACGCGGCGGGGTGGACGTCGGCGAGTTCGTCGGCCTCGTCGCACAGGGCGATGACGGCGCGGATCTGGTCGGCGCCGAGGGCCTTCGTCGGCGCCAGGTACAGCGCCGTGGCCCTCGGGTCGTCGGCGAGTGCGGTCAGCACCGGGAGCTGGTAGGCGAGGGACTTTCCGGACGCGGTTCCGGTGGCGACGACCACGTTGCTGCCCGCGGCGGCGAGGCTCGCTGCCCGCGCCTGATGGGTCCACGGTTTCGGGATGCCGGTCGCGCCAAATGCCGACACCACCCGCGGGTTCGCCCAGTCCGGCCAGTCGGCGTGCCGGGATTCGCGGGCGGGCAGGTCGGCAACATGGGTGAGGGGGTCGTCGTTGGCCGTGGTTCCGGCGAGGACTCGATCGAGGAGTTGACGTCCGTAGCTCTCGCCCACTGCGTGATCTCCGAGTTCTGTGTTGACCAGATCGCACTGTCCGACCTGGGGTTTTGATGCTACTGTTGGCGCCGATTCGCGCGGGCATCGAGGCCCGTCTTCGGTACGTCGGTGGCGCTGAGCTGCGGTTACCAGCCGGTAGAAGGCAACAAGATCATTTCTTTATGGATTTTCGACTGTTGCAGTCGGGAGAAGCGTGGTTGACTAACACGCGGTCGCAGCTTCTGTGTTCGTGTACGCGCTCGCAGGACGATGTTGCGAGCGCGGTGCTCGATGCTTTTCCTGAGGGGGAAATCAGCGGTACAGCGGTCGGAACCGGCCCGGCGGGCTGTGAGCGCCGTCCGCCGCATCCGGTGTTAGAAAGAGAAGGAAAAGCATGGCACAGGGCACTGTGAAGTGGTTCAACGCGGAGAAGGGCTTCGGCTTCATCGCACCCGAGGATGGCTCCGCTGACGTCTTCGTCCACTACTCCGAGATCCAGGGCAGCGGCTTCCGCACCCTCGAGGAGAACCAGCGCGTCGAGTTCGAGGTGGGCCAGGGCACCAAGGGCCCGCAGGCCACCGGCGTTCGCGCCATCTGATTCGCCTGTAACCAGGTACGAATCTCTCGTCCCCCGCCACCGTACGGTGCCGGGGGACGAGTCGTGTTCGCGGGCGCCCGCGACCGCCGCGCGTCGCGTGCGCTGAAAAACCGTGCTGGGCGGGATTACTGTCCCAGATGTGAACCAGCTGTCGTTCTTCTCCGCGGAGACGGTGCCCCCCGAGGTGTCCGACCTCGACGGCCTCCTCGCAGGCCCCGGGCAGATCGTGGCCGCCGCGGACCGGGCCAGGCTCTCGGTGGTCGTCGACTCCGAGTGGCGGGCCGCGGCCGTGGCCGAGATGATCGAGGACGCGGGCCTGGTCGCCGAACTCACCCATTCGGACGAGGGCAGCCCGCTGGTCCGGACCGCGTCCGTCCCCGACCTCGCGGTGCTGGCCGTCCGCTGGACGCGGGGTGCGGTCAAGTCGGTGCCACCCGGATGGGTGCCGGGGCCCCGCGCCCTCCGCGCGTGGGCGCTCGCCGCGGGGCACGCGGAGAACGACGGCGACCGGTTCGTCCTCGGGCTCGATCCGCGGGCCCCCGACACCCACCCGATCCTTGCCCAGTCGCTGATGCGCGCGGGTATCGCGCCGACGCTGTTCGGGACCCGCGGCGCAACCCCGGGCCTGCGCATCGTCGGCCACCGGCGACTCACCCGGCTACTCGAGAACATCGGCGGGCCACCACCCGGGGCGGCGGCGTCGGCGGCGTGGCCCCGGGTGTAAAACGGTCGTCGCGGATCTGATCTGCGAGGATTGATCCGCGATGTGTCACCCTGGTAGCCGGGTGAACGCTCGAAGTACAGGTCGAGAAAGGTGCAGGCAGGGACGTGGCAACTCGGGACAAGGACACGGCGGGGGACACCACCACCGCTGCCGGCCGGAGGCGTCGGCTCGTGATCGTCGAGTCGCCGACGAAGGCCCGTAAAATCGCCCCTTACCTGGGTAAGGACTATGTCGTCGAGGCGTCGGTCGGGCACATCCGCGACCTGCCCCGCGGCGCGGCGGACGTGCCCGCGAAGTTCAAGGGCGAATCCTGGGCGCGGCTCGGCGTCAACGTCGACCACGACTTCGAGCCCCTGTACGTCGTCAGCCCCGACAAGAAGTCGAAGGTCACCGAGCTCAAGGGTCTCCTCAAAGACGCCGACGAACTCTTCCTCGCGACCGACCCCGACCGGGAGGGCGAGGCCATCGCCTGGCACCTCCTTGAGACTCTCAAGCCGAAGATCCCGGTCCGCCGGATGGTCTTCCACGAGATCACCAAGCCCGCGATTCTCGCCGCGGCCGAGGACACCCGCGACCTCGACCAGGACCTGGTCGACGCGCAGGAGACCCGCCGCATCCTGGATCGGCTGTACGGCTACGAGGTCAGCCCGGTGCTGTGGAAGAAGGTCATGCCGAAGCTGTCGGCGGGCCGCGTGCAGTCGGTGGCGACCCGCGTCATCGTGCAGCGCGAACGCGAGCGCATGGCGTTCAACTCCGCCGAGTACTGGGACATCGCCGCCACCCTCGACGCGGGCGCGTCCGCCAGCCCGCGGGCCTTCGGCGCCCGGCTGGTCGCGGTCGACGGCAACCGTGTCGCCACCGGACGCGACTTCGGTGCCGACGGCGCGCTCAAGTCGACGGGTGTGACGGTGCTGAACGAGGCCGCCGCGCGGACCCTCGCGGAGGCACTGCACGGCGTCGACCTGACCGTGGCGTCCGCCGAGGACAAGCCGTACACCCGCAAGCCGTACGCGCCGTTCATGACGTCGACGCTGCAGCAGGAGGCGGCCCGCAAGCTCCGCTTCTCGTCGGAGCGGACCATGCGCACCGCGCAGCGGCTGTACGAGAACGGCCACATCACCTACATGCGTACCGACTCGACGACCCTGTCCGAGTCGGCGATCAACGCGGCCCGCGCGCAGGCCACCGAGCTGTACGGCGCCGAGTACGTCAGCCCGTCGCCGCGGCAGTACACCCGCAAGGTGAAGAACGCGCAGGAGGCGCACGAGGCGATCCGGCCCGCCGGTGACGTGTTCGCGACGCCGGGCCAGCTGCATAGCCAGCTCGGCACCGACGAGTTCAAGCTGTACGAGCTGATCTGGCAGCGCACCGTCGCCTCGCAGATGCAGGATGCCCGCGGCACCACCCTGACGCTGCGGATCACCGGCACCGCGGGCACCGGAGAGGAGTGCACCTTCTCGGCGTCCGGCCGGACCATCACCTTCCCCGGATTCCTCAAGGCGTACGTCGAATCCGTCGACGAGGAGGCCGGCGGCCAGTCCGACGACGCCGAGTCCCGGCTGCCGGTGCTGGTCGCGGGCCAGGGCGTCACGGCCACCAAGCTGGACCCGGACGGGCACGCGACCAACCCGCCCGCCAGGTTCACCGAGGCCAGCCTGATCAAGACGCTCGAGGAACTCGGCATCGGCAGGCCCTCGACCTACTCGTCGATCATCAAGACGATTCTGGACCGCGGCTACGTATACAAGCGGGGCAGCGCGCTGGTCCCGTCGTGGGTGGCGTTCGCGGTGATCGGCCTGCTCGAGGCGCACTTCGGCAGGCTCGTCGACTTCGACTTCACTGCCGCAATGGAGGACGACCTCGACGAGATCGCCGGGGGTCGCGAACAGCGCGGAAACTGGTTGTCCGGCTTCTACTTCGGTGGCGACGAGGGGCCGGAGGGTTCGGTTGCCCGGGCCGGTGGACTGAAGAAGATGGTCGGTGAGAACCTCGAGGGCATCGACGCCCGCGAGGTGAATTCGATCCGCCTGTTCGACGATGCCGAGGGCCGCGAGGTGCACGTGCGGGTCGGCAGATTCGGCCCGTACCTGGAACGGATGGTCGTCAACCCGGACGACCCCGACGGTGATTCGATCTCGCAGCGGGCGAACCTGCCCGATGACCTGCCGCCCGACGAGCTCACCCGGGAGTACGCGGAGAAGCTGTTCGCGACCCCGCAGGACGGCCGCAAGCTCGGGGTCGACCCGCTGACCGGACACGAGATCGTCGCGAAGGAAGGCCGCTTCGGCCCCTACGTCACCGAGATCCTGCCGGAACCCGAGCCCGAACCGACGCCGGAACCGGACATCGTTCCGGTGCCCGCCGACACCGGGGAGGCCGCCGCTGCATCATCGGGCGGCACCGCCGCCGCATCATCGGGCGGCACCGCCGCCGCATCATCGGGCGGCACCGCCGCCGTCGCGACGAAGGCGCCCGCGAAGAAGGTGGCGAAGAAGGCAGCCAAGAAGGCGACGGGCCCGAAGCCGCGGACCGGATCGCTGCTCAAGTCGATGGACGTCGCGACCGTGACCCTGGAGGACGCGCTGCGTCTGCTGTCGCTGCCGCGGGTCGTCGGCGTCGACCCCGAGTCGAAGGACGAGATCACCGCGCAGAACGGCCGATACGGCCCGTATCTGAAGAAGGGCACCGATTCCCGGTCGCTGGCGACCGAGGAGCAGATGTTCACCGTCACCCTTGAGGAGGCGCTGAAGATCTACGCCGAGCCGAAGCGGCGGGGACGGCAGGGTGCCGCGACGCCGCCGCTGCGCGAGCTCGGCAACGACTCGGCGACGGACAAGCCGATGGTGATCAAGGACGGCCGCTTCGGCCCCTATGTCACCGACGGTGAGACCAACGCCAGCCTGCGCAAGGGCGACGAGGTGGAGACCATCACCGACGAGCGCGCTTCGGAACTGCTGGCGGACAGGCGTGCTCGCGGACCGGTGAAGAAGAAGGCCGCCGCGAAGAAGGCGCCAGCGAAGAAGACGGCGGCGAAGAAGACGGCGGCGAAGAAGGCTCCGGCGAAGAAGGCCGCCGCCAAGAAGGCGCCAGCGAAGAAGCCCGCAGCCGAGGACTGACGCAACCGGGGGTGTCGGTGTACCGGGAACTGCCTGTCGCGCTGCCCGGCACCGTCGCCTGGGCGGTGGACCGGGTCGGGGGAGAGGGCGCGGTCGTGCTCCCCGACGGGTGCATGGACCTGATCTGGCACGACGGCGGCTTCCTCGTCGCTGGCCCCGACACCCGGGCGCATCGGACCACGGCAGCGGGCCCACGCGCGATCGGGTTGCGCTTTGCCTCGGGGCTCGGGCCGACGGTGCTCGGGGTGGCCGCGAACGAGCTGCGCGACACCAGGGTTCCGCTGTCCGCGCTGTGGCCGGACGCCGCGGTGCGCCGATTGGCCGGCATCGCGTCCCAGGATCCGCTCGGCGCCCTCGTCGGCGAGGTGCGGCGCCGCCTCGACCCGGCCGGGCTGCCGGTCGAGATGGCTATCGCGGCCCGGTTGTCGACGGGGGCGGCGGTGTCCGCGGTCGCCGCCGAACTGGGCTGGAGCACCCGGCGTCTGCACCGGACGTCGGTGTCCGCGTTCGGGTACGGACCGAAGACCCTGGCCCGAGTGCTGCGCTTCGACCGGGCGCTGGCCGCGGCGCGGGCCGGGCATCCGTTCGCGGACGTCGCCGTCGCCACCGGCTACGCCGATCAGGCCCACCTGGCACGGGAGGTGCGGGCGCTGAGCGGAACGTCGCTGTCGGGCCTGGTGTCTCAGCCGGGCAGCGCGGCGAAGAGGTCGACGTGGTTGCCGTCGGGGTCGGTGACCGTCGCGTAGCGCTGGCCCCAGAAGGCGTCGAACGGCGCGAGCGCCGATGTCCCGCCCGCGGCAAGCAACTCCGTGTGCACCGCGTCCACGGCCTCCGGGCTGCCGCAGTCGAACGCAAGGGACGCCCCGCCGCCTGCGCCGTGCACGTAGTCGGGGTCGAGGGAGCGGACCGTGTCGACGGTGTCGAACGCGAGGCGCAGCCCGCCGGGCAGCGGCACCTCCACGTGGGGCTGGCCCGCCGCGTCCTCGGGGATCTCCAATCCGAGACGGCGGTAGAAGTCGAAGGCGCGGGACAGGTCGGCGGCGACGAGCCCGATCACGGCGATTCGTGGTGTCATGACTCGACCGTAGGTGGTGGCCCGTGCGTGGTCTTGAACGTTTCGGACGCCCGCCCCGGCGCGCCGCCGACACATCCGGTGTCGGCGCAGGCCGTTAGGCTGGGCGGCATGGCGGGAGTGTTCGATCGGCTGGTCGGCCAGCGGGATGTGGAGGTCGAACTCATCGCTGCCGCGACGGCGGCGCGCGGCGGGACCGAGTCGGCGGGTTCCCTGATGACGCACTCGTGGCTGTTCACCGGTCCGCCCGGGTCGGGGCGTTCGATCGGCGCGCTGTGTTTCGCGGCGGCGCTGCAGTGCACCGGGGACGGGGAGCCCGGCTGCGGCCGGTGCCACGCCTGCGCCACCGTCCTCGCGGGAACCCACGGCGACGTGCGGCGGGTGGTCCCCGAGGGACTGAGCATCAGCGTCAAGGAGATGCGCGAGATCGTGCAGATCGCGGCCCGCCGCCCCAGCACCGGGCGCTGGCAGGTGATGATCATCGAGGATGCGGACCGGCTCACCGAGGGCGCCGCGAATGCGCTGCTGAAGGTGGTCGAGGAGCCGCCGGAGCGGACCGTCTTCCTGCTCTGCGCGCCGTCCGAGGATCCCGAGGACATCTCGGTGACGCTGCGGTCGCGGTGCAGGCACGTCGGACTGGTGACCCCGTCCGTCGATGCGATCGCCGCCGTGCTCCGCGAGACCGACGGACTCGACGAGCAGGCGGCGCTCGAGGCGGCCCGGATCAGCGGCGGTCACGTCGGCCGGGCCCGGCGCCTTGCCACCGACGACGCGGCCCGCCGCCGTCGCGACCAGGGGCTCGCGCTCGCCTCCGCGGCGACCCGGTGGTCGACCCGGTTCTCCGTCGCCGAGGAACTGGTTCGGGAACTCGACGCCGAGGCGAAGGAACTCAACGCGGAGATCAACGATCGCGAGACCGAGGAGCTGCGGACCGCGCTCGGAGCCGGCGGCACCGGCAAGGGAGCCGCCGGGGCGCTGCGCGGCTCGGCGGGCGCGCTCAAGGACCTCGAGCGGCGGCAGAAGTCGCGGGAGACCCGGATGAAGCGGGACGGCCTCGACCGCGCGCTGATCGACCTCGCAGGCCTGTACCGGGATGCGCTCGCCGTTGCGCTCGGATCCACCGCAACGCTCAACCATCCCGACCGGGAGGAGCAGGCACGCAAGATGGCGATGATCGGCAGTCCGGACGCGTTGTTGCGGTGCGTCGAGGCGGTGCTGGAGTGCCGCGAGGCCCTCGACGTCAACGTCAAACCCCAGTTCGCGATGGCCGCGATGATGGCGAAGCTGGGGGCCGAGCTGGGCTGACGACCCGGTTTTCGTGTTTGGCGGGGGAGCGGATAGACTTCCGCTTGCTCGGCCGCGAGGCCGGGTGCGCTGCCTTAGCTCAGTCGGTAGAGCATTTCACTCGTAATGAAAAGGTCGAGAGTTCGATTCTCTCAGGCAGCTCAGCGAAGCCCCAGGTGTGTCCCCGGACCTCCTGGGGTTTTCTGTTTCCACCCGACCCGCCGTGGTGGCTGGTTAGCCTGCCGGGATGAACAAGGCGATGGTGGCGGGGCTCGGGGCCGTGCTGGTGCTCGTTGCGGGGTGTGGCGGCGGCGGGTCGGAGCAGGCTCCCGCGCCGACTGAGGCGGCGGCTGCGACGGTTCACCGGATTGGGGAGGACGTCGAGGGCGGCGGGGTTGTCGTGAACGTGACCTCGGTCCGGACGGACACCACGGTCGGGGACCGGTCCGCGCCAGCCGGGCAGAAGTACGTCGTGCTGGACGCCCGGGTCACCAACAACACCGACGCCGGGCTTGATCTGAGTTGCGGCACCGCGATCGGCCGCCGACTGGTCGACGACCAGCGCAGGCGCTTCGACGTGATCCCGGGGCTCGCGTCGGTGCCCGGCAACCCGCCGTGTGCGGAGCTCGTCGCGGTCGGTGCGACGGGGCAGGTCGGTTGGGTGTTCGAGGTGCCCGCCGATTCGACACCGGTGGCGTTCGGGTTCTACGACACCGCCAGCCAGCAGCCGACCGAGCCGCAGGTCATCGATCTCACGGCGAGCTGATCCGGTGCGCGCTCGGCAGCGCCGGGTGAGTTGCCAACAGGGGTGGGGAATTTCTTTCCGCAGGTAGACGGGCGGGTGTTGCTGTGTGGTCACCAGAATTCCCCAGGTTGTCCACAGTCGCGGGGGAGTTGTGCAGAGGACGCGCCCGAGTTGTGCACAGCTCCTGTGGACAACCGTCAGCGGGTGATGTGACCGAGGATCACGGCATGCGCGTGATGCGCCTTCTCGGTGCCGCGGAAGTCCGCCTCGAAGGTGTCCGGTCCCGCGGTGAGCGCAACGCTGCTGGATGAGAAGAACTCGCCAGCCCACGACCTGTTGCTGAGCAGCGACACCGAGCGGATGTTCCGGTACGGGATCGAGGTGATCGCCGTGCGCTTTCCGACGAAGCTGCGGTCCTGGATCACCACCCGCAGGTTCGTCAGGCCGAGGAAGCCGGTCCCCGCGCCGGTGCAGTCGTACACCGCGACGACCTCTTCACCCTGCAGCAGGTCCTGCTGGACCTGCTGCAGCTGATCCGCCTTGTCGTAGATCGGTTGGTCCGGCACGGGAGGGTCCTTCCGGTTGCGGAGGCGTGATGAGGAAGTCGGCCGCAATCTAACCCCGCCGGGGAGGCCGGACAACCATCCGCGACGGGGCGCGCCGATGGCGGGTTCGGGCTACGTTGTCCGTACGCCTTCCCGGACGGAAAGGACGCCACGCGATGACCGATCAGCCGCCGGGCTTCCCGACTCCACCGGCTCCGCGCTACGCGACACCCCCGATGCCCGCCTACCCGTACGCGTCGTGGTGGTCCAGGGTCGGCGCCTACCTGCTCGACGGCATCGTGGTGCCGCTCGCGGGCTATGTCGTCGCGGGCATCGGGGCGTTCGTCGCGTTCAAGGACGCGGGCACCACGACCACCACCTACGGGGGCGACCACTACACCAGTAGGACCGTCGAGACCACCGGCGTCAGCGGTGCCGGGATCGCGGTCTTGGCCGCGGGCATCCTGTTCGCGCTCGCGCTGGTGGTGTGGAACATGGTGTTCCGGCAGGGGCGCACCGGGCAGTCGGTCGGCAAGTCGTGGCTGGACATCGCCGTGGTCCGGGAGGTCGACGGGCGCCCGCTCGGACCGGGAATGGCCCTTGTGCGATGGCTGGTGCTCGTCGTCCTCGGTGACGCATGCTTCCTGAATTTCCTGTGGCCGCTGTGGGATGCGCGGCATCGGTGCTGGCACGACATGCTGGTCTCGTCGGTGGTGACCCGCACCGCATGAGCACAGCGAAAGGCGTCGTGCCTGCCCCGGCAGCGGCACGGGTCAGGGGCCTGGCCGGGCCCGCCGGGCTCGCGTTCGCCGGGGTGGCGTTCGCCGTGCTGCTGCGGCTGCGTGATCCCCGGATGCCGGGTGCCTACGGTTTCTGTCCGTTCCGGGCCCTGACCGGACTCTGGTGCCCGGGGTGCGGGGGCCTGCGCGCGGCGGGCCACCTCACCAACGGTGAGGTGCTGGCGTCGCTGGCGAGCAACCCGTTCGTTGCGCCGCTGGCACTGGTGCTGGTGCTGGCCTGGCTGGGGTGGGTGCGCCGCCGGTGGCGCGGCGCGGGCGGGAGGATGATCGTGTTGTCGCCTGCCGCGTCGGTGATGGTGCTCGCCGCCCTCGGCGGGTTCACGATCGTCCGCAACACCCCGTGGGGTTCGGTGCTCGCACCGACCTGAGCAGGAACCGCAGGAGAACGGAGGTTCGTCGCATGGCCATGGAGATTTTCTCGCTGATCGTGCTCGTCGGCGCGCTGATCATGCTCATCCCGGTGGCCCGCAAGGTCTTCCGCAGGCACGACGACTGACGCCGCGGGCTGGGCTCGACACGGGCGCCGCGCGGGGTCATGCTCAGGCATGGCCGAAACGCTGCGCGACCGGGTCCGGGAGAAGCTGCTTCGACAGATCGCCGAGGACGGCGGCTCACCGTCCGAGGGCGCCGACGACGACGATCCGCGCCTCGTCGCCCTCGACGACGACCTCGCCGCCCTCGAGCGGGCGCCGGACGGTGATCCGGTGATCGAGCGGCTCGCGGAGAAGTACTGGGTGCCCTGACCGCACCACCGATGAGTCCGTGGGCGCCGGGCGGTCTACCCGTCGACGGCAACGGCACCACACGGGAGGACGTCATGGGTCTCATCGAGATCGAACTGTTCACCACCCTCGACCTGGTCGGGCAGGCGCCGGGCAAGCCCGACGAGGACCCGATCGGGTTCGCGTTCGGGGGGTGGCAGGCTCCGCTGCTGGACGAGGTCGCGGGCGCGCAGGTCGAGGCCGCGTACGAGGGCACCGACGCCCTGCTGCTCGGCCGCCGGACCTACGACATCTTCGCCGCCTACTGGCCGCACCAGGAGGAGGGCGGGATCGCCACGCTGTTCAACGGGATCCCGAAGTACGTTGCCTCCCGCGGCGCACCCGACCTGTCCTGGTCCGGCTCCGCCCGGCTCGGTCCGGACTTGGCGGCCGCGGTGCGGGAGGTCCGGGACCGGCACCACCACGTGAAGGTCGTCGGCAGCCTCAACCTGGTGCAGACCCTGCTGCGGGAGCGGCTGTTCGACCGTCTCGATCTGTGGGTGCACCCGATCGTGCTTGGCGCCGGGAAGCGGGTCTTCGACGGCGGCGCGATCCCCGCCAACCTCACTCTCCGCGAACCGCCGGTGGCCAGCCCGAACGGTGTCGTGTACCTGCGGTACGGGCTCGCCGATGGCGTGCCGGGGACTGGGGACATGTCCGCCCCCGGCCGGGGAACCGGCCCGGACTGACGACCCGCGCACCGGCAACTGTTTCGCAAGGCGTATAAATACATCTTGTGTCTAAGTTGCATTCGGCGTCCGAGCAGGTCTACCGCGAGGTGAAGGAACGGATCCTGTCCGCGACCCTCCCCGGCGGTGAGCTCATCAGCGAGGGCGAGATCGCCGCGGAGATGGGAACCAGCCGCACCCCGGTCCGGGAGGCGTTCCTGCGCCTCGAGGTCGAGGGCTGGATGCGGCTGTACCCGAAGCGGGGCGCGCTGATCGTGCCCGTCGCCGACGGCGAGACCGAGCACGTGATCTCGGCGCGGCGCCTCGTCGAGTCGGACGCCGCCCGCGTCGTCCTCGCGCGCGACGACGCTGCCCGAGCCGGTCTGGTGCGGGCGCTGCGCGACAATCTCGACGCCCAACGCGCCGCCGCCAGTGCGGGCGACGTCGGCGAGTTCAGTTGGCTCGACGCCGACTTCCACGGGCTGATCGTGCGGGCCGCGGGCAACCCGCTGCTCGTCACCTTCTACACCAGCCTGCGGGAGCGGCAGCGGCGGATGACCGCCCGGTCGCTGGCCCGCGACCCCCTGCAGCTGCGGTCGATCATCGACGACCACGTGCTCCTCGCCGACCTGATCGCCGCGGGCGACCCGGACGGGTTCGCGGCCGCCGTCGACGTCCACATGCGCCGCGTGCACGGGCTGCCGCTCCCCGGCGGCGACGACCGGCGGACCGGGCAGGGCGACCGATGAGCGTCCGGCTCGACACCCGCGGCGAGGCGCCCGCCCGCACCCGACGACGGGTCCCGCCGTGGGCACTGATCTCGGCCGCCATGTTCGCGGTGGCGTGGGGCGGCAACGAGTTCACCCCGCTGCTGGTGATGTACCGCCTGGATCACGGCTACTCACCCGTCGTGGTGGACGTCTTCCTGTTCGCCTACGTGCTCGGCATCGTGCCAGCGCTGCTGATCGGCGGGCCCCTGTCGGACCGGCTCGGCAGGCGCCCGATCATGCTGCCCGCCCCGTTCGTCGCGGCCGTCGGCTCGGTGGTGCTTGCCGTCGGCGCCGACAGCGCGGCCCTGCTCGTGCTCGGCCGGATTCTCAGTGGTGTCGGGCTCGGGCTGGGCATGGCGGTCGGCGGGAGCTGGCTCAAGGAACTGTCGGTGCCGCCGTGGGACCACCGGGCCGGTGTCGGGGCGGGGGCGCGTCGCGCCGCGATGAGCCTGACCGCCGGGTTCGCGATCGGTGCCGGTGTCGCAGGCGTCCTCGCACAGTGGGCGCCGTGGCCGAGCGTATTCGCGTACGTCCTGCACATCGCCCTCGCGGTCGGTGCCGGGATCGCGCTGCTCGCCGCGCCGGAGTCGCGGGCAGCGACCCCGCGCGAGTCGCGCGCCCCGCTCATCGAGGACCTCAGGATTCCGGCCGCAGGGCACCGGCGGTTCTGGCTGGTGGTGGTGCCCGTCGCGCCGTGGGTGTTCGGCGCGGCGAGCTGCGCGTACGCGGTGCTGCCGTCGCTGATGGCCGAGCACAGCGGGGGCACGCCGATCGCGTTCTCCGCGCTGCTGTGCGTGGTCGCGCTGGGCTGTGGTTTCGCCATCCAGGCCCTGGGCAGGCGCATCGACACCCCCCGCAGTGCCCGAGCGGTGATCGTTGCGCTGGTGATCCTGGTGGCCGGCATGGCACTCGGTGCCGTCGCCGCGGACCGGCTGACGGTGCCGCTGGCCCTGCTCGCTGCCGCGGTCCTCGGCGGTGGGTACGGCATGGCGCTGGTCGCGGGCCTGCAGGAGATCCAGCGGATCGCCAGGCCCGACGACCTGGCGGGCCTGACCGCGGTGTTCTACTCGTTCACCTACATCGGATTCGCGGTCCCGGCCGCGCTCGCGGTCGTGGTCCAGTCGTGGCCGACCGCCGTCGGCTACCCGGCGCTCTTCCTGCTCGGCGCTGCCGTCGCCGCGGGCTGCCTGATCCTGGTTGCGGTGAGCAGCCGGTCGCACCTTCCCGAGCGCTGACCCGGGGCGACCGGCCCCGAAATTTGTTGCCGGACGGTCGGTTTGTCGAGGGTCCCGCGGATCCGCCGATCCGACGCATCGTGGCGTGAACGTGACCGGCCGGGGCCGGGTCCGGGGTACCGTGGCGATGGGATCGGGAGAATGAGAGTGACGCCACGATGTCGCCCGCGGTCCGGGGCAAGGCGGGAAACCTTCCCCACGAATTGACCAGCTTCGTCGGCCGCCGCCGAGAGTCAACGGAGGCGCGGCGGTTGCTCGCGGCCTCCCGGCTGGTCACGCTGACCGGCATCGGGGGCGTCGGAAAGACCCGGTTGGCGTTGCGGGTCGCCGAGGAATCGCGGCGGGCGTTCCCGGACGGCGTGTGGCTCGCCGAACTGGGGCCGCTGTCGTCGCCGGACATGGTGGAGGACGCGGTGTCGTCCGCGCTCGGGGTGCGGGAGTTGATGCCGCATCAACCGTGGTCGCTCGCGGATCACCTCGCGGACCGGCACCTGCTGCTCATCCTCGACAACTGTGAACACCTCCTGGATGCGGTCGCGGAATTGGCGGGTTCGCTGCTGCGCGGCTGCCGGGAACTGCGCATCCTGGCCACCAGCCGGGAGCCGCTCGGAATCGCCGGCGAGGCCGTGCTGCGGGTGCCGCCGCTCGCGGTCCCGGACCCGGATCGGCCGCAGCGACGGCGCGGCACCCCGCGCTACGAGTCGGTGGTCCTGTTCGAGGAACGGGCAGGCGCGGCGGTGCCCGGATTCGGCGTCACCGACGACAATCGGGCCGCGGTGACGCGGATCTGTCAGCGGCTCGACGGGCTGCCGCTGCCGATCGAACTGGCGGCGGCCCGGCTGCGGGCGATGTCGCCCGATCAGATCCTGCAACGCCTCACCGACCGGTACCGGCTGCTCGGCGTCGGGATCCGCGGCGCACCGAGCCGGCAGCAGACGCTGCGCCTGTGCATCGACTGGAGCCACGAACTGTGCACCCCGCCCGAGCGGGAGCTGTGGGGTCGGCTGGCGGTCTTCGCTGGCCGGTTCGAACTCGACGCCGCCGCCGCGATCTGCGGCGAGGGCATCGACCCGGACGAACTATTCGACCTGGTCGCCTCGCTCGTCGACAAGTCGATCCTCAACCGCGACGACGACGGGTACCGGATGCTGGAGACGCTGCGGGACTACGGCGCGGACCGGCTCGCGGAGAGCGGTGAACGCGACCGGCTGCTCCGCAGGCACCGGGACTGGTACGAGAAGCTGGTGCTGCGGGCGGAGGCGGAATGGGTGGGCGCCGATCAACTGATGTGGCTGGCCCGGCTGCACGCGGAGCGGCCCAACATGCGCGCGGCGATGCGCTTCTGCCTCGCCGACCCCGCTGAGGCGGAGGCGGGACTGAGGATCGCCTCGGCGATGGGGCACTACTGCCTCTCCCGCGGCCAGATCCAGGAGGGGCGGCACTGGCTCGATGCGGCGCTCGAGCACCAGGGTGGCGCGCCGACCGCGGCGCGGGTGCGGGCGCTGTGCACCGACATTCTTCTGGCGGGCAACCAGGGCGAGGTGGTCGCTGCCGCGGCCCGGCTCGCGGAGGCGCGGGCCGCCGTCGCCGCGCTCGCCGATCCGTGGCTCGAGGCGTTGCTCGCGCACGCCGAGGGCTACCTCGCGGTGTTTTCCGGGGACCTGCAGCGCGCGCTCGACCGCTTCCGCCGCGCCCTGTCCGGCCTGCGTGTCGACGCGCACTCGGTGCCGTATATCTCGTCGCTGCTCGGGATCGCGCTCGCGCACGCCGTGCTCGGTGACCTTGACCGGGCCGCCGCCTTCCAGGAGCAGGCGCTGGCCATCACCGAACCGAGCGGGGAGAGCCTGTACCGGTCGTATTCCCTGTGCATCCTCGGCCTCGCGTACATCCGCACCGACCGGAACCGGGCCCGCACCCTGCTCGAACAGGGCCTCGACCTCGACCGGAAGTCGGACGACGTGGTCGGGACCGCGATCTCGGTGGAGGCGCTGGCGTGGATCGCCGACCTCGACGGCGATCAGGGTCGGGCCGCGGTCCTGCTCGGCGCCGCGCAGGCAATGTGGCATGCCGTCGGTAGCGCGGGCGTCACGGTGCCCGCCCTCCGCGAGTTCCACGAGCAGTGCATGGAACGAACCCGTCGGGGGCTCGGCGACCGGGCGTTTGCGGTCGCCTTCCGGCGCGGCGCGGACTCGGCGTTTGAGGACACCATCGCGCACGCCCTCGGGGAGCAACCGGTGACGCCGGTGCCGACCGAGACGGTGCTGACGCGGCGCGAACGGCAGGTCGCCGACCTTGTCGCGCGGGGCCTGACCAACCGGGCGATCGCCGAGGCCCTCGTCATTTCCCGCCGCACCGCGGAGGGTCACGTCGAACACGTGCTGACCAAACTCGGGTTCAACTCGCGCAGCCAGATCGCGGCGTGGGTGGCCGAGCGGAAGGGCTCGAACGTTCCTGACCTGGGCTGACGGGTGCCTGCGTCGGGTCGGGTCGGCGCCAGGTACGTGCCGACCGAAAACAGGTATGTGACCGGGTACATCGGCCGTCGTGCCGCGGCGCGGGGCCGGGCATCGTGGAACATGACAGATCCAGCGCTCCAAGCCGAGGTACGTCTGATGATCGAAACCACGCTTCAGCCGGTCGCGACCGCGTTGATGATCCGCAGCTGCGACAACTGTGCGACCCTCCTGGCACCCGACACCCTGACCTGCCCGGACTGCGGGTGCACCGACCTCACCGCGGTGCCGTCCTGCGGTGCCGGATCGATCGTCTCCTGCACGGTCGTGCACTGCACGACCCGACACGGCATTCATCCCGGCTTCGTGGAGTGCACGATCGCGATCGTCGAACTCGACGACGGACCGTGGACCTACGCGTGGCTCGAGGGCGGGCCGCCGGAGCATTCCAGCGACCGGGTCCGGGTCCGCTTCGCGCACGAGGAACCGGGCGAGCGGTTCCCGTACTTCGTTCGGGCCGCTTAGGGCATGTCTCCCAATCCCCATTTCGGCGCCCCTGGCGTCCAATCCGGCCAGGTGCATCCGTGAGGGATTAGGAGACACGCCCTAACCGCCGCCCGACCAAACTCTGCCGCCCGGACCGTGTCGACCCCGGTCCGGGCCGCAGTCACGGGTGCGGCAGCTCCGTGTCGAACAGCCAGCGGTCCCAGAGCGGTCGCAGCGACCGATCCGTGAAGTGTGCTGCGAGGTCGGTGAATTCCTCGGTGGTGACGGAGCCGTGCCGGTGCTTGGCCGTCCACTGCCGCAGCAGGTCGAAGAACCCGCCGTCGCCCAGCTCACCCCGGAGGGCGTGCAGCGTCAACGCTCCCCGCTTGTACACCCGGTCGTCGAACATCAGTGCCGGGCCGGGGTCGCCGAGCAGCAGGTCGTAGGGCAACCCGGCCTGGGTGCGGTGGACCTGGGCGGCGATCTCCTGTGCGGACGGCCCCCCGGATTCCTCCGACCACAACCACTCCGCATAGCAGGCGAAGCCCTCGTGCAGCCAGATGTCCCGCCACGACGCCAGGGTGAGGCTGTTGCCGAACCACTGGTGGGCGAGCTCGTGCGCGACGAGCCGCTCCGCTCCGCGACTGCCATCGCAGTGGTTCGCCCCGAACACCGAAATGCCCTGCGCCTCCACCGGAATCTCGAGGTCGTCGTCGGTGACCACGACGGTGTAGTCGGCGAACGGGTAGGGCCCGAACAGCCGAATGAACGTCTCCATCATCTGCGGTTGCCTGGCGAAGTCGTGGTCGAACCGGGTGCGCATCCGCGGCGGCAGCACCGCGTGCATCGGAACCGGCGTGCTACCCGCGACCCGGCGCCGCTCGTAGGGGCCGATCTGGACGGTGGCGAGGTAGCTGGCCATCGGCTCGCTCTGCTCGTATACCCAGGTGGTGTGGCTGGCCCGAATCTGTTTGCGCAGCAACGCTCCGTTCGCGACCACGTGGTAGGGCGAATCGGTGGTGACCGAGATCCGGTAGCTCGCCTTCGAACTCGGATGGTCGTCACACGGGAACCACGATCCGGCCCCGTTGGGCTGGCTCGCGACGATCGCGCCCTCGGTCAGCTCCTCCCACCCCACCTCACCCCACGGCCCGCGGACGGGTTTCGGGGTGCCCGCGTACTGCACCGTCACCGACAGGGCGCCGCCGGACGGAATCTTCTGCGCAGGCGTGACGGTGAGCTTGCCGTGCTGATGGGTGTACTTCACGCGCGTCCCGCCGACGGCCACCTTCGACACCGCAAGCGTCTGCGACAGGTCGAAGGAGAACTTGCCAGCCGCGTCGGTGGTCGTGGCGGTGATCGTCGCCTTCCCGGCGAGTCGATTGCTGGCGACCTTGTAGGTCAGTTCCAGCTCGTATCGCGACACCCGGTAGCCGCGGTTGCCCGCATCCGGCAGATACGGGTCGATCGGATCCTCGTAGAACCTACCGGCCCTGCCCGGTTTGACCATGCGCCCCGCCCCCTTTCAGTTCCATGGGCCGATCGGATTGCCCTGCCAGCGGGTGTGCGGCGGCACCACATCGCCCCGCATCACCAGGGACGCCGGTCCGACGGTGGCGCCGTCGCCGATGCCGGAGGCGGGCAGCGCGACGCAGTGCGGTCCGAGGGTGGCGCCGCGGCCGAGGGTGACGGTGTCCATCGCCATGATCCGATCATGGAATAGGTGCGTCTGTACAACACATCCGCGTTCGACGGTCGCGCCGTCGCCGAGGGTCACCAGGTCCGCCTCGGGCAGCCAGTAGGACTCGCACCACACCCCCCGACCGATCGACGCACCCATCGCCCGCAGCCACACGTTCAGCACCGCGGTCCCGGTGGCGGCCCGCGCGAACCAGGGCGCGGCGACGGTCTCGACGAACGCGTCGGACACCTCGTTGCGCCACACGAACGAGCTCCACAGCGGGTGCTCGACCCGGCCGATCCGGCCGACCGTCACCCACTTCGCCGCGACCGAGACCACCCCGGCGACGGCGCCAGCGGCGAGCAGCACGACCCCGCTGCCCAGCGCCGCCGCCCAGAACCCGACCCGCCCGGCGAGGACCTCCAGGGTGACCAGCACCCCGAGCCCGATCCCGAACGTGATCACGACGGGCAGCAGCCTGCACGTCTCGACGAGCGCACGCGCCACCTTCAGCCGGGCCGGGGGCGCGAAGGTGCGTTCGGTGTCGCCGTCGCTGGCCGACCTGCGCAGCCGCACCGGGGGGCTGCCCAACCACGACGAGCCGGACTTCGCCTTGCTCGGGGCCGCGGACAGCACCGCGACCAGACCGTTCTTCGGAACCCGGCGGCCGGGGCCGGCCATCCCGGAGTTGCCGAGGAATGCGCGCTTGCCGACCTTCGCCTCCCGGATGTGCAGCCAGCCTCCGCCGAGCTCATAGGACGCGACCATCGTGTCGTCGGCGAGGAACGCGCCGTCCGCGACGGTGGTGAACTTCGGCAGCAGCAGCACCGTCGACGCCTCGACGTTCCTGCCGATCCGCGCGCCGAGCAGGCGCAGCCAGACGGGGGTCAGCAGGCTGGCGTACAGCGGGAACAGGAAGGTGCGGGCCGAGTCGAGGAGCCGTTCGGTGGCCCATACCTGCCAGCCGACGCGGCTGCGGACCGGGTGGTAGCCCTCGGTCAGCCCGACACCGAGCGCCCGCACCGCGACGACGGTCGCGGCCGCGAACACCAGCAGTGCCAGCAGCGTCGCGACCGGCAACCATGCGAGCGCGCGGGGGAGGGCGGCGCCGAGCGACGCGGTGTCGTGCACGGCCCACCCGATCAGGGCGATCCCGGCGGCCAGCGCGACGATCGGCAGCGACGCGATGAGCATCGACGTCAGCCCGTACACCGGCACCCACCGGGTGGCGCGGTCGGGACGCTCCGCGGGCCACGGATGCACGGCCTTCCCGAGCTTGACGGCGGGGGAACCGGCCCAGCTCTGCCCGGCCTTGATCCGCCCGATCACCGCGGACCCCGCAGCGACCTCCGCGTTCTTACCGACCTTCGCGCCGGGCAGCAGGGTCGACCGGGCGCCGACCGCGGCGCCCGCGCCGATCCGGATGCCGCCGACGTGAACGACGTCGCCGTCGATCCACTGCCCGGACAGGTCCACCTCGGGTTCGATCGAGCAACCGTCCCCGAGCTCGAGCATGCCGGTGACCGGGGGCAGCGTGTGCAGATCGACTCCGCGTCCGACCCTGGCGCCGAGCGCGCGGGCGTAGTAGATCATCCACGGTGCCCCGGACAGGTTCGCGGCGCCGCTGGCCTCGGTCAGCCGGTGCGCGACCCACAGCCGCAGGTGGACCGGGCCGCCGCGCGGGTAGGTGCCCGGTTGCAGTCCGCGCAGCAGCATCCGGCAGCCCGCGACGGCGATCGTCATCCGGCCGAGCGGGGTGATGAACAGCAGCACCCCGGCCAGGACCCACCACCACGGCACCGTCGGCGCCCAGGGCACGTCCGCGAACAGGGCGAGCAGGTTGTTCACGACCGCCAGCCAGGTCACCCACTGCAGGCCGGTCAGGGTGGTCAGCGGCACCGTCCACAGGACCTGCCGCCACTGCGCGGATCGCGGTGTCGGTTCGACGTGCCGCGGTTCGACGACCTCCGCGGGGGCGAGCGAGTCGAGGTGGGCGGCGAGCGACCCGAGTCGGGGGTGGTCGTACAGCTGCGCGACGGTCACCTCCGGGAATCGGTCCCGCAGCGCGGTCACCAGCTGCGCGGCGGCGAGGGAACCACCGCCCGCGGCGAAGAAGTCGTCGTCGGCGCCGGTGATCTGGGCCCCGAGGATCGCCGACCACAGCCCGGCAACCCAGGCGGCGGTCCCGTCGAGGTCGGCGGCGGCCGCATCGTCGGTGTCGGCGCCCGGCAGCGGCCACGGCAGCGCGGCGCGATCCACCTTCCCCGAGGTCCGGGTCGGCAGCTCCGGGACCAGCGCGAGCCGCGGCACCAGCGCGGCGGGCAGCCGCTCGGCGAGGTGGATGCGGGCGGCGGCGAGGTCGAAGTCGGGGTCGGTGCTGGCGAGGTAGCCGACCAGGATCGAATGCCCGGTCGCGGTGGTGCGGACCGCGGCCGCCGCGCCAGCGACGCCGGGCAGCTGCTGCAACGCGGTGTCCACCTCGCCGAGTTCGATGCGCCGGCCACCGATCTTCACCTGGTCGTCGGCGCGGCCCTGGAACAGCAGCCCGCCCGGCTCGAGCCGCACCAGGTCACCGCTGCGGTAGGCGCGGTCCCAGCCGAGCGACGGCATCGGCGCGTACTTCTCCGCGTCCTTCGCCGGGTCGAGGTAGCGGGCCAACCCGACACCACCGATGACGAGTTCCCCGACCCCGCCGACCGGGACGGGGGCGCCGTCGCCGTCGACGACCGCGAGGTCCCACCCGTCCAGCGGCAGCCCGATACTCACCGGTGACCTGCCGTCCATCTGTGCGGCGCACGCGACGACGGTGGCCTCGGTGGGGCCGTACGTGTTCCATACCTCGCGGCCGTCGGTGACGAGCCGTTCCGCCAGATCCGGCGGGCACGCCTCGCCGCCGAAGATCAGCAACCGCACCTCCTCAAGGGCCTCGGCAGGCCACAGCGCGGCCAGCGTCGGGACGGTGGAGACGACGGTGACCGACCGGGACACCAACCACGGGCCGAGATCCATCCCGCTGCGCACCAGGGCGCGGGGCGCCGGGACCAGGCAGGCGCCGTGCCGCCAGGCCAGCCACATCTCCTCGCAGGAGGCGTCGAAGGCAACCGACAGGCCAGCGAGGACCCGGTCGCCGGGCCCGATCGGATTGTCCCGAAGGAAGATCCGCGCCTCCGCGTCGACGAACGCGGCGGCGTTGCGGTGGGTGACAGCGACGCCCTTCGGGGTGCCGGTGGACCCGGACGTGAAGATGATCCAGGCGTCGTCGTCGAGGGTCGGCGGTCGCGGGATGCGCTCGGCTGCCTGCGCGGTGCCGGGCTGCACCCCCCGGCCGGTGAGGATCGCCGCGACCCGCGCCTCCCCGAACACCAGGTCGGCCCGCTCGTCGGGGTCGTCGGCGTCGACCGGGACGTACGCGGCGCCCGCGGCGAGGATGGACAGGATGGCGGTGTACAGCGACTGCGACCCGGACGGCATCCGGATGCCGACCCGGTCGCCGGCACCGATCCCGAGGTCCCCGAGCCACCGCGACCCCCGGTCGACCTCGTCGAGCAGTTCCGCGTAGGTCAGGGTGGTCTCGCCGTCGTCGATCGCGGGCGCGTCCGGGTGCGCCCGCGCGGTGGCGGTCAGGACGTCGACGAGGGTGCGCGGCGCGGGAGCGTGTGGCGAACGGAGGTAGGCCGCCGGGATTCGCGAACGGTCAGGGGAGGACTGCGGGTGCAACGCCGGGGATTCCTTGTCTCGTGTCTGCTGACGGGTCTCGTCGTTCTCTCACGTCAAGTTTGCGAGAGAGTGAACGGAAAACCGGCCGCGACATGCGTGGAGCCTACGCCGGGGCGTGGCCTACCTTGGAATCCGTGAACTCGAATGCGGTCGCCACGATCACCCGCCTGCGCGCGCTGATCGACCACCCGAGAACCGGTCCCGAGGAGCGCGCGACGGCGCAGCGGATGCTCGACCGGCTGCTCGCCAAGTCGGCGGGGACGACGGGTGGCGCCCGGCGGTCCGGCGCCGGACACACCCGGGCGGGTCGGCACGTGCGGCTCGACGTGATCGCGGACCTGATCCGCGACGACCTCGCCGCCGCGCGTGCCGGTGCGCCGCTGCCGGCGGCCGGTCCGGTCCTCGACGTGCACGACCCCGTCCGCGCGGCCCCGGGAACCGTCAGCTACGCGGTGACGGTGACCGGTGACGTGTCGCTCGACGTGACCATCGACGGCGTTCCACGGGCCTGGGGGTGGACCGACGCGGGCGGGGTCGACGCGGTGACGCCGCAGCTGCAGACCCTGGCCGAGCGGGTCGCGGACGTCGTGAACGGTCACAACACCGGCGGCGCCGATGGTGGGCGTCGGTTCTTCCTGCGGGTGCGGGTTCCGGAGCACACGCTCGTCTGGTGACTCGCCCCGCCGAGCGCACCCCGGCGCCCGTGCGCGATTTTTACCCCCATCGGGGTACACATCACGCACGGTGCCGGAGGCGCTAGTGCTGGGGGACGCGGAGGATCAGGGCATCACCCTGCCCACCACCACCACACAACGCCGCCGCACCGATGCCGCCGCCGCGGCGCTGCAGTTCCAGGGCCAG
>NZ_JBSGXD010000031.1:0-40703 GCF_053609225.1 Rhodococcus sp. NPDC054953 | reverse complement strand
GGGGTACCGACCGCGATATCCGAGGTGCCCGACAACCGGGCGAGCAGCACGGACAGCGCGGAGTGCAGCACCATGAACAGCGTCGAATTGTGGCCCCGGGCAAGCTCGGTGAGCGCCCGGTGCAGTTCGGCGTCGATCGTGAAGTCGATCAGGCCGCCGCGGTTCGTCGCGGCCAGCGGGCGAGGCCGGTCGGTGGGCAGGTCCAGCTGCTCCGGCAGCCCGGCCAGCCGCTGCGACCAGTGGTCCACCTGCCGGGAGATCAGCGACTCCGGATCGTCCTCCGACCCGAGCACCTCCCGCTGCCACAGCGCGTAGTCCGCGTACTGCACCGGCAGCGGAGCCCAGGTGGGCGCCTCGCCCGCGCTGCGCGCCGCATAGGCGACCATGACATCGCGCGTCAGCGGTCCCATCGAGAAGGCGTCGCCCGCGATGTGGTGCACGACCAGGACCAGCACGTGCTCGTCGGTGCCGCCAACGCGGAAGAGCCTGGCCCGCAGGGGAACCTCGGTGGTGACGTCGAAGCCGGCCTGGATCGTCGCGACGACGCCCGCGGTCAGTGCGTCGACCGACACGATCTCGGGCGTCAGGTCGATCATCGCCTGCGCGGCCGGAAGCACCAGCTGGTGGCCGGTGCCGTCGACCTCCGGGTAGACCGTTCGCAGCACCTCGTGCCGCGCGATCACGTCACCGACGGCCGCCCGCAACGCTGCGATGTCGAGGGCACCGGTCAGCCGGACGGCCACCGGAATGTTGTTCGCGGCGGATGCGGTGTCGAAGCGGTTGAGGAACCACATCCGAGACTGCGCCAACGACAACGGAACCCGCTCCGGCCGCGGACACGCAACCAACGCAACCCGCCCACCCGCGCCGGCCTGCGACTCCACCCGCGCCGCCAGCCCCGCGACCGTCGACGACTCGAACAGCTCGCGAACCGCGACCCGCGCATCGAGCGCCGCACCCAACCGCGCCGCCACCTGCATCGCGACCAGCGAGTTGCCACCCAACTCAAAGAAGTCGTCATCGGCACCGACCCGCGGGGCCCCGAGCACCTCACCGAACACCGACGCCACGATCTCCTCCACCGGCGTCGACGGCGCCCGGAACACCCGAGCCTCAAACACCGGCGCCGGCAACGCCTTCCGATCCAACTTCCCCGACGCATTCAGCGGGAACGCATCAAGCACCACCACCGCCGACGGCACCATGTACGACGGCAACACCCCACCCGCGAACACCTTCACCGCACCCGCATCGACCACCGCACCCGGCACCGGCACCACATACGCCACCAGATGATCACCCGCCGACGTCGACACCACCAGCACCGCCGCCTGCAGCACCGACCCCTGCCCAAGCACCGCCGACTCGATCTCACCCAACTCGATCCGCTGACCACGGAACTTCACCTGAAAATCGGTACGCCCGATGTAGGCCAACTCACCGGCCGCATCCCACGTCACCAGATCACCGGTCCGATACATCCGCTCACCAAGCACCGAGAACGGATTCGCCACAAACCGATCCGACGTCAGATCCACCCGCCCGAAATACCCGCGCGCGAGCTGATCCCCCGCCAGGTACAACTCACCCGGCACCCCCACCGGCACCGGATGCAACCGCGAATCCAACACGTACACAAGCGAATTCCACTGCGGACGGCCGATCGAGATCGCCGCCGCATCACCGTCACCGCTCACGTCACGGTAGGTGATCGACACCGCCGCCTCCGTCGGCCCATACAGATTGTGCACCCGCGCCGCACTCACCGAAGCGAACGCCCGCACCGTCTCCGGCGGCAACGCCTCACCGATCACGAACACCTGCCGCAGCGACTTCAGTTCCGCCGCAGGCACCGCCGCCGCGAACACCGTCAACATCGACGGCACGAAGTCCGTCACCGTCACCCCATGCTCGGCGATCTTCCCCGCCACATACCCCGGATCCCGATGCCCATCGGGCGTCGCCACAATCAACTGCGCACCCACCCGCAGCGGCATAAACCAACCCCACAACGACACGTCGAACGTCGTCGCCGTCTTCTGCAGATACACGTCGCTGGAATCCAGCAGATACTCGCCCTGCATCCACTCCATCTGGTTGACGATCGCCCCATGGCTGACCGCAACACCCTTCGGCTTACCCGTCGACCCCGACGTGAAAATCACATACGCCGGATGCTCCGGACGCAGCACCGAACCCCGCTCAGCATCCGAAACCGGGGCATCATCGACACCCGCCAAATCCAGCCGATCCAGCAGCAGGACAGACCTGTCCCCCGCGGCCTCGAACTCGTCTCGCGCCGTCGTCAGCACCACCACCGGACGTGCCGTGTCGAGGATGTGCCCGATCCGCTCCGCCGGATGATCCGGATCGATCGGCACATACGCGCCACCCGCCTCCAGCACCGCATAGATCCCGACCACCAAATCCAACGAACGACGAACAGCCAACGCCACCAACGACTCCGGGCCGACACCCACACCGATCAGATGACGCGCCACCCGGTTCACCCGAGACGCAAACTCCCCATAGGTCAGCGACTCACCCTCGTACACCACCGCGGTCGCGTCCGGCGTCGCCGCGACCTGACGACGGAAACCGTCCAGCAGCAACCCACCCACCGGCAGCACACGACCGGTCGCATTCCAGGACGTCAGCGTCAACGCACGCTCACCGCCATCGAGCAACTCGATATCCCCGACCACCACCCCGGCGTCCGCGACCACCGCCGACAACACACCCTCAAACCGCCGACCGAACGCAACCACCGTCGCCTCATCGAACAGATCGGTGGCATAGGTGATCTGCACGGTCATCGCGGGCGCGCCGCTGTCCGCGACCGAGTCGAGCATGGTGACCTGCAGGTCGAACTTGGCGATGCCGGGGTCGAAGTCGAGGGCCGCGACCGTCAGGTCCGGCAGTTCGACGGCGGCTTGCTCGAGGTTCTGGAAGAACAGCGCCACCTGGAACAGCGGGTGCCGCGCCTGCGACCGGGCCGGGTTGAGCACCTCCACGAGCCGCTCGAACGGCACATCCGCGTTCCCGAACGCACCGAGGTCGTTCTCCCGGACCCGGCCGAGCAGGTCCGCGAACGGTTCGGCCTCGTCGACCTCGGTGCGCAGCACCAGGGTGTTGACGAACATGCCGACCAGGTCGTCGAGTGCGGCGTCGCCGCGTCCGGCGATCGGTGCGCCGATCGCGATGTCGGAGGTGCCCGACAACCGCGCCAGCACCACCGCGAGCGCGGCGTGCACGACCATGAACGGTGTCGCTCCGAGATCGCGGGCCAGCCCGTCGATCCCGGCGACCAGTTCGGGTGACAGCGAGAACCGGTGGTTGACGCCTGCGTGCGAGGCGACCGCGGGCCGCGGCCGGTCGGCGGGCAGGTCGAGTTGGGTGGGGAGGCCGCGGAGGGCATCGGTCCAGTACGCCAGTTGCCGCGCGATCGTCGAGGTCGAGTCGTCCTCGGAGCCGAGCGCCTCGCGCTGCCACAGCGCAAAGTCCGCGTACTGCACCGGGAGCGGTGTCCATGCGGGCGCCTGCCCGGCCGACCGGGCGGCGTAGGCGGTGACCACGTCCCGCACCAGGGGGGCGATCGAGAATCCGTCGCCGGCAATGTGGTGCACGACGAGCACCAGCACGTGCTCGGTGTCCGAGACCCGCAGCAGTCGGGCCCGCAGCGGCACCTCGGTGGTGACCTCGAATCCCCCGCCCGCGATGCCGAGGACGGTGGGCAGCAGGTCCTCCTCGGTCACCGACTGCGGTGTCAGGTCCGGGGTCGCCCGGTCGACGGGCAGGATCAGCTGGGTGCCCTCGCCCGCGTGCTCGGGGTAGACGGTGCGCAGCACCTCGTGCCGCGCGACCACGTCGGCGACCGCCGCGGCCACCTGCGCCGGGTCGACGGCTCCGCTGAGCCGGACCGCGAACGGGATATTGTTCACCGCGCTCGCGCTGTCGAACCGGCTGAGGAACCACATGCGGGACTGGGCCAGCGACAACGGAATCCGGTCCGGGCGTGGTCCCGCAGCCAGGGCGGGCAGGGAGTTGCCGCCACCCGCGGCGGCATCGACGACCGCGGCGAGTTCCGCGACGGTGGGGGCGTCGAAGAACTCGCGGACGTCGATCCGGACCCCGAACTCGGCGTTGAACCGCGCGATCGCCCTGGTCGCGATCAGCGAGTTGCCACCGAGTTCGAAGAAGTCGTCGTCGGCACCGATCCGCTCCAACCCGAGGAGCGCGGCGAACATGGCCGCCAGCGTCTCCTCGGTCGGCGTGCTCGGTGCCCGGTACTCGCGGGCCAGGGACGAGAAGTCCGGCGCGGGAAGGGCTTTGCGGTCGAGCTTGCCGCTGGCGTTGAGCGGGAACCGCTCCAGCACCACGAACAGCGACGGCACCATGTAGTCGGGCAGGCGGTGCTTGAGATCCGCCCGCAGTTCCCGGTGATCCGGTGTCATCCCGGCCGTCGCGACGAGATAGGCGACGAGATGGTCACCGACGGTGGGGTCGCTGTGCACCACCACGACGGCCTGGGCCACCTCGTCCCTGCTAAGGAGCGCCGCCTCGATCTCGCCGAGCTCGATGCGCAGGCCGCGCAGCTTCACCTGGAAGTCGATGCGGCCGAGATAGTCGAGCGAGGCGGGCGCCTCGACCCGCCAGCGCACCAGGTCACCGGTCCGGTACATCCGGGCGCCGGCTGCGGCGTACGGGTTCGCGACGAACCGGTCCGCGGTCAGTTCGGGCCGGGCGACGTAGCCGCGGGCGAGCTGCACACCCGCCAGGTACAGCTCGCCGGGCACCCCCACCGGCACCGGCCGCAGCCCGTCGTCGAGGACCAGAAGTTCGGTCTCGGCGACCGCGGAGCCGATCGGGATCGCCGCGCCGTCGTGTTCGCCGGTCGGGTGATAGGTGACGTCCACCGCCGCCTCGGTGGGGCCGTACAGGTTGTGCAGGCCTGCGGAGCTGACCGCGCGGAAGCGGGACGCGGTCTCGGCGGGCAGCGCCTCACCGGACGCGAAGACCAGCCGCAGCGTGTCGACGTCGGCGGCGGTCGGTTCGGCGAGGAACATCGCCAGCATCGACGGGACGAAGTGGGCGACCGTGACGCCGCGGTCGATCATCGTCTTGACCAGGTACACCGGGTCGCGGTGGCCGTCATGGGTGGCGATCACCAGCTTCGCACCCATCAGCAGCGGCCAGAACAGCTCCCACAGCGAGACGTCGAACGTGTACGGCGTCTTCTGCAGAATGACGTCGTCCTGGGTGAACCGGTACTCGGACTGGCGCCACAGCAGGTTGCTGACGATGGCGCGGTGCGCGACCGCGACGCCCTTCGGCCGTCCGGTGGATCCGGAGGTGAAGATGACGTAGGCGATGTTGTCGGCGGACAGCGGCGACAGCCGGTCCGCGTCGGTGACCGGGGCGGTGGAGTAGCCGGACACGTCGAGGGTGTCGATCTCGAGCACGGTCACGCCTGCGGGCATCGGCACCGCGTCGCGGGCGGTGGTGACCACCGCGGCGGGCCGCGCCACGTCCAGGACGTACGCGATGCGGTCCGCCGGGTGGTCGGGGTCGAGCGGGACGTATGCGCCGCCCGCCTTGACGATCGCGTACATGCCGATCAGCAGGTCGAGGGAGCGGCGGATCGACAGCCCGACCATCGATTCCGGGCCGACGCCCGCTTCGATCAACCTGCGGGCGAGCGCGTTGGCACGGGCATCGAACTCGGCGTAGGTCAGCGTCGCGCCCTCGAATTCGAGTGCGACGGCGTCCGGGGTCCGCACCACCTGCTCGTCGAAGAGCGTCGGCAGGGTCCGCGGCAGCGGTGCCGCCGCCGCGACGCCACCCGCGGCGGCGACGTCGGCGAGCAGGGCCTCGGTCACCGCGCCGAGCCCATCGGTCTCGGAGTCGGCGAGGTTCGGCAGCAGGCTCGAGAGCACCACCGGGATCAGCGCGTCCGCCCCGAGCGCGCCACCCATGGCCGAGTCGAGTGCCGCGAGCTCCGCATGCAGCACCCGGTAGGCGATGGCGGCATCCCCGTGCCGGACGGCGACCCGATCCGGGTCGGTGTTCGCGATATCGGCGATCAGTCGCGGCAAATCCTCGACAACAAGCGCCCGCCCCTGTGAACCCACACCCGACATCTGGCCGTTCCCTTCACTACACCGCGATGCCCGGCCATGACCGACCGGAACACGCGCACACAAAAGACGTGGGACGCCACAAATTCGGGCGTCCCCGCGTGAACTATAGGTTCACTGCGTGCCGCCTGACCGGGCTTTCTCAACAATCGCTTGGGACTCGGTGACCAGGGAATCCATCACCTTCGCGAGCCCCTCCGGACCCAACGCGGGAAGGATGCCGGGGACGAGCCCGGACAGCGCGACGGTGATCGCCGCCTCCGGCTTGAGTGCCGCGCCCATCGACTTCGCCACGGCCGCCACCTTGGCGGCCAGCTGCCCGAAGGTGATGGCCGTACCGTCGTGGGTCAGGGCGACGGAGTCGGACCCGACCGCCGCCGCGGCCGCAACCAGATCCGGCAGATCCGCCGCCGTCGGTTCCTGCGTCGGCGCGAATCGGGACCGTTCCTGCTCGGTCAGGATGTCGATGCCGCGCAGCAGCACCATCGGGTCGGCGGACACCGCGTCGAGGATCCGGGTGAGCCTGCCCGCGAACAGCGCGATGGTCTCCGGCAGGAACAGGTCCGTCGCGTAGGTGAACTGCATCCGGATCTCCGCGGGTGCGCCGCGGTCGTCGAAGGTCTCCTGCCCGGTGAGCTGCAGGTCGAACTTCGCCTGGTCGAAGCCGCTGTCGAGCGCCGACACCTCCAGCCCGGGCAGCTGCAGCGACCGGGCAGTCATGTTCTGGAACGCGAACATCACCTGGAACAGCGGCGAGTAGGCCGTCGACCGTTCCCGCCCGGTCACGTCGACGAGCCGCTCGAACGGCACGTCGGCGTGGTCGAAGGCGGCCAGGTCCTTCCGCCTTGCCTGCGCGAGCAGGTCGGTGAAGGTCGACCCCGAGCCGACCTCGGTGCGCAGCACCACGGTGTTGACGAACATGCCGATCAGGTCGTCGAGCACCCGCTCCCCGCGCCCGGCGACCGGGGTTCCCACGGTGATGTCGGTCGACCCGCTCATCTTCGCGAGCAGCACCGCGAACGCGCTGTGCACGACCATGAACAGCGTTGCATGGTGGTCGCGGGCGATCGCGTTCAGCCGGTCCGTCAGCTCCGCGTCGATCGTGAAGTCGTACGATCCGCCGCGCATCGACTGGCGGGCGGGGCGCCGATGATCGGTCGGCAGTTCCAGCTGCTCGGGCACCCCGGCCAGCTCGTTCACCCAGTAGTCGACCTGCCTGGCGAGCGGGGACTCCGGGTCGTCCTCGGAGCCGAGCACCGCGCGCTGCCACAGGCTGTAGTCCGCGTACTGGACCGCCAGCGGCGCCCAGCCCGGTTCCCTGCCCTCCACCCGCGACGAGTAGGCCATCATGACGTCCCTGGTCAGCGGGCCCATCGAGAAGCCGTCCCCGCTGATGTGGTGGACCACCACCACGAGCACGTGCTCCGTCGCGCTCAGCTCGAACAGCCGGGCCCGGATCGGGACCTGCGTGGTGACGTCGAATCCCAACGACACCGTCTCCAGCAGCAGGGCGGGCAGGTCCCGCTCGGCGACCCGGGCCGGGGTCAGATCCGGCCGCACCGCGTCGGCTGGCCGCACCACCTGAACCGGGCCGTCGGTGCCGTCCGGGTAGACCGTCCGCAGCACCTCGTGCCGCTCCACCACGTCCCGCATCGCGGATGCCAACGCCGGGACGTCGAGCAGCCCGGACAACCGGATCGCGGCCGGGATGTTGTAGGCGGCGGAGTCCGGCATCATCCGGTTGAGCACCCACATCCGCTGCTGCGCGAGCGAGAGCGGGATGGCGTCGGGGCGCGGCATCACCGTCAGCGGCGTCCTGCCGCCGACGCCCGCGATCTCGGCGACCCGCGCGGCGAGGGCGCCGACGGTCGGTGCCTCGAACAGCAACGCCACCGGCACCGTCGTGGCAAATATTTCCCCGAGGCGCGCGGTCACCTGCGTCGCTACGAGCGAGTTGCCGCCGAGCGCGAAGAAGTCGTCGTCGAGGCCGACCCGGCCCGCGGCGAGCACCTCCGCGTACACGTCCGCGACCGTCCGCTCGGCCGCGGTCTCCGGTGCGCGGAACTCCGCCACCGAGAATTCCGGGGCGGGCAGCGTCGCCCGGTCCAGTTTGCCGTTGACGGTGAGCGGCAGGGCGTCGAGCACCACGAACGCGGCGGGCACCATGTAGGCGGGCAGGCCGGCCAGCGCGTGCGCCTCGAGCCGCGCGGTGTCGAGGGTCGTGCCGGCGGCGGACACCAGGTAGGCCACCAGCCGGTCGACGCCGTCGCCGTCCGCGCGGGCGGTGACCACCACCGCGCCGACCGACTCGTCGCGGGCAAGCACCGCCTCGATCTCGCCGAGCTCGATCCGGTACCCGCGCACCTTCACCTGGAAGTCGCCGCGCTCGAGGTACTCGAGGTCGCCGCCGGCCCGCCAGGTCACCAGGTCGCCGGTGCGGTACATGCGCTCGCCGGGAAGGCCGAACGGGTTCGCGACGAAGCGGTCCGAGGTCAGGTCGGCGCGGCCGTGATAGCCACGCGCCAACTGCGTCCCCGCCAGGTACAGCTCGCCGGGCACCCCGGCGGGCACCGGGTTCAGCCGCCGATCGAGCACGAACAGTCGGGTGTTCCACTCGCCCCTGCCGATCGGCACCGACGTGCGGTCGTCGTCGGTGACCCGATGCGCGGTCACCGAGACCGCGGCCTCCGTCGGCCCGTACAGGTTGACCAGTTCCGCACCGTTCGACTCCCGGAACGCCTGCGCGGTCGCCGCGGGCAGCGCCTCCCCGATCGCGAGGACGCGACGCAGGTCAGCGGACACGGCGGCGCCGCCCGCGACGGTGGACAGCATCGTCAGCATCGACGGCACCGTGTGCAGGGTCGTCACCCGCTGCTCGCGCAGCAGCGCCAGCAGGTAGTCGGGGTCCTGCTGACCACCCGGCCGGGCAATCACCAGCCGACCACCGGTCACCAGCGTCGACCAGAACTCCCACACCGACAGGTCGAAGGTCGCCGCGGTCTTCAGCAGCGCCGAATCGGTTGCATCCAGGCAGAATTCGAACCGCAGCCATTCGAGCTGGTTGACGATCGCCCGGTGGCTGACGGCAACACCCTTCGGCCTGCCGGTGGACCCGGAGGTGAAGATGACGTACGCCGGGTGCTGCGGCCGCAGCGCGGTGATCCGCTCCGCGTCCCGCACCGGCGCGTCGGAGAACCCGGCCAGGTCGAGGGTGTCGACGTGCAGGACCGGGATGGTGCCGGCGGTGAATGCGTCCCGGTCGGTGCTGAGCACGCACACCGGTACCGCGGTGTCGAGAATGTGCGCGATCCGCTCCGCGGGGTGATCGGGATCGACCGGCACGTAGGCACCGCCCGCCTTGGTCACCGCGTACATGCCGATGACGAGTTCGACGGATCGACGCATCGCGAGCACCACCAGGGACTCCGGTCCCACCCCCGCCGCGATGAGCCTGCGCGCGAGACGGTTCACCCGGGCATCGAACTCGCGGTAGCCGAGTTCGATGCCGTCGCACCACAATGCGGGTGCCGCGGGGGTGCGGCCGACCTGCCGGTCGAACAGGTCGACGAGTGTCTGCTCGTCGACCGGTTCGGCGGTGTCGTTCCATCCACCGAGGAGCGTGATCCGCTCGGCGTCGCCGAGCAGATCGACGTCGCCGACGGGTGCCGACGGGTCCGCGACGACGGCCTCGAGCAGCCGGATGAAACGGTCCGCGAATCCGGCGACCGTCGCCTCGTCGTAGAGGTCGACCGCGTAGCTGAACACCGCATCCAGCCCCGCCGGTGCACCGGTCTCGTCGTACCGGTCGGTGAGGAAGAGCTGCAGGTCGAACTGCGCGTTCTCGGTGTCGAGGTCGAGTGCCGTGACGGTGAGGCCGGGCAGTTCCAGGCTGGTCTGCTCGTGGTTCTGGAACGAGAAGCCGACCTGGAAGATCGGGTGCCTGGCGGTGGACCGGGTCGGGTTGAGCACCTCGACCAGCCGCTCGAACGGCACATCCGCGTGGGCGAAGGCCTGCAGGTCGGTTTCCCGAACCGCGGCGAGCAGGTCCGCGAACCCGGACTCCGAGGTCACCCGGGTGCGGAAGACGAGGGTGTTGACGAACATGCCGATCAGGTCGTCGGTCGCGGCCTCGCCGCGCCCGGCGATCGGGGTGCCCACCGCGATGTCGGTGGTTCCCGACAGCCGGGCCAGCAGCACCGCGAGCGCGGTGTGCGCGGCCATGAACAGCGTCGCGCCCTGACCGCGCGCGAGGTCGCCGAGCCCGCGGTGCAGCCGCGCGTCGACCGCGAACGCGACCCGGCCGCCGCGGTGCGACTGGACGGGCGGCCGCGGCCGGTCGGTCGGAAGGGTCAGCTGATCCGGCAGCCCGGCGAGGGCGTCCCGCCAGTATCCGATCTGCTGCGCGGCAACCGAATCCGCGTCATCGTCGCTGCCGAGGAGGCGGCGCTGCCACAGTGCGTAGTCGGCGTACTGCACCGGAAGCGGCGCCCAGCCGGGGGCCGTTCCTGCGATGCGGGCGGTGTAGGCGGTCATCACGTCCCGCACGAACGGGGCCATCGAGGAGCCGTCCGCCGAGATGTGGTGGACCACCGACGCGAGCACATAGTCGGTCGGACCGGTCGGCGTGCGCACCTCGAACAGTCGGATCCGCACCGGAATCTCGGCGGTGACGTCGAAGCGGGTGGTCATCAGCTCGGTCAGCAGCCCGGGCAGGTCATCGGCCCGCACCCGCTCCGGGGTGAGCTCCGGGGTCGCCTGCGCGGTCTGTTCGATCAGCTGGATCGGCCCGGTCGCGGTCTCGGGGTAGCGGGTGCGCAGCGACTCGTGGCGGGCGAACACGTCGCCGACCGCGGCCCGCAGCGCGGCGACGTCGAGGTCGCCGGACATCCGGATCGCCATCGGGATGTTGTAGGCGGTCGATGCCGAGTCGAAACGGTTCAGGAACCACATCCGCTGTTGGGCAAGGGACAGCGGGAGCTGCCCCGGCCGCTGCTGCGCCACCAGCTCGGCTCGGCCGCCCTCGCCGCGGTGGGCGACGAGGCGCGCGGCCAGCTCGGCGACGGTCGACGCGTCGAACAGTGCGCGCACCGGCACCTTGGTGTCGAGGGCGGTGCCGAGCCGGGAGATCACCTGTGCGGCGGACAGGGAGTTGCCGCCGAGCTCGAAGAAGTCGTCGTCCGCACCGACCCGGTCGGCGCCGAGCACCGCGGCGAAGACGCCAGCCACGATCTCCTCCACCGGCGTCGACGGTGCCCGGAACACCCGCGCCTCGAACACCGGCGCGGGCAACGCGCGCCGATCGAGCTTCCCGTTCGCCGTCAACGGGATCTCGTCGACCACCACGAACGCCGACGGAACCATGTACGCCGGCAGCAATCCCGCCGCACCATCGCGCACCACCGCGACATCGACACCCGACGACCCGGCGGCCACCACATACGCCACCAGCACCGGATTGCCCGGGGTGTCCTCCCGAACCACCACCGCCACCTGTCGCACCGACTGCTGCGCCAGCACCGCCGACTCGATCTCACCGAGCTCGATCCGGAAGCCGCGCACCTTCACCTGATCGTCGGCGCGGCCCAGGTACTCCAGGTCCCCGCCGCGTCCCCACCGCGCAAGGTCGCCGGAGCGATACAGCAGCGACCCCGCGGCACCGAACGGATTCGCCACGAACCGTCCTGCGGTCAGGGCGGGCCGACCCAGGTAGCCCCGCGCCAACTGCCCACCCGCAACGTACATTTCACCCGGCACACCCACCGGCACCGGACGCAACCGCGCATCGAGGACGTACACCTGCAACCCGTCGATCGGCTGCCCCACCACACTCGCCGCCGACGACGAGGCCATCGCCCGGTCGAGTCCGCGATGCGACACGTGCACCGTCGTCTCGGTGATCCCGTACATGTTGACCAGCCGCGGCCCCGGCGCGCCGAGGCCGTCGCCGTGCCGGTCGAACCAGTCCGTCAACCGCCGCAGCTCCAGCGCCTCACCACCGAAGATCACCTGCCGCAACGCAAGCTGGCCGACCGAGGCCGATGCCCGGTCCACCTCCGCCAGCTGGTAGAACGCCGACGGCGTCTGGTTCAGCACCGTCACCCGCTCCCGCACCAGCAACTCCAGGAACTGATCCGGCGACCGGGACGTGAAGTAGTCCACCACCACCAGCGTCCCGCCGTAGAGCAGCGGACCCCACAACTCCCACACCGAGAAGTCGAACGCATACGAGTGGAACAGCGTCCACACATCCGACTCGTCGAACGCGTACACCGACTCGGTGTTCGCCATCAGCCGCGCGACGTTGCGGTGCGGCACCAGCACACCCTTCGGGCGACCCGTCGACCCCGACGTGTAGATCACGTACGCCACATTGCCGGGTGTCAGCGGCACGATCCGCTCCGCATCGGTCACCGGCGCAGCCGACACCGCGGCCAGGTCCACCCGGTCCAACTCGACCACCGGCAACCCGGCCGGACGCATCGCCTCCACACCCGAGCCGGTCAGCAGGCACGCCGGCGCCGCGTCGGACAGCATGAACGCGATCCGCTCCGCCGGATAGGTCGGGTCCACCGGCAGGTAGCCGGCACCTGCCTTGATCACCGCAAGCAACGCCACCACCAGATCCGCAGACCGCGGCAGCGCCACCGCCACCAACGACTCCGGGCCGACACCCATCGCAATCAACCCGCGCGCCAGACGATTCGACCGACCGTCGAGGTCGGCGTAGGTCAGGGTGTCTCCCCCGTACCGCACCGCGACCCGACCGGGGTGGGTCCGGGCCACCGCGTCGAACAGCTCCGCCAGCGTCGCGTCGACACCGGCATCGGTCCCCGCCGACGTCCACTCCGACACCACCAGCTCCCGCTCACCCGAGCCGAGCAGGTCGATGTCCCCGACCACCACCGCCGGATCCGCAACCACCTGCGTGAGGATCCGCACGAACCGGTCGCCGAACGACTCCACCGTCACCCGGTCGAACAGATCTGTGGCATAGGTGAATTCGGCCGTGAGCCCGGACGGGCGACCGCGCTCGTCGACGGCCTCCGACACCGTGAGCTGCAGGTCGAACTTCGCGACCTGCGCGTCGACGTCGGCCTCGCCGATCGTCAGGCCCGGCAGTTCCAGGCTCACCCGCCCCAGATTCTGGAACGTCAACGCCACCTGGAACAGCGGGTGCCGGGCCTGCGAGCGCTGCGGGTCGAGTGCCTCTACCAGCCGCTCGAACGGCACATCGGCGTGTGCGAACCCCGCAATGTCGGTGTCCCGGACCCGCGCGAGCAGATCCGTGAAGGTGGCCGTCGGCTCCACCCGGCTCCGCAGCACCAGTGTGTTGACGAACATGCCGACCAGGTCGTCGAGCGCGGCGTCACCGCGACCGGCGACCGGGGCACCGATCGCGATGTCCTCGGTGTTCGACAGTCGCGCCAGCAGCACCGCCAACGCCGCGTGCACCACCATGAACATGGTGGCGCCCTGCCCGCGGGCGAGATCGCCGAGCGCGGCGTGCAGCTCGGCGTCCACGGTGACGGTGGTGCCTGCACCGCGATACGACGCCACCGCGGGCCGGGTCCGGTCGCTCGGGAGCTCCAGCTGGTCCGGCAGGCCCGACAGCTCGCGTGACCAGTGCACCAGTTGCCGGGAGATCAGCGATTCGGGGTCGTCCTCCGACCCGAGCACCTCCCGCTGCCACAGCGCGTAGTCGGCGTACTGCACCGGCAGCGGCGACCAGGTGGGGGCCTGGCCTGCGCTGCGGGCGCCGTACGCGGTCATCACGTCCCGGACCAGCGGGGCCACCGAGAAGCCGTCGGCGGCGATGTGATGCACGACGAACATCAGCACGAACTCGGTCTCCCGCAACGCGAACAGGGTTGCCCGCAGGGGGATCTGCACGGTGACGTCGAACCCGGCGCTGGCCTCGGCCACGATGGCCGCGGGCAGGTCGTGGTCGGTCACGGGTGTCGGCGTCAGGTCCGGGACGGCGTCGGCGAGCGGCACGATCACCTGCATCGGGCCCTCGGCCGTGTCGGGGTATCGGGTCCGCAGCACCTCGTGCCGTGCCACCACGTCCGCGACGGCCGCCTGCAGCGCGGGGATGTCGAGCTGCCCGGACAGCGTGATCGCGGCCGGGATGTTGTTGACGGCGGATGCGGTGTCGAACTGGTTGAGGAACCACATCCGGGACTGTGCCGGGGAGAGGGGAAGCCGTTCCGGGCGCGGGCCCGCAACCAACGCGATCCGGCCACCACCACCGGCCTGCGACTCCACCCGCGCCGCCAAATCCGACACCGTCGACGCCTCAAACAACACCCGCACCGGCACCTGCGCATCCAACGCCGCACCCAACCGCGCCACCACCTGCGTCGCGATCAACGAGTTGCCACCCAACTCGAAGAAATCATCATCGAGACCGACCCGCTCCACCCCAAGCAGATCCGCGAACGTGACCGCCACGATCTCCTCCACCGGAGTCGACGGCGCCCGAAATACCCGCGCCTCAAACACCGGCACCGGCAGCGCCGCACGATCCAACTTCCCCGCCGCATTCAACGGGAACGCCTCAAGCACAACGAACGCCGACGGAACCATGTACGACGGCAACACCGCGCGCAGCGCCCCCCTCAGCGCATCGGCATCCACCTCAACACCGGAGACCGGCACCACATGGGCCACCAACGCATCCCCGACACGCTCATCGCGGTGCACCGTCACGACGGACTGCGCCACCGACGCATCCGTCAGCAACGCCGCCTCGATCTCGCCCAACTCAATCCGCTGCCCACGCAACTTCACCTGAAAATCCGTACGACCGATGTACTCCAACTCACCAGCAGCGGCCCACACCACCAGATCACCCGTCCGGTACATCCGCTCCCCCGGCACAAACGGATTCGCCACAAACCGATCCGCCGTCAAATCCACCCGACCGTGATAACCCCGCGCCAACTGCACACCCGACAGATACAACTCACCCGCCACACCCACCGGCACCGGCCGCAACCGACCATCCAACACAAACACCTGCGTATTCGGCACCGGCACACCCATCGGCACCGACACCACCTCGGTCCCATCCACCCAACGATGCGTCGAATGCACCGCAGCCTCCGTCGGGCCATACAAATTGTGCAATTGCGCACCACTGACAGAGGTGAAACGCGACGCCGTCACCGCAGGCAACGCCTCCCCCGCCGCAAACACCTGCCGCAACACCACATCCGCCGAACCGCACACACCCTGCAGATAATCAACGAACACCGACAACATCGACGGCACAAACGACGTCGCCGTAATCCCCCGCTCCGCAATCACCGCAGCCAAATACTCCGGATCCCGATGCCCATCCGGCCGCGCAACATGCACCCGACCACCAGTCACCAACGGAACAAACAACTCCCACACCGACACATCAAACGTCAACGGCGTCTTCTGCAGGACGGCGTCATCCGCACCGAACCCATACCGCGACGCCATCCACGCCACCTGATTCACCACCGCACGATGGCTCACCGCCACACCCTTCGGCCGACCCGTCGACCCCGACGTGAAAATCACATACGCCGCATTCTCCGGACGCAACGGCCGAACCCGCTCGACATCGGACACCGGCCCGTCATCAAACCCCGACAGATCCACATCGTCCACCAACAGGACAGACCTATCCCCTGGCACCTGAAGTTCGTCTCGCACGACACTCAGCACACAGACCGGGGCCGCAGAATCCAGGATGTGCCCAACCCGCTCCGCCGGCTGATCCGGATCCACCGGCACATACCCCGCACCAGCAGCCTGCACCGCATAGATCCCGACGATCATCTCCACCGACCGGCGCATCGCCACCGCAACCAACGACTCCGGCCCCACACCCACCGACAACAAATGCCGCGCCAAACGATGCACCCGCGACGCAAACTCGCCATACGACAGCGACTCACCCTCAAACACCACCGCCACCGCACCCGGCGTCGCCGCCGCCTGCACCTCAAACAACTCCACCAACGTCCCCGACCCAAGATCGGCAGCGGTGTCATTCCACCCCGACACCACCAGCGCACGCTCGTCGGCATCGAGCAACTCGATGTCCCCGACCAGCACCGCCGGATCCGCGACAACGGCGTCGATGATCCGGGTCAGCCGCGCACCCAGGTTCGCGATGGTCCCCGCATCGAAAAGGTCGGTGGCGTAGGTGAAGTCCGCGACAAGCCCGTCGGCCACGCCGCCGGCGGCCGATTCGGTGACGGTGACGTGCAGATCGAACTTCGCGATCTGTTCGTCGTACTCCACCTGTTCGACGCGCAGCCCGGGCAGTTCGAGCCGGGCGGTTCCGATGTTCTGGAACGCGAGCATCACCTGGAACAGCGGGTGGCGCGCCCGCGAGCGTGCCGGATCGATCACCTCGACGAGCCGCTCGAAGGGCACGTCGGCGTTGCCGAACGCCGCAATGTCGGCGTCCCGGGTGCGGGCCAGCAGCTCCGCGAACGGCAGCGCCGCGTCGACGTCGGTGCGCAGCACCAGCGTGTTCACGAACATCCCGATCACGTCGTCGAGGGCGCGTTCACCCCGGCCCGCGACCGGTGTGCCGATGGCGATGTCGCTGGTGCCGCTGAGTCGGGCGAACAGCACCGACAGCGCCGCGTGCAGCACCATGAACATGGTGGTGTGGTGTTCGCGGGACAGGGACTCGAGCCGGGTGTACCGGTCTGCGCCGATCTCGATGCGGTGGGTGGCCCCGCGATGGGACGCGACCGCGGGCCGCGGCCGGTCGGTGGGGAGCGCCAGCTGGTCGGGCAGCCCGTGCAGCGCGTCCCGCCAGAAGCCGACCTGCTGGGAGATCAGCGAATCCGGGTCGTCCTCGGAGCCGAGCACCGCACGCTGCCACAGGCTGTAGTCCGGGTACTGCACCTCGAGCGGGGACCAGTCGGGGGCGGCACCCGCAGTGCGCGCGGTGTACGCGAGCATCACGTCGCGGGCCAACGGCGCCATCGACCAGCCGTCCGCGCTGATGTGGTGGACGACTACGGCGAGGACGTGTTCGTCCGTGCCGAGTTCGACGAGCCGTGCGCGCACCGGGATCTGGGTTCGCACGTCGAATCCGGTCGAGACGAAGTCGACGAGGATGTCATCGAGTTCGGCTGCACTGCACGCGATTCGATCGAGTTTCGTCGGCACGTCGGCCGGGTCGAGCACCACCTGCACGGCACCGAGCTCGGTTTCGGGGAACACCGTGCGGAGCGACTCGTGCCGGGTGAGCACGTCCACGACCGCTGCCTGCAGGGCATCGACGTCCAGGGTTCCCGACAACCGCATCACCATCGGGAGGTGATAGACGGTGGCGTTGCTGTCGAACCGGTTGAGGAACCACATCCGCTGCTGCGCCAGCGACAGCGGGATGGACGCAGGCCGGTCCGTCGCGGTCAGCGCGGGGCGGGCACCGCTCCCCACGTGGTCGGCCGCCCAGCCGGCGAGCGCGGCGACGGTGGGCGCCTCGAACAGGATCCGCACCGGGACGGTGACGTCGAGGGCGACACCGAGCCGGGCCACCACCTGGGTGGCGATCAGGGAGTTGCCGCCGAGGTCGAAGAAGTCGTCGTCGAGTCCCACCCGGTCGACGCCGAGCACGTCCGCGAAGGTGCTGGCGACGGTCTTCTCCTCCGGGGTCGACGGCGCCCGATACGCGCGCGCCTCGAACACCGGCGCGGGCAACGACTTCCGGTCCAGCTTCCCGACCGGGGTCCGGGGAATCTCGTCGATCACCATGATCGCGGCGGGCACCATGTGGGAGGGCAGCCGCTCACCGAGCGCGGCCTTGAGTTCGGCCACGTCGATGGCGGTGCCGGGCGCGGCAAGCACGTAGGCGACCAGGGCGGTGTGCCCGCCTGCCCCCTCGTGACCGAGGGTTACCGCGAAGTCGATGCCGGGACGGGCGGCGAGCGCCGCGTCGATCTCGCCCAGTTCGATGCGGAAGCCGCGCACCTTCACCTGGAAGTCGGACCGGCCGAGATAGTCGACCTCGCCGTTCTCGGTCCAGCGAGCGACGTCGCCGGTGCGGTACATCCGCTGGCCCACGCCGCCGAACGGGTCCGCGACGAACCGCTCCGCCGTGAGACCCGCCCGCCCGCGGTAGCCGCGGGCCAGGCCGGGGCCGGACAGGTACAGCTCCCCGACCACACCGACGGGGACGGGGTTGAGCCGGTGGTCGAGGATGGCGTTCCGGATCCCGGCGGTCGGGTGGCCGATGGTGATGTGCTCGCCCGGCGCCAGCGCATCGGTGCAGCTGGCGACGACGGTGCTCTCGGTCGGCCCGTACGCGTTGACGAACCGTCGACCGACCGACCAGGTGGCCATCAGTTCCGGCGGGCACGCCTCGCCGCACACCACGACGACGCCCAGCTCGTCGAGGGGTTCCGGGTCGACGGTCGCCAGCGCACCCGGGGTGATGACGACGTGCGAGACCCGTTCCCGGCGCAGCAGTTCCGTCAGCTCGGGTCCGCCCCACACGGTCGGCGGTGCGATGACCATGGTGGCCCCGACGCCGAAGGCGACGATCAGTTCATAGAACGCGACGTCGAAGCTCGGGGACGCGACGTGCAGCGTCCGTGCCCCGGGGACGATCCGGTAGTCCTCGCGCTGGTGGTCACGCACGTTCGCGATGCCCGCGTGGGTGACGACGACGCCCTTGGGCAGTCCGGTGGAGCCGGAGGTGTAGATGAGGTATGCGGGGTGGTCGATCCGCAGCGGCCGGATCCGGTCCGCATCGGTCACCGGGGAGCCGGACAGCGCTGACGCCGACTCTTCGGCCCGGTCGAGCGCGAGCCATTCGACCGACGGCGGCAGGTCCGCGATCTCGTCGGTGCAGCTGACACCGAGCACCGCGCCGGAGTCGGTGACCATGTGCATGATCCGGTCCTGCGGATAGGTCGGATCGACCGGCACGAAGGCGGCACCGGCCTTCGCGACCGCCCACACCGACAGAATCGATCGCAGGGACCGTCGAATGGCCAGTGCCACCGTCGTTTCCGGACCAACGCCGCGGGAGATCAGCAGTCGGGCCAGTCGCGACGAGCGTTCGTCCAGTTCCCGGTAGGTCAGGGACTCGTCCTCGCTGACCAGTGCGGTGGCCTCGGGGTCGCGGGCTGCTGCCGCGGCGAGGAGGTCGGGCAGCAGTCGCGGGTCGGTACCGGCGGCCGGGCCGCCGGGTCGCAGCCCGGTCCGCGGGTCGACGCGCTGCAGCAGGTCGGTGCGCTCGGCGGCGGACAGGATCTCAATGTCGCCGACCGGGCGGGCCGGATCGCGAAGCACCGCAGCAAGAATCCGGGTGAACCGCTCCGCGAATCCGATGACCGTCGCCTCGTCGAACAGGTCGGTGGCGTACACGAATTCGGCGGGCATGACCCCGGAGTCGGTGGCCTCGCGCAGCGTCAGCTGCAGGTCGAACTTGGAGACATCGACCTGGACCTCCCCGGCCGTGACCGACAGCCCGGGCAGTTCGAGGGTGGTCTCGCCCATGTTCTCGAAGGACAGCACCACCTGGAACAGCGGGTGGCGGGAGGTGGACCGGGCAGGGTTGAGCACCTGGACGAGCCGCTCGAACGGCACGTCGGCATGGGAGAACGCCGACAGGTCGGTGTCCCGGACATGGGACAGCAGATCGGTGAACGACGACTCCGGGTCGACCTGGGTGCGCAGCACCAGGGTGTTGACGAACATCCCGATCACATCGTCGAGCGCCTGCTCGCCGCGTCCCGCGACCGGGGTGCCGATGGCGATGTCGCTGGTCCCGCTCAGCCGGGACAGCAGCACACCCAGCGCCGCGTGCACGACCATGAACGGCGTGACCCCGTGCGCGCGCGCGAGCGCGGCCAACGCTTCCGTGAGGTCCTCGTCGATCGTGAACCCGACCCGGCCGCCGCGGAAGGACTGCACCGCGGGCCGCAGACGATCCGCGGGCAGGTCCAGCTGGTCGGGAATCCCCGCCAACGCGCCGCGCCAGTAGTCGATCTGGCCTGCGGACACCGAGGTCGGATCGTTCTCGTCGCCGAGCACTTCCCGCTGCCACAGCGCGTAGTCGGCATACTGCACCCGCAGCGGCGGCCACTCGGGCAGGGTGCCGCTGGCCCGGGCGGTGTATGCGGTCATCACGTCGCGGGCGAGGACCGCCCAGGACATGCCGTCCGCGGCGATGTGATGCAGAACGAGCGCAACGGCAAGCTCGTCGGCACCGATCGCGAGGATGCGCACCCGGAACGGGATCTCCTCGGCCACATCGAATCCGGCGGCGGCGAACTCCGTCAGCGCGGTCGCCAGATCCGCGTCGGGCACGACCCGCACGGACAGGTCGAGATCCACCTCGTCGGCGGGTAGGACCACCTGGTGGACGCCGTCCGCGGACTCGGCGAACACGGTGCGCAGCGACTCGTGCCTGCCGACGACGTCGAGCAGTGCCGCGCGCAGCGCAGCGGTGTCGGTGCGGCCTGCGAGCCGCACGACCAGCGGAAGGTTGTACGTTGCCGCGGCCGTGTCGTACTGGTTGAGGAACCACATGCGTTGCTGCGCAAGGGATAGTGGGATGCGATCGGGTCGGATTCGGCCCGTCAGGTGGGGTCGCTGCTCCCCCCGCGAACCCGCCCGCTCGGCACGGTCGGTGATGGCGGCGACGGTGGGCGCCTCGAACAGCGCGCGCACCCCCAACCGGATCCCGAACGCGGCCCCGATCCTGGCCACCACCTGGTTCGCGTTGAGGGAGTTGCCACCCAACTCGAAGAAGTCGTCGTCGAGCCCGACCTGACCGACACCGAGGACGTCGGCGTAGACGGCGGCGACGACCTCCTCCGCCGGGGTTCGGGGGGCGCGGAACGCCCGTCCGCCAGCGGTGACGTCGGGCACCGGGAGCGCCGTCCGGTCCAGCTTGCCGCTGGCATTGAGCGGGAACGCCTCGAGCGCCATCACCACCGACGGCACCATGTACGACGGCAACACCGACCCGACCGCGGACCGCAGCTCGTCGACATCGAGCACCGCGCCGGCGGTGGGCACGGCATACCCGACGAGGTGCTCACCGGCGGCGGAATCGCCGCGCACGACCACGACACTCTGTGATACCCCGGGCAGGCCGTTCAGTACCGCCTCGATCTCGCCCAACTCAATCCGCTGCCCACGCAACTTCACCTGAAAATCCGTACGACCGATGTACTCCAACTCACCAGCAGCGGACCACACCACCAGATCACCCGTCCGGTACATCCGCTCCCCCGGCACAAACGGATTCGCCACAAACCGATCCGCCGTCAAATCCACCCGACCGTGATAACCCCGCGCCAACTGCACACCCGACAGATACAACTCACCCGCCACACCCACCGGCACCGGCCGCAACCGACCATCCAACACAAACACCTGCGTATTCGGCACCGGCACACCCATCGGCACCGACACCACCTCGGTCCCATCCACCCAACGATGCGTCGAATGCACCGCAGCCTCCGTCGGGCCATACAAATTGTGCAATTGCGCACCACTGACAGAGGTGAAACGCGACGCCGTCACCGCAGGCAACGCCTCCCCCGCCGCAAACACCTGCCGCAACACCACATCCGCCGAACCGCACACACCCTGCAGATAATCAACGAACACCGACAACATCGACGGCACAAACGACGTCGCCGTAATCCCCCGCTCCGCAATCACCGCAGCCAAATACTCCGGATCCCGATGCCCATCCGGCCGCGCAACATACACCCGACCACCAGTCACCAACGGAACAAACAACTCCCACACCGACACATCAAACGTCAACGGCGTCTTCTGCAGGACGACGTCATCCGCACCAAACCCATACCGCGACGCCATCCACGCCACCTGATTCACCACCGCACGATGGCTCACCGCCACACCCTTCGGCCGACCCGTCGACCCCGACGTGAAAATCACATACGCCGCATTCTCCGGACGCAACGGCCGAACCCGCTCGACATCGGACACCGGCCCGTCATCAAACCCCGACAGATCCACATCGTCCACCAACAGGACAGACCTATCCCCTGGCACCTGAAGTTCGTCTCGCACGACACTCAGCACACAGACCGGGGCCGCAGAATCCAGGATGTGCCCAACCCGCTCCGCCGGCTGATCCGGATCCACCGGCACATACCCCGCACCAGCAGCCTGCACCGCATAGATCCCGACGATCATCTCCACCGACCGGCGCATCGCCACCGCAACCAACGACTCCGGCCCCACACCCACCGACAACAAATACCGCGCCAAACGATGCACCCGCGACGCAAACTCGCCATACGACAGCGACTCACCCTCAAACACCACCGCCACCGCACCCGGCGACGCCGCCGCCTGCACCTCAAACAACTCCACCAACGTCCCCGACCCAAGATCGGCAGCGGTGTCATTCCACCCCGACACCACCAGGTCGAGCTCGGCCGCGGTGGCCGCGGTCAACGACCACACCGGTGTCTGGGCGTCCGCGCTCACGAACCGGTCGAAGAAGTCCAGGAACCGCGAATGCTGCTGCTGCGCTTCCTGGTCGGTGTAGAGGTTGGGGTTGGACTCGAAATCGATGTGGGTGCGGGTGCCGCCGACGCTCTGATAGAAGTTGACGCCCAGGTCCTCGATGATGCCGGTGGAGAGGACGTTGTACTCGCCGACGATCGAGCCGAGCGACACCTCGTTGTGGAACAGCATGATGTTCACGAGCGGACCGAGCAGGTCGCGGTGCGCGGTGCCCGCCGCGGCGCCGCGGCGGATGTCCTCGTACCGGTACCGCTGACGCCGCAGTGCCCCCGAGACGGCGACCTGCACCTGCTTGAGCAGTTCGGCAACCGTGGTGTCCGCGCCGACCCGCAGCCGCAGCGGAAGCACGTTGGACATCATGCCGCCCGACCTGCGGGCCGCCGCGGTAGTGCGCGCGGTGACGGGCAGGGTGAGGACGACGTCCTCGGTGCCGGAGATCTGCGCGAGGTAGCTCGCGAATGCCGCGATCAGCATGCCTGCGGGCGAGGAGTTCTGCTCCGCGACCACCGCTTCGAGGCGGCGGGCGACGCCGTCGGACAATGCCGCGCTGGTGATCCGGTTGACCGCGGACGGCGCCGCGGTGCGACCGCTGAGGCTGGTGCCCTGCTCCAGCCCGGCGATCCGCTCGGCCCAGTACTCGCCGTCGGCGGTGAATCGGGGGCTCTCCCGGTAGGCGGCATCGGATTCGTACAGTGCGCGCAGGTCGACCGTCGTGAAGGGTTCCGGTTCGCGACCCTCGATCGCGGCGGTGTACAGCTCGGCGACCCGGGTCATGAAGTTCATTGCCCCGAAGCCGTCGAGGATGATGTGGTGGCAGCGCGAGTACCAGAAGTAGCGGTTGTCCTCGACGCGGAGCACGGCAGCGAGGATCAGTCGGTCCGCGAGGAGGTCGAGCGGAGCGCTGTAATCGTCGAGCATCCACGCGTTGGCTGCGGCAACCGGATCGGATTCACCACGGAAGTCCCGGTTGATCATGGAGTCGTCGATGGTGAGGTCGACCATCTGGCAGGGCTGACCGTCACGTTCGAGGAGCCGAAGCCACCCGGACCCGAACTCCGTCGATGCGACCCGGCTGGCCCGCTCGAGGACGTCGAAGTCGACCTCGCCACGCAGATCGACATACTGGGCGATGTTGATCGGGACCTCGGGGTCGAGGTGCTGGGCGTACCACATCCCCAGCTGCGCCGGCGACAGGGGAAAGACGTCGAACTGTTCGACCCCGTCGGTCTGGACCGTTCGGTCGAAGTCGGTGCTGTCGAATCCGTCGATGGCAGTCAACGATGTACCCCTGATTCCGGAATGCGTCGCAAGTTCCCCAGCCGTTCGAACAGCGCGACCCGCGAATCGGGCATAGCTCGCGCCCGGACAGACATGGCGAACCGAATGGAATTTGTCTTAAGGAAGCCGAATTCGGCTCAAGGCGCGCGCCACCCGCGCGAAACCACTGCTGTCAGCGGGAGGGTCCCCGACCGGGTACACCGCACGGCAGCGCCGGGCCGGACAGCGACCGTCCGACGCGAAGGCCGGCGTTCTGCCACGTGTTCGCGATGGTGGTGGAACACAGCACATGGTGTCCGACGCTCCATAGTGTGCTCACAGATCGCCCTCCCGAAAGACAATCACCCCGCCTGATGTGGCGGCCTTACCTATCCACGATGGGTGCGGTTGCTCCCATTGCACGAGGCAACTTACCGCGTTCACCACACCCGGCGAGGCGGTTTGGGAACTTCCTTCGACAAGCGTCCAACTCAGTGCCGTTCGGGTGCGTCAGAACCGCACACGGTCCGGCGACCCACCCGCCCCGACCTCTCGTTCCCCCAGGTCACGCTCGATAACCGGCAGCAAACCGGACAATCCTACCTGGTAACAGAATGATTGTGGCCGGGTCACAGATCGTGACCCGGCCTCATCAAGCGGCAGTTGTCTGGCAATTAGCCACGCCCCGCGAACAGCCGTCGTGCACGTGCCCGGTTCAGGCCCGGAGCCCGTCCGTCCCGGCGCGCGTGACCACCAGGTTCGGCACCACCGCACGCGCCGACAACCGCAGCAGGGAGTCGACCAGCTCCACGATGTCGTCGACCTCGATCATCTCCTCGGCCGGAATCCGGTCACGGATCCACGCGCTCATGTCGGTGTCGACGTACGCGGGCGAGATCGCCGTCGCGCTGACCCCGTTGCCGGACTCCTCCGCATTCAGCGTTGCCACCAGCGAGATCAGCGCGGCCTTCGTCGCGCCGTAGACGGCGAGGCCCGATTCGGCGTAGACCCCGGTGATCGACGACAGCGCGATCACCTTCGCACCCCGCCCCGGGTCGGCGGTCGCACCCGCCCGCAGCAGCGGCAGGCACTGCTGCAGGAGCAGGAACGGCGCCCGCAGGTTGACGTCCAGGGTCTTGTCGAAGCGTCGCATCGGGAAGTCCGCGACGGTGCCCGCCGTTCCGACACCAGCGTTGACGATCAACGCCTTCATCGGCCCCAGCTCCTCGGCATGCCGAGCGGTGAGCCGCTCGATCGCCATCGGGTCCGCCATGTCGCCCGCCACCGCGAGCACCCGCGGCGCCCCCGCCGCCCGCAGGCCCGCCGCCACCTCGTCAAGGCGTTGCTCGTCGCGGGCACTGATCGACAGCGAATAGCCCTGGGAGGCAAGTCGAGTCGCGATCCCGAGGCCGATCCCTCGGGATGCACCGGTGACAAGCGCGGTCGGGGCGCTCACGCCGACACCCCGGCGAGGGCGCGCAGCCCGGCGGCCATGAACTCACCGGTCGCCTCGGCAGCGCGCATCGCGCCGCCCCCCGCGTCCGACCCCTGCCTGGCCCGGTGTGTGATGCCCTCGCCGATGACGCCGAGCTTGAAATTCGCGAGCGCCAGATAGAAGTTCCAGTCGCCGAGGTCGCGTCCCGAGGCGGTCGCGTAGATCTGCGCGAGATCGTCGGCGCTGGGCAGCCGCGGACTGGTCCAGGCCGCGCGGGAGCCGAGCACCAGGTCGAAAACCGGTGCCCGGTAGACGCACATCAGCGCGGCGTCGGTCAGCGGATCACCGAGGGTGGACATCTCCCAGTCCACGACCGCACGGATGCTCGTCGCGTCGTCGGTGTCGAGGATGGTGTTGTCGATCCGGAAGTCGCCGTGCACGATCGACGCTGCGGAGCTGGCCGGGATCGCCTCGGCGAGCTTGGCGTGCAGTACCGCGACGTCGGGAAGTTCGCGGGTCTTGACCCGCTCCCACTGCCCGGCCCACAGTGCGACCTGGCGCGCGACGAACCCGTCCGGGCGACCGAACTCGCCGAGTCCGACGGACCGGTGGTCCACCGCGTGCAGATCGGCGAGCACCCGAACCAGGGCGTGCGTCGAGCCGCGAACCTCGGTGTCGGACAGCGTATCGAGATCGTCCTGGTCTCGGATGACGCGCCCGTCGACGAACTCGACCACCGTCATCTGCGCACCGAGGGCGGCGCCCGACTCGTCGAACGCCACGGTGCGGGCCACCGGAACCGCGGAGTCCTGCAGTGCCCGGGTCACCCGGAACTCCCGCGCCATGTCGTGCGCGGACGGGGTCAACCCGCTGGTCGGTGGGCGCCGCACGATCCAGGTGCTGCGACCGTCGGACGCCCTGAAGGTGAGGTTCGAACGCCCCCCACTGACCAGGTCGACCGTCAGGTCCCCGACGACGTCGACACCGCTGTCAACCAGAAACCGCTGCAGTGCGGTGACATTCATGCCAGGAAGACTCATCGCGACTCCAATCCGGCACGCTTCGCTGCGCCGACGACCCGCTTGGCCAGCGCCCAGCGGTGCACCTCGGACGGACCGTCGTACACCCGGAAGGGGCGCACCTCACGGGACAGCCGTGCGAGCGGCAGGTCCGCGGACACCCCCATGCCACCGCACATCTGAATGCTGCGGTCGACGATCCGGAAGATCGCCTCGGACGCATAGGTCTTGGCGATGGCGGTCGCGTTCGCCGCCCTGTCACCCTGGTCGAGTTCCCAGCAGGCGCGGGTGAGCAGTGCCCGCGTCGCGGCGATGTCGATCTCGTTGTCCGCCACCATCTGCTGCACCATCCCGAGATCACCGATCCTGGCGCCGAACCCCTCCCGCCGCGCGACGTAATCGACCGCGACGTCGTGGCCGCGGCGGGCGGCGCCGAGCCACCGCATTACGTGCGTCATCCGCGCCGGGCCGAGTCGGACCTGCGCGTACTCGAAGCCGCGGTCCACCTCGCCGAGGACCGCGGAATCCGGGACGAAGACGTCCTCGAAGGCAACCTCGCAGTGCCCGCCGAGCATCGACGTGTCCAGCGTGTCGATGTGTCGCCCGACCCGGATCCCCGCCGTGTCGGCGGGGGCAAGGAACATCGTGGCACCGCCACGGTCACCGGGCTCACCGGCGGTGCGGGCGAAGATGATGAAGAAGCTGGCACCGTCGGCTCCGGTGATGAACCACTTGTGGCCGTTGATTCGCCAGCCGCCGTCGGACCTGTCGGCCCGGGTGGTCAGTGCCGATGGATCCGAGCCAGCGCCGGGCGCAGGCTCGGTCATCGCGAATGCGGACCGGACGTCGCCGCGGGCGAGTGGGGCGAGGTACTGCTCCCGCTGCTCCGGGTCGGCGATGTGCGCGAGCATGTGCACGTTGCCCTCGTCGGGGGCGGCGATGTTCAGGGCGGTCGGCCCGAACAGGGAGTAGCCGGCTTCCTCGAACACCGGCGCCCGGTCCGACATGCTCAGGCCGTGGCCACCGAACTCGATCGGCGCGTGCGGCGCGAACACGCCCGCGTCCCTCGCCGCCTGCTGCATCGTCGCCCGGATCGCGTCGCCACCCGCGGCCGTGATGTCGCCGCCGTGCTTGTCCTCGATGGGCAGGATGTGGTCGCGGGTGAACGCACGGGTGCGCTCAACGAGCGCCTGCACGTCGGGCGCGTGGGTCAGATCGATCGCCACGAGCAACCCTCCTCGATCGGTCCGGAATCCGAGCGATCGCTCGGCTTGCCGATCAAGGTGTCACAACGGCCCAGATTCGGTCAAGCCCTGCCATGTTCCTGGTGGTCGCGCCGCGCTGGCCCGTTCAGATTCCCTGATAGCATCAGTAGTGTTCAGTAATTCTGAATATCTCCGATGATCGAACGAGAACGAGGAGGTTGCCGGTGGGCGAGACACCGATCACGCCGGCCGAGCTGATCCGGGCCGCCCGCCTCGAGCGCGGCCTGTCGGTCCGCGAGCTGGCGCGCCGGCTCGGTGTCAGCGCCGCCACGATCAGCGCCATCGAGAACGGTCGGACGGGGGTCAGCGTCGACCGGATCCGCGCGATCGCCGACGCCCTCGGGACGTCGGTGGCCAGGCTGGTCGGCGAGCACCCCGGGGCGGATGCTCCGCGCGGTGCCGCCACCGACGTCGGCCCGGCCCCGCGTCGAGCGCCGGGCGCCGAGCGGGCGACGGCCCCGGCCGGCGAGCAGTGGCGGGTCTTTCCGCCGCTACGGATCGACCCCGTGCTCGCGGCGGCCATCGACGCATTCGTCGAGACCGGCTATCACGGCGCGACCGTCCGCTCCCTCGCACGGCGGGCCGGCATGAGCGTCCCCGGCGTCTACCACCACTACCGGGACAAACAGGCGCTGCTGGTGCGCGCCCTCGACCTGACGATGGACGAGTTGCATTGGCGGGTCCGCGCGGCCAGCGCCGAGGGCGGTACCGCGACGGAGCGGGTCGCCCTGATCGTGGAGGCCCTCGCCCTTTTCCACACCCACCGGCGGTCCCTCGCGTTCATCGGCGCCAGCGAGATGCGGAGCATCGAAGACCCGGACCGGATCCGAATCACCGAGTCCCGCAACCAAATCCAGCATCTCCTCGACGAGCAGATCGATGCGGCCGTCCGGGACGGCGGCCTGACCACCGCCCATCCACGCGACGCGGGCCGGGCCATCGCGACGATGTGCACGTCGCTGCCGCAGTGGTTCCGCGCGGACGGACCGGTGACACCCGAACAGATCGCCGCCGAGTACGCACAGTTTGCGCTGAACCTACTCGGGCACACACGTTGAACGGGGGTTCACGTGCCCCCCACGTCGAGCGAATGACACATGAACCCCCGTTCAACGGTGGCGGGTCGGTCAGGAGCGGGGGTTGCCCGCCATGGTCGAGTTCGGGCGTGCCTGCGCGACGAGCGCCGGAATGATCTCGCCGAGCTCGGCCGGATCCCAGCGCTCGTTCTTCGAGACGCCGGGACCCGCGACCCACGTCTCGGCGACGCTGATCGACCCGCCGTGCACGTTGAAGATCCGGCCGGTGACGCCGTCCGCCTCCGGGGATCCGAGCCACACGACGGTCGGCGAGATGTTCCCCGGCGCTGCCGCGTCGAAACCGGTCCGCTCCTTCTCCGCCTCGGCCGCGGCGACGAATCCGTCGAGCCCCGCGGTCATCTGGGTCAGGGCGGTGGGGGCGATCGCGTTGACCGTGACGCCGAGCCGGGCGAGTTCGTCGGCGAGGATCACGGTGAACGCGGCGATGCCCGCCTTCGCGGCGCCGTAGTTGGTCTGGCCCAGGTTGCCGTACAGCCCCGACGGCGACGAGGTATTGATGATCCGCGGGTGCGCGACCGGCGTCCCCGCCTTGCTCTGCTGCCGCCAGTACGAGGCGGCGTGCTGCGACGGGGCGAAGGTGCCGCGCAGGTGCACGCGCATGACGTCGTCCCACTGGTCGACGGTCATATTGACGAACATCTTGTCCCGCAGGATGCCCGCATTGTTGACGAGCACGTGCAGGGTGCCGAACTCCTCGATCGCGGTCCGCACCAGACTGCCAGCACCGTCGAAGTCGGAGATGTCGTCCTTGTTGGCGACGGCCTCACCGCCCATCGCCCTGATCTCCTCGACCACGGCCTCCGCCGGGCCGAGATCGTTGACGACGACCTTCGCGCCCTGCCTCGCGAATTCGAGTGCGTGCTCGCGGCCGATTCCGCCCGCCGCACCGGTCACGATCACCACGCGTCCGTCGTTGATGCCCATGTGTTCCACTCCCCACTCGGTGTCCGCTACGGGCCGAGGCCTCGGCCGGACGCCACGGTACAAGAGCATCGGCCGCCGACGGGGCGAGCCGACTCCGGCCGGTCGCGGTCAGGCCCGCGGCCAGTGCACGCCCTGACGCCGTTCGATCTCCTCGTTCAGCCGCCGCAACAGCGCGACGAGGTCGGTGCGGTCCGCATCGGTCCAGCCGCCGACGAGATCGTCGATGCCGGTGATGTTCCTGGTGCGGTCGCGGCGCAACGCGGCGAGGCCGGATGGGGTCGGCCGCAGCCGACGCGCCGCGCCCCCGTCCGGGTCCGGAATCTTCTCGGCAAGGCCGGACCGGACCAGCGCAGCGGTCTGACGGTTGACGGTGTGTACGGTGCACATGCAACGCGGGGGGCGTTCGTTCCTGCCGCGACGAACGCACAGAGAGAGACCCGTGATCCTCGTCGATCCCCCTGCCGCCCGACCCGATTCCCGGGCAGGCCTCATCCTTCCGACGCTGGCGTTCGCGGGCATCGTCGTGTCGCTGATGCAGACCCTCGTCGTTCCGCTGATTCACGCGCTGCCCGACCTGCTGAACACCTCCTCGGCGACCGCCTCCTGGGTGGTCACCTCGACGCTGCTCGCCGCCGCCGTCGTCACCCCGATCGCGGGGCGACTCGGCGACATGGTCGGCAAGCGGCGAATGATCCTGATTTCCATGGCCTTTCTGGTCGTTGGGTCGGTGGTGTGCGCGCTGAGCAGCACCGTGACCCCGGTGATCATCGGACGGGCACTGCAGGGAGCCGCGACCGGCGCCATCCCGCTCGGCATCAGCATCCTGCGCGACGAATTGTCGCGGGAGCGCGTCGCCTCGGCCATCTCGGTGATGAGCTCGACGATGGGGGTCGGTGGCGCGATCGGGTTGCCCGTCGCGGCCTGGACCGCGCAGAGCTACAGCTGGCACGCCCTGTTCTGGGCGGCGGCGATCCTCGGTGCGCTGGTGGCGATCTCGGTCGCGGTGCTGGTGCCCGAGTCCGCCGTCCGGACGCCGGGACGTTTCGACTACCCCGGCGCGATCGGCCTTGCCGGTGGCCTGGTCGCCCTGCTGCTCGCCCTGACGAAGGGGGCGCAGTGGGGGTGGACGAGCCCGCTCACGCTCGGGCTGCTCGGCGCGTCGATCGTGATCTTCCTGATGTGGGGCACGATCGAACTGCGGACCACCGACCCGCTCGTCGACCTTCGGGTGTCCGCGTCCGCGACCGTGCTGTTGACCAACGGTGCCTCGGTCCTCACCGGATTCGCCATGTACGCCACCTCGTTGACGGTGCCGCAGCTCCTGCAGGCACCGCCGGAGACCGGATACGGGTTGGGCCGGTCGATGGTGGCCGCCAGCCTGTGCATGGCACCGGCAGGCATCGTGATGATGATGCTCTCCCCGGTCTCCGCACGCCTGACCCGACGCCACGGCCCCCGGGTCACGTTGATGGTCGGCACCACGGTCATCGCCGCCGGGTATCTGATCGGTGCCGTCGCGATGAACTCGATCTGGCAGCTCGCGGTCGTTTCCACCATCATCGGCGCGGGCATCGGCATCGCGTACGCGGCGATGCCCGCGCTGATCATGGGTGCCGTCCCGATCCGCGAGACCGGCGCGGCCAACGGACTGAACTCGTTGATGCGTCTGGTCGGAACGTCGTTCGCTGCCGCGGCGATGACCGTCGTGCTCACCTCGATGACGCAGCAGCACGGGCCGGTCGAGGTGCCGACCCGGGAGGCGTTCGTGGTGACCTTCCTGATCGGCGGCGGCGCGGCCGTCATCGCGCTGCTCGTCGCGTTCTTTATCCCGCGCCGGGCCCCGGAGCGCGAGCCCACCGCTTCGGCCCGGGTCGAGGTGGGCGCGGGCTCCGCGCGGTAGCGCAGGTCGACCGGACCGCGCATGCCCCCGGCCAGCGGATCGACGACTCCGACCCGCGGACCCGGCGCGGTCAACGGGCACCCCGCCACCGGAGCGCCTACGCTGGCCGGGTGGCCCCCGACAATGGCGGGCGGGCCGCTCACCGGGCCCGCCACCGCACCGTCGCAACCACCGGCTCCCACCAGGGGTGGCCGGTCCGGTTCGCCGCGGTCGCGTGCGTCGCCGTCGCCGCGACCGGATGTTCCCAGCGCGGCACCGACCCGGAGCCGGTCGCCCTGCTCACCACCATCCAGGACGGCGAGCTTCCGTGGACCGATGTCCTGCTGCCACCGCAGACGCCGACGATCGTCCCACCCGGCCCGCCGGGCAGCGAACTACCCGCCGACACCACGCCGGTGGTGACCGGCGACCGCGGCGGGCTCTACGGCGGGAGCCTGGAGCGCCCGTTGTGCGACAGCGCACGACTCGTCGACGACCTCGAACGCGATGCGGTGAAGCTGGCGGCCTGGTCCGAGGTGCAGGGCGTCTCGGACGTGCGCGGCTACGTGGACGCCCTGACGCCGGTGCTGCTTCGGGCGGACACGCGGGTCACCGGCCACGGGTTCGACGACGGACGCACCACCGCGCGGGACGCGGTGCTCGAGGCGGGGACGATTGTCCTGATCGACGACCACGGGATCCCGCGGGTCCGGTGCGCGAACGGGACACCGCTGAGCACCCCCACCTCGGATGTGAACCCCACCCCGAACGTCGTACCCTGGCCCGGGTTCGACCCCGACCGGATCCTGGTGGTGCGGCCGTCGCTCGATGCGATGGGCATGGTGTCGGTGGTGGACATCGCCACCGGCGCGCTGACCACGGTCCCGGTCGGATCCGGTCCCCCTGGCCCGACTCCGGCACCGACAATCCCGCCCGCAGCCCCGGCCCCGGCACCCGCCCCGGTTCAGGCCGCTCCGGTCGAGCAGGCGCCGCGGCGCGCGGCCGCGGAAGTGCCAGCGCCTGCGCCTCCCCCCGCGCCGGAGCCGCCGCCGCCTCCCCCCGCTCCTGCCCCGCCCGAGCCTGCACCCGAGCCGGTCGTGGTGCCACAGCCGCCACCGCCACCGGCCCCGCCCGCCGAGATCCGGGTCGAGGTGCCGGGCCTGCCTCCGCTGGTGATCCCGGTGCCGCGGTGAGGCTTTAGGTAAGCACCTCAACGAGGGTGGTCTCGGAGTCGCCGATCATGTAGGTCTCGATCGCGTCGAGGTGCTTGCGCCAGAAGGTCTGCGCCGCGACCGTGTCGCCGTCCCGCATCAGGCCGAGCACCCGAAGGTACGCACGGTGCGCGGCGCGGGCGGCGGGCCGCTCGTTCGCCCCACCGTGGGACGCGATGAACAGCGCGTGATGGGCGTCGATGATGTGCACCACCATGCCCGCGAGCACCGCCAGCGTCTGGTTGCCCGCCAACTCGATCAGGGCCTGGTGCACGTCGACGTCGTGCCGGGAGAAGGCTTCCGCGTCGTCGAGGAGGTCAGCCCCGATCTCCACCAGCGCCTCGAAGGTGTCGAGCTCGGCGTCGTGGGCGCCGTCCGCAAGGGTCCCGACCGCGGCCACCTCCAGCGCCGCCCGAGCCCGGTACACGTCGACGAGGGGGACCCCGCGATACTGCAGCAGCAACCCGGTGTAGCGGGCGGCCGCCGCCGAGTCCGGCGCGAGGACCCGGGCACCGCCATGCGCGCCCCGCAGCACCGTGATGATTGACTCGGATTCGAGGATGCGGAACGCCTCCCGCAGGGTCGGCCGGGACACGCCGAACTGCTCCATGAGCGCGGCCTCGTTGGGCAGCGGGTCGCCGACCTCCAGTTCACCCGTGATGATCCGGCGGCGCAGGCTGGCCGCGACCAGCTCACCGGCCTTCGGCACCCGGACGACGGACGACTTCGCAGCCACTCCCACGACACCCCTCTTCGATCCGCGGCCCGCCCTGGCAGGCCGATACGACGCACCAACCGTACAAGGGTTCACCTGATCGGCCGTTGCCAGCTCAGGTGGGTGTCTCGTCGTCGGCGACCCCGGACAGGTACGCCCGCCGAACGGTGTCGAGATCGGCGGCAATTTCCGCGGCGGTCCCCTCGACGATCACCCGTCCCCGTCGCATCACGTACACCCGGTCCGCGACCTGCAGCACCTGACGCACGTGCTGTTCGACCAGCAGGACACCGACCCCGCGTTCGTCGGCGGCGGCCCGCACCACAGCGAGCAGGCGCGCGACGATCTGCGGGGCAAGGCCGAGCGACAGTTCGTCCGCGAGCAGCAGTCGAGGGTTTCGGGCGAGCGCCCTGGCCAGGGTGAGCATCTGTTGCTCGCCACCGGAGAGCAGGCCGGCCTGCCTGCCGAGCAGTGGCCGCAGCTCCGGGAAGATCGCGCAGGCCGCGTCGGCGGGCACGGCTGCGAGCTTCAGGTTCTCGGCCGCGGTGAGGCCCATGATCACCGACCGTTCCTCGGTGACGTAGCTCAGGCCGCGCCGGGCCCGGGTCGCCAGGGAGGTCCCGGCATCGGACCCGAGGACACTGACCGTGCCGGCGAGCGGGGCCAGTTCGCCCGCGACGGTCAGCATCGTCGTCGACTTCCCGGCACCGTTGGCGCCGATCAGCGCGACGACCTCACCGGCCCGCACCCGAAGGTCCAGGTCCCGGCAGACCACCGCGCCGCCATACCCGGCGTCCAGCCCGGCGCAGTCGAGAACGGTTTCCCCGGTGGCCCGTTCGGTTGCGGTGGTGGTCATTGCAGCGCCCCCGTTGTCTCGTCGTCGGTGCCCAGATACGCGGCGCGGACCCGTTCGTCGGCCATGATCGTGTCGGGGTCGCCCGCGGCGATCACCCGGCCCGCCTCGAGCACCACGATCCGGTCGCACGTCGACATCACCAGCCCCATGTCGTGCTCGACGAGCAGCACCCCGGCACCGCGCTCATCGGCCAGTCGCCGAATGCACTGCGCAAGTTCACGACTCTCGGCATCGTCCAGCCCGGCGGCCGGTTCATCGAGCAAGACCACCGACGGTCCCGACGCGACGGCCCGGGCGATCCCGACGAGTCGGCGCCGCCCGTACGGCAGCTCCCCCGGCATCGCGGACAGGTCGTCGGCGAGCCCGAAGTCGAGGACCGCGGTCGACGCGGTCGCCGACAGTGGTCGCTGTCGCGGCCAGATCAGGTCGGTCAGCCAGCCCGCGCGGGTCGCGTCGTCGGCGCCTGCGTGGATGTTGTCGCCAACGGTGATGTCCTCGAACAGTTCGAGGGATTGGAAGGAGCGACGCAGACCGGACCTGGCGCGGCGGGCCGTCGACCATCCGGTGATGTCGTCGGCACCGAGTGCGACGCTGCCCGCGGCCGGTGCCACGAAGCCGGTGATCGCGTCGATGACCGTGGTCTTGCCAGCCCCGTTGGGCCCGATCAAGCCGACGACCTCGCCCGGTCGGACCGTCAGGTTGACGTCGTCGACGGCGGTGACCCCACCGAACCGGACGCCGAGCCCACGGACCGTGAGCGGGGCCGCCGGGACGGTCGACGTGTCAACCTCCGTGGTGAGCTGCTGCGCCTGCGGTCCTTTCGACCGCGCGGGCAGCGCGGATATCGGGGGACGTCGACGGATCGCGCGGCCCACCCTGGTCAGCATGTCGGCGATGCCGTTCTGGTTGACGAGCAGGATCACGATCAGGACGACGCCCCCGATCAGCGTCGCGAGCGCGCCGCTGCCGGATCCGTCGGACAGTGCCCTACTGACGATCGCGCCGGGCCCGAGCAGTGCGCCGACGATGCCGCCGATCACGTATCCGAGGCCGCCGGTCACCGTCTGGACCACCGCGTTGATCGACGCGAACGCATTGAACTCGACATAGGTCACCGCCGAATTACGCAGCCCCAGCAGGATTCCCGCGACCGCCGCGATTCCCGCGGCCAGCGCGAAGGCATAGATCTTCACCGTGAACACGCTGATTCCGAGCGACGCGGCCGCGCGCTCGTTGGTGCGGACCGCGATCAGCCTGCGCCCGGTCCGGGAGCGGCGCAGGTTCGCGACCATCACGCCAACGACAACGAGGACCGCCAGGCAGAGCAGCGCCCACCGTTCGGGGTGGGTCGTTGCGGTGACATCGACGCCGAACAGCGTCAACTTCGGGATCCGGACGGAGTTGTCGAGCTTGTCCCCGGTGAGAGCGGGATTGCCGAACACCATTTCCTGAACGGTGAATCCGAGCCCGAGGGTGACGACGGCGAGGTTGACGCCGCGGGTGCGCAGTGCCGGCAGGGCGAACAACACGCCAACCACAACGACGGCGGCCACCGCGACGATCGCGGCCGGGATCAGCGACCACCCAGCCTGACCAACGAGTCGGGCGGCGATCAGGGCGCCGAGCCCGCCGACCGTGTACTGCGCCAACGACAACTGGCCCGCGTACCCGGTGACCACGACAATCGACAGCAGGAACACCGCCGCGGCCAGGGTCAGGGTCAGCGACCGCAACCAGTCGCCGCTGAACGCGACCGCGATCACCGCGATCACGACGGCGACGACCAGCCCGGGCCAACGGACGGCGCCCGAGCCGAGGCGCGGGAGGCGTTCCGAGACGTGACTCCGCAACGGTAGGCCCTTGCCCCGCACCACCAGCACGATCAGGATGACAAGGAACGGCACCGCCCGGTTGATCCCGGTCAGGGTTGGCATGTGCAGGAATTCGCGGATCGGGTCCTGGTAGAGCACGACCAGGCTCTCACCGACACCGAGGACGAGTCCCCCGAGGAGGGTGAGCGGGAACGACCGGAAGCCGCCGAGCAGGGCGGCGGCGAGCGCGAACACGGTGACGATCACGACGAACGCGGTCGGCGTCAGGCCGGTCAGGGGGGCGACGAGGATTCCGGCGACGCCGGCGAGTGCGCCGCCGACGGTCCAGGTCAGCGCCGCCAGTCGCTGTGGCGACCAGCCCAGCGCCGCGGCCGCTCGCTCGTTCTCCGCGGCCGCGGTGATCGCCAGCCCAACCCGGGTGAACCGGGTTGCCGCCCACAGGAGGGCGGTCAGGGCAACCGCGATGCCCAGCAAGATCAGCCGGTCCTGCTGCACGACGATTCCGCCCCAGTGGTAGGCGTCGTTCGGCAGAAAGGCCCGCACCCGAATGGATTTCGATCCGTAGAACTGCTGAACCGCCGACTGCAGGATCACCAGCAGGCCGAGGGTGGCCGCGAGCCGCACGATGGGGGCCGCGTTCGCGAGCCACCGCAGCACCGTCAGCTGGAAGATCAGTCCGATCGCGCCCGCCACCGCGACCGCGGTGGCGATCGCGAGCCACATCGGCCAATCCTGGTCACGCTGCAGGGTTTCCACGCATAGGTAGGCAGCGACCATGGCGATCGCACCCTGCGCGAAGTTCACCACCCCGGACCCGCGGTAGACCAGCACCACGCCCTGCGCGAGCAGGGCGTAGGCCGCTCCGGCGCCGAGCCCGAGAATGGCGAACTGCACGAACTCCGTCATCACCGCTCCCCGATCGGGTGGTCCGCGCTACTGGGAACGCAGGTCGTACTGGTTCGGGTCGGTGACGACGACGTCACCGTCGAAGCTCATCCGATACATCTTCGAGTTGGACACCCGCTGGAAGATGCCGAACGGCTCGGTCGCGTTCGGGGTCCAGGCCGGGACGAGCCCGGCCATGTCGAGGTCCTTCGCGTTCATGAAGCCCTGGGCCACCGCGTTCGCGCTGATCGTGTCGAGCCCCTCGGCGACCTCGCCGAATGCCCGCACCGACAGCCAGGAGAAGATCTCGGTTCCGTTGAGCTCCGACCGTTCGAGGTCGGCGTCCCCGGATGCCTCCATGTCGTCCAGGAAGTCGACCAACCCCGGGAAGTCGTCGGTGCTCGACGACGGCGCAGGCACCGGGCTGGTGTAGACGGAGGTGGTGGCGAAGTCGCCGAGGTTCTGCAGATCGGTCTGGGTGAATCCGGTCGCGGCGAGCGCGAAGCTGAGCTTCGATCCGAGCTGGTTGAACGCCTCCGCGATCTGGTTCGACTCGGTCGCGGTCAGCGCCATGATGACGCCCTGCGCGTCGTTGCGTTCGGCAGCGGCCACGAACTGGGTGTAGTCGGTGGCGCCTGCACCGACGGCGACCTCGTTGACGATCTCGGCGCCCTTCGACTGCACGAACGGGCCGATGAACTGGTTGAGCATCGCGGTGACCGGGAGGTCCGGCCGCATCAGGGTCAGCTTCGTCTTCCCGTTGGCGACGAGGGTGTCCACGGTGCCGAACAGGGTCAGCAGTGAGCCGGAGAACGGGGTGTACACGTTCGGCGCGGTGAAGTCGGCGATGTTCATGGGGTTCATGCCGATCCGGGGGATGCCCGCGCTCGCGAGCTTCTCCGACACCGCCTGCGGGGAGGCGGCGGTGAAGTCCGCGAGGGTCGCGACGACGCCGTCGGCGATCATCTTGTCGACGCAGTCGAGTTCCTTGTTGGGGTCGCCGACGGAATCGCACTGGATCAGTTCGAGCGGGCGCCCGTTGACGCCGCCGCGCGCGTTGAACGCGTCAACCGCCGCCGTGAGTCCCGCGGCCTGGCTGGCCACCGAGATGCCCGGTGCCTCGATCGGGATGATCTGTCCGACCCGGATCGGCTCGCCGGTGGCGGCGGAACCACCCGTCTCGGCGTCACTGCTGCTGCACCCACTGATCACGAGGCCCGCGGCGGCCAGTGAGGCAATGGCGGGAACGAGTCGCTGCGAAAAAGTTCGGGTCAACGGACCATCCTTACGACGACGGACCTGGGCGTCGGCTGTACCCGATCACCCGGAGCGCCAGCTCGTCGCCCGGAAAACCGGAAATACGGCATTCCGCCCAGCATTTCGCAGCATCGTATGAAGCCAACGCGAGCCGCGGGAGCGGATTCGCAAAATCCGACTGCCGATGCCGCGTCGATTGCGTTCGAATCCGCTACGCGAAGCTCACCAGTCCGGCTAAATTCCGAATATTGTTGTGCATCAATTACATCGACCACCCGGAGCCTTTGCCAGCGGAACGCGACCTGGCGACCCCGCGGAAGCTCAGACGCCTGGCGGCCATACGGTTCGCGCCGCGAACAACACAGCCCGGCGGAACAGACGGCCGCCCCACCGAATCGAATCCACTCTCCAATCCGGAAGCCCCTGCTCATGTCAGCGCGGGCCGGAAGCAGTTGACCTCGCCAAGCCACGCCGCTGATGCCTGGGGTTGGCCCCGCCCAGCGGACACAGCGTCAGACGGCTCCTGCCGCCTTAGTGAACTACTTCTCATACTCGGCCGGACCGATCATCTCGATCGCCGAGTGTCAACGACGCCGGTTGTAGACCCGCTCGATCCAGTCCCCGACAGCGATACGGTCGGGGAGAGTCCCCTGGGGTGGTGGGAATCGGGTGAGACCCTGACCTGCAGGATCGGCCGCGTGTCGGTCCCGTAGCAAGGACGGGCCATCGCGTAGAGGTGAACGAGTTACCGACCAAAGTGACTCGACACGAAGGACCACGCGATGACCCATGAGCATTCTGCACTGCTGGCCCGCCTCGACGCCCTCAAGGGCGCCGACGTGGCGTCCGTGTTCGCCGAACTGATCCGCGCCGGCCTGCAGGAACTGATCGAGGCCGAGGCCACCGAGACCCTCGGTGCTGGCCGCTACGAACGCACCGAGGGCCGGACCACCCACCGCAACGGCCACCGGTCGAAGACGGTGCCGACAACCAGCGGCGACGTCGAACTGAAGATCCCCAAGCTCCGGGCAGGGTCGTTCTTCCCATCGCTGCTCGAACGCCGCCGCCGGATCGACAAGGCCCTGCACGCGGTGATCATGGAGGCCTATGTGCACGGCGTCTCCACCCGCAGCGTCGACGACCTCGTCGCCGCGCTCGGCGTCACCTCGGGGATCTCGAAGTCGGAAGTCTCCCGCATCTGCGCTGGCCTCGACGCGGAGGTGGCCCGGTTCCGGGAACGCACGCTGACGCACACCACCTTCCCCTACGTCTACCTGGACGCGACCTATTGCAAGGTGCGGGTCGGGGCGCACGTGGTCTCCCAGGCCCTCGTCGTCGCGACCGGGGTGTCGATCGACGGCACCCGCGAGGTCCTCGGGACCGCGGTCGGCGACAGCGAGTCGTTCGAGTTCTGGCGCGAGTTCGTCGCCAGCCTCAAGGCCCGTGGCCTGTCGGGGGTGCACCTGGTCGTCTCCGACGCCCACGCAGGGTTGAAAGCCGCTGTCACGCAACAGTTCGCGGGCGCATCGTGGCAGCGGTGCCGGGTGCACTTCATGCGCAACCTGCAGGGTGCGGTCGCATCGAAGCACGTGCCGCCGGTGATGGCGGCGGTCAAGACGATCTTCGCGCACACTGACCCGGTCGAGGTCGCGGCGCAGTGGGACCAGGTCGTCGACACCCTCACCGCCTCGTTCCCGAAGGTGGCGGCGATGATGGAGGCGGCGAAGCACGACGTGCTGGCGTTCACGGCGTTCCCGCGGGCGCACTGGCAGAAGATCTGGTCGAACAATCCGATCGAGCGGTTGAACAAGGAGATCAAGCGCCGCGCCGATGTCGTGGAGATCTTCCCGAACCCGGCCGCGTTCCTGCGTCTGGCAACGGCGGTGGTGATCGAACAGCACGACGAGTGGCAGGTCACCCGCCGCTATGTCTCCGATGTCTCCATGGACGAGTTGCGGGCGGTGATCGCCGCGAAGGAACACGCCGCCACCGAACCCGCCCGGACGGCACTGGAGGCCGTCGAAATCAGCTAGCATTCAGCATGACTCGTTGATCACTACGCGATCTCGCGCCTGATCCGAAGTCCACCACTTCACGGGGCTCTGTCTACGGTCGTCTTCGTTGCCACGAGAAGCGAATCCAGAACTCCACTTTCCCAGGGCGCCCGAATGATTCGATCTACTCAAGGTTGCCGCCATCATCAGTGCGGACTCGACGAGATCGGCCTGCGTGATGCGCTCAATCACCCAAGCCTAGCCCACCAATGGGCAGGTGGCGACCGATTCTCGACCTCACGCGAGCAGCGTCCACACAGGTTCTGGAACGCGAATATTGTTGCGCATCAATCACATCCACACTCGAACACCCTTGCTATCGAACACACATACGAGTAACGTCAAGACATGGACCTCGA
>NZ_JBSGXD010000030.1:40457-52042 GCF_053609225.1 Rhodococcus sp. NPDC054953 | reverse complement strand
GGCCAGAACGGCGGCCGCCCGACATCCGACGGCGGCGGCCGGCGCCGCGGTCAGGGCGCGACGGACGGCACCCGCGGCGGCGCGGACGCATCCGCGGCGCGCGGCACCCGCGGCGGCGGCCGGGGCCGTGGCCAGTCCGCGGCGGGCCAGCAGCGGTCGTCGAACCAGCGCGGATCCGGCCAGGGGTCGGTCACCGTCTACAGCAGCGACACCGGGTACACCGGCGCCGGGCAGGGCGGCGGCAGCAACCAGCGGCGCCGCCGCGCCACCCGCCCGTAACTCCCGCCGTCCGCGCCCCGATGCGGTCGCATCGGAGCGCGGACACCCGGCGCTATCCGGTCAGGGCCAGGCCCTCGCCGAGGAAGTACGCGCCAAGGACCAGCAGCACCACCAGCGTGATCGCGGTCATGTTCCTCTCGATCCACGCCCTGGTGTCCCCCAACGCCGAGTCGATCCGGTGACCGGCGACGATGCGAACGCTGAGTGGCACAATCACGCCCGCCGACGCTAGCAGCGCGAATACCGCCGCCGCACCGGCGGACTCGGCGGACGCGAGCGGAGCGGCGCCCAGCGCCGCACCGGCGCTGACCGCGAGGGGAATGTTCTTCACGACGAGCAACCCCTGCGCGACGCCCAGACCGAAACATCCGATCGTGCCGATGCCGTCGAGGCGATCGAGGAGGCCGGGCTTGCTCGCCTTCCCCTCCGAGTCCGACCGCTCCGGTGCGGGCCGTTTGATCCAGGCCACCGCGGCCAGCCCGAAGAACAGCGCCGCGAACACCAGTTGGACGACGTTGATGCCGTCCGCGGTCTGCTCCGGGTGGTCGTCGTCGACGGTGTCGATCACCGCCGCCGCGATCGCGGTGATCGACAGCAACGCGAGGAACCACCCGAGGCCGAACAGGGACGTCTTGATCCTGCCTCGGTCACCGAGCAGAAGCACGATCGCGGTGGTCACCGCGAAGGGGCTGAGCGCCAGCCCCATTGCGTAGGTCGTCGTTTCTCCCACCGCTGACCACATGGTCATGCCGCCTTCATTTCTCACGTGCCCGTTCGATACTCGCGCCGACACTACGCCCGGCACGCACCATGCCGCCCGAACCATCCCCCCGGTCGCCGGATAGGGTCGCACCTACCTGTCAACGCGGTTGGAGAAGCACGCCCATGGTCGCACCATTCGCAGTCACCCACGTGTCCGTCGTCACCGGCGACGACGTCGGGACCGTTCACTCCGACTGGACCGTCGTCGTGAATTCGTCGGGCACAATCGAGTACGCGGGGCCTGCCTCCGATGCCCAGATCCCGCCCGGATACCGGAGCATCGACGGCTCGGGCCGCTACCTGCTGCCCGGCATCATCAACGCGCACGCCCACCTGTTCGCCGACGGGAAGCCGCTGCCGAAGATCTACACCCGGCCGCGGACCGCCCTGCTCGCCACCAAGTTCCTGCACAGCCCGCTCGGACGCCGCATGCTGCGGCGCCGCACCAAGACCAATCTGCTCACCCAGCTGCATACCGGCGTGACCACCATCCGCAGCGTCGGTGACGTCGGCGACGAGGTGATCGAGGCCAGGAACGCCATCGAGCGCGGCGAGTACGTCGGCCCCCGCATCATGCCGTCGGGTCCGTTGATGGCGATCACCGGCGGTCACGGCGCCCCGCAGATCGCGCACGTCTGCGACGTCCCCTCGCAGGGACGCCGGTCCACCCGTGAGAACCTCGATCGCGGCGCGCAGACCATCAAGATCTCCGCGACCGGCGGGGTCACCGATGCCACCGAGGTCGGGCATGCGGGCAAGCCGGAGATGAGCGAGGAGGGCATGCGGGCGATCTGCGACGAGGCGCACGCCCGCGGGGTACTGGTCGCCGCCCATGCGCAGGGAGTCGAGGGGGTGATCGCCGCGCTGCGCGCCGGTGTCGACACCATCGAGCACGGCAGCAGCATGAACGACGAGGCGATCGCGCTCTATAAGGACAACCCGAACTCGCTGCGCGGCTACTCGGCGATGATCCCGACGCTGCAGGCCTGCCTGCCGCTGGTGAAGCTGCCGCAGTCGGTGACCGGCGCCGATGACATCGTGCTGGCGAACGCGAAACTCGTTCTCGACGAGATGGTGTCGGGCATCCGGTCGGCCCTCGACAACGGCATCGTGCTCGGCATGGGCACCGACTCCGCGGTGACCTATGTGACGCACTCGAACACCTGGCGCGAGCTCGACCTGCTGGTCCGCTACGGCGGCCTCACCCCGGTGCAGGCGCTGCACGCCGCCACCGCCGCGAACGCGCGGATCCTCGGCCTCGACGACCGGATCGGCTCAATCGAGGACGGGAAGGACGCCGACCTGGTGCTCCTCGACGGCAACCCGCTCGAGGACATGCGTGCCCTCGCCGCGCCCCGCGCGGTCGCCGCCCGCGGCACCCTGATCGAGGACCTGCGCCCGGCCCGGATCCCGGAGATCGACGCCCGGTTCGACACCTTCTAGACGCCGTGGATCCCATCCTGGCGACCGTCCTGGTCCTGCTCGCCGCGATCGTCGCGTTCGTCACGAACAGGGTGTCACCGGCGGTGGTCGCGCTGGGGGTCGCGCTCGCGCTGTACGCCACCGGCGCCGTGACATTCGAGCAGACGATCGCCGGGTTCGGCGATCCGATCGTCGTCTACCTGGCCGGGCTGTTCGTGATCAGCGAGGCGCTCGACTCGACCGGGGTGACGGCGTGGGCGGGGCAGCAGCTGACCCGCCGGGTCGGGGACAAGCGGTCGTCGGTGCTGATCGCGCTGATGCTGCTGTCCGCGGTCCTGACCGCGCTGATCAGTGTCAACGGCACCGTCGCCGCCCTGGTCCCGGTGGGCGTCGCGCTGGCCGCCCGGCTGCGGCAGCCACCGTCGCAGCTCCTGATCCCGCTCGCGTTTGCCGCGCATGCGGGGTCGATGCTCACCATGCTCGGCACCCCGATCAACGTCCTCGTGTCGGAACTGTCCGTCGAGGCCGGATCGCGGCCGTTCGGCTTCTTCGAGTTCGCGCTGGTCGGGGTGCCGTTGCTGATCGGTGTCGTCGTGATCGTGGTGCTCCTCGGGCCACGACTGCTGCCGCACCGGTATCCCGCGAACGCGCCCCGCAACCTCGGCGATCACGCCGAAACACTCGCCCGCGACTACGCGCTGCCCCCGGACTCCGCCCGCATCGGCTACGAGGACGGCGTCATCGAGATCGTGATCCCGCCCCGGTCCCCGTTCGTCGGCGACCTCGTGTACCCGGGAATGCGCACCGAATCCGGGGAACTGGTGGTCACCGCCGTCCGCCGCGGCGAGGACCGTATCGACCGCACCCACCTGCGCACCGGCGACATCCTGGTGCTGCGCGGCACCTGGGAGGACCTCGAGCGCAAGGCGGGCAACCCCGGCGTCCTCCCCGTCGATTCCCCGGACCGGATCCGGCGGCAGTCCGTGCACCTCGGCGCCCGCTCCTACGTGTCCGTCGCGGTCCTCGTCGCCATGTGCGGGTTCCTGGCGTTCGACGTGTTCCCGCCCGCGATCGTGGTCCTATTCGCGAGCGCAATCCTCGTCGGGTCCCGGGTCGTGACGATGAGCCAGGTGCAGAGTTCGGTATCGCTGACCACGCTGATCGTGGTGGCCGGGATGATCCCGATGTCCACCGCGCTGCAGACCAGCGGTGCGGCCGAGCAGATCTCGTCGGCACTGGTGTCTTGGTTCGGCGCGAGCTCACCGCATCTGCTGCTCGCCAGCATCGTGCTGCTGGTCATCGTCCTCGGGCAGTTTCTCAGCAACCTCGCGACCGTGCTCATCGTCGCCCCCGTCGCTGTCGCCGTCGCGGAGAGTACCGGCGTGTCGATCCTGCCGATGATGATGATGGCCATCACTGTCGCGGGGGCGGCGTCGTTCCTCACCCCGGTCGCGACCGCGGGCAACCTGATGGTTCAGGACCCAGGCGACTACCGGTTCGGCGACTACTGGAAGCTCGGATTACCCTGCGCCGCACTGTTTGCGGCCGTCGCGGTGTTCCTCGTCCCACTGATCTGGCCGTTCTGACCCGCGGCCCGCTGACGACCGGACCCGTCAGTCTCCGACGACGTAGCGGTGCACGCCCGTCATGGCCTCGGCACCGCTCACGTGCGCCGGTTCCGCGACGCACGCGCCGAGCCTGCGCAGCGCCGCGTCGCCGTCGAGGCCGGAGCCGATCAGGACCAGCTCGGTGCCGCGGTCGCGGCCCCGGCCCCATGGGGTGCGGTCGAAGCGGATGTGCCGCCCGACGGTCTGCAGCAGGTAGCGCTGGGTGTGGCCCGGGATGCCGAAGTACACCGCACCCTTCATGCGGTACAGCCCGGCGGGCGGGTCCTCCAGGAATCGCACCAGGGCCCGCGGATCGATCGGATCCCTGCTGGTGAACGACACGCTGCGGTACTGGTCGTGCAGGTGCTCGTGCTCCCCGCACTCGTGATGCCGCTCGAGCAGCAGCTCGTCGAGGCTCAGCTGGCGGGGGCCGTCGTCGACGCGGACGACCTCGTCGAAGAGCAGCCGGGGATCGATCCGGCCGTGCGTCGTCTCCAGCATCGGGGATCGGTCGTTCAGGCCGGCGACCCGCTCCCGCACTGCGTCGGCCACCGCCCCGTCGCACAGGTCGATCTTGTTGAGCACCAATAGATCCGCCATCCGCACGTGCAGATCCAGTTCCGGATGCCGCGCGCTGGCGTCGTCGATCCCTGCCGCGTCGACCACGACGACCAGGCCCCCGAAACCGATGCCCGGATTATCGCTGGCGAGGAGCATGCGGACCATCGTGCGCGGCTCGGCGAGTCCGCTCGCCTCGATCACAATGACGTCGAGGTCCGCGCGGGTGAGCCGGTCCAGCATCGCATCCAGCTCACCGACGTCGACGGCGCAGCACAGGCAGCCGTTGCTCAGCGCCACCGTCGAGTCGACCTGACCGGCGACCATCATCGCGTCGATATTGACGGCGCCGAAGTCGTTGACGATCACCCCGATCCGCACCCCGTGGTCGCCGCGGAGCAGATGGTTCAGCAGGCTGGTCTTCCCGGAGCCGAGGAATCCGGCCACCAGCACCACCGGAATCCGCCGCCGTGCCACCCGCTCTCCTCCCGTCCGTCATCACCGTTTCGCTGAAATAGTAGTGAACTCGGTTACGGCAATGTGAACACCGGGTTGCGCACCCTTTCGCGCCGGTGGTTCGCGTCACATCCGCAGGTCTCGGCGTTGCGGATCATCGCCGGGTCACGCTGTAATAACGGCGCCCACAGGGCTTTCGGCACACTCCTCGCGATCTCGCGGGCACTCTTTCAAGGGGTACATGATGAAGTTGACGCGCACCGCGACCCTGGTCGCCACCGTCGGCCTTGCACTGGGCGCGGGCAGCGGCATCGCGATCGCCGCGCCCGCCGAGGGCGGGACGGGATCCACCGCGATCGAGACGATCGAGCGCGCCGCCACCCAGGAGGACGCCAACGGCGCGGTCCAGACCGCGGTCGGCGAGATGACCGTCAAGGGCCTGCGGGAGTGCGGGCTCGGTGCGCTGATCGGCAAGACCACCGACGAGATGAGTGTCAAGAACGTCGCGGTCTTCGTCGGCGCGATGGGCAAGCGCGTCGTCGCCCTCGTCGAGGGGCCCGCCGCCCTGGTCTCGGTCGCCGCGGGCGGCTGCGTCGAACGCACCCTCCTCGCCTTCGACGTCAGCAGCGGGTCCGCCGCGGCGGGCGGATCGGTCGCCTCCCTCGCGCTGGGCGGCTTCCTCGGCACCGGCTCGCTGGCCTCCGCCTCATCCGACACCGGGTCGAGCGCCGCCGGCCTGCTCGACTCCGCCTCGTCCGATACCGGCTCCGCCGACGCCGCCTCGTCCGACACCGGGTCGCTCGACACCGGTTCGCTCGGTGCGGATCTCGAGGCGAGCGGGGCCGTCTCCGACGCGCTCTTCGCCGGTTCCGCGGGAGCCTGATTCACCGAGGTACCCGTCACCGAGCGAGGGCCGGACACCATGCAGGTGTCCGGCCCTCGCCACGTTCGGCGGTGCGCGTCAACCGAGTTCGTCGAGCAGCGTTGCGATCAGGTCCGCGAAGATGCCGAGGTTCTCCGCCGTCGCCAGGTCCCGCATTCCGTCCGGGCCGAGCGTGGACAGCAGCGTCTGGAGTGCGGTGAGCCCCTGGGCCAGCAGGGCCTCGGGCTCTGCCGCGGCCGGCCGCTCGTCCGTGCCGGGTGTGCTGGTGGTCGGTGCGGTCGTCGTCGGGGACGCCGGGGCTTGCGGGGCCGCGACGGCCGAATCGTCGACGGTGCCAGGGTCGATGGCGGTGGCCGGTGCGGCGGCCTCCGCGGTCGCGGGGGCGCCTGCCCCGTCCGTGCCCATCAGGAAGTCGACGGCACCGACGATGATCGCGACGGCGTGCTTGAGTCGGCCGTCGGCGCTGTCGAGGACCGCCGCGTCGGCGGGATTCGACCCGTTGCCCATCTCCACGAACGCGAGCGGCACCGTGGTCAGCGCGGGTCCGGCGATGTCGGCGCGGCTCTGCAACCCGTCCACCACCCCGGCATAGTTCGCCGCGGTGAAGCCGCCGGCGAGGTAGGCGTCCCGGATCGCCGTCGACGCGGCGAGCCCGGGGCCCGACTGCACCTCGTCGACCCGCGCGTCGGGGATCGGCAGGGTCGGCACGATCAGGTGGAAGCCGTTCCTGTTGTCGTCCTCGCCCGCGACGGTCGAGTCGGCGTGGATGCTCACCGCGAGATCCGCGCCCGACGCGTTCGCGGCGCGGGCCCGCTCGTCCACGCAGCCACCCCACCCGGTGTCGTCCTGTCTGCTCAATTCGACCGTCGCACCGAGCTTCTCGAGGCCCGCCTTGACGAGTTGGGAGACGTCCCAGGTGACGGTGTGCTCGGGCGTCCCGCCGAGGGTGGTCATGCCGGTGGTCTGGCAGTCCTTGGTCCCGCCGCGGCCGTCGTCGACCTGCCGCGCCAGGTTCTCGTCGTGGCCGGTGCCCTGATGACCGGGGTCGAGGAAGATCATCCTCCCGGTGAGCGGGGTGAGCGGTGCGACGGTCGCGGGGTCGGCGGCCGGATCGGCGAGCGCGGTCGGCGGGAGCAGCGCGGCGGTCACGGCGACCGCGGAGGCGGCGGCCCCGATGGTCCAGGTGGTCAGTTTCATGGGCGTCGACGGACGCACGACGGGCGGGACGCCCCGGCGCCGCTCTCCTTCCGGCGGGTAACGGCAGCACTGCCACAGCAGTCACTCTTGTCACATGCGGATCCAGTGAAGCACCCGTCGCGCGGTATCGGGCGGCGCGCGCCGCGGTTTCCGGCGAACTGTTGGCGTTCCGTGATCTCGACTCGCACGTTCAGTCGAAGGCCGCGGCGAGGCCGAGGATCACGCAGACCACGACGAAATTCGCCACCAGCAGCGGCCACACGAACCTCAGATACTTGTCGTAGCCCACCTTTGCCATCGCCAAGCCGCCGACCACCACCACGTTGGTCGGCGCGAACAGCAGCATCAGGCCGTGCCCCATCTGGAACGCGGTGATCACCAGATCCCGGCCGACACCCGCAAAGTCGCCGAGCGGGGCCAGCAACGGCATCGCCAGCGTGGCATGCCCCGACGACGAGGGGATCAGGAAGGCCAACGGAATGTTGACCACCGTCACCAGGATCGCGAACACGCCAGCCGACGCACCGCTGACGAGCTGCTCCATCGCGTTGAGCACCGTGTCGAGGGTCTGGGTGTTGTTGAGGATCACCGAGACACCGCGAGCAAGCAGGATCACGATCGCCGGGCCGATCATGTCCCCGGCGCCCTGGGTGATGAGCGAGACGACCTTCTTCTCCCCCATCCGCGCCACCACACCGACGATGATCGCGGCGAGGATGAACAGCATCGCCAGCTGCGGGAACCACCAGTTCAGCTCGAACCAGTAGGGCTCGGTGGCGACCTCGTGGTAGACGTCATATTCGGCCGCGGTCGTGGTGGCACCAAAGATCGCCGACCAGGGGATGACGGAGAAGATCATCAGCCCGAAGGTCAGCCCGGTGATGGCGAGCACGGACTTCTGGACGCCGGTCAGCGTCTGGTCCGGTTCCGGCGCGGGCGCCGCGTGCTCGCCCTCCGCCTCGGTGTCGAAGCCGACGATCGAGCGGCTCGGATCCTGCTGGACCCGCCGCGCGTAGCGGAGCACGAATGCGACCGCCATCGCGGTGAGCACGATCCACAGGACCACCCGCAACACGATGCCGTCACCGATCGACACCCCAGCCTCACCGGAGGCGACGCCGATCGAGAATGGGTTGACCGTCGAGGCCATCGCGCCGGTCAGCGCGCCGAGAATGATCGTGGCGGCGGCGACCATCCGGTCGTACCCGAGGGCGAGCATGAGGGGGGTGAGCAGCGCGTAGAACCCGAAGGTCTCGACGGAGAACCCCATCGTCGAGCCGAGCAGCGAGAACAACACCATGATCACCGTGATCAGCAGCCAGCCCTTGTCCCGCAGCCCGGCGGCAAGGCGGCCGACCGCGACCTCGAGGCTGCGGGTGGCGAAGCTCACCGAGATGAACGCGCCGAGCGCCAGGATGAACAGGATGACGCCGACCGACCCGAACATCCGGCCCAGGTTGTCGGGGTCGACGAACCCGGTACCGGTGTCCTGCAACCCGTAGAGGCCGTTGACGGGCGACAAGATCAGCTGCTGCACCCGCTCCCAGAACGACAGCGGCGCCGGGATTTCGGTGAACGTGCCGGGGATCGGCGCGCCATCGGCGTCGGTGTCGAACTGTCCGGCCGGGATGAACAGCGCCGCGATCCATACCAGGACGGCGACGATCGCGAGCACCGTCACCGCGCCGGGGAACTCGAATTTCTTCTTGGCGACCGGGCTGCTCCCACCCTCGGCCTTGGTATCGGTGCTCATGCCCGACCCCCCGCGTTGCGGGCGTACTCCTGGAAGAACACGGCCTTGGCGACAACGGCCTTTTCCAGTTCGTCGAGGAGCACCCGTTCGTTGGGGCCGTGGATGTTCGCGTAGCCGTCGGTGGCGCCGAACAGCAGTTTCTCCGCGTGGGGCACCGCGTGGTGCAATGCCATCACCAGCGGGATGGATCCGCCGCCCGCCATCAGCCCGGCGGGTTCGCCCCACGCCTGTTCGAGGGCGGTCATCGCGGCGTCAAAGCCCGGCCCGCCGGTGGGGGCCGAGAAGCCGTTGCCCACCTCACCCGCGGTGACGGTGAGGGCGACCCCGAACGGTCGCTGGGCTTCGAGGTGGCGGATCAGCGCCGCCTGCGCCTGCGCGGCACCCTGATCAGGATGGACCCGCAGGTTCAGTGCCGCCCGCGCCGTGCCGGCCACCGCGTTGATCGAACCCGTCACTGACGGCGCGTCGAACCCGATGACCGTGATCGCGGGCCCCGACCAGATGCGTTCACCGAGCCCGCCCGACCCCATCAAGGGGCGGCCGTCGAGGACCTCGGCGAGGGTGCGGAGTTCGTCCTCGGTGTAGGTCGCTCCGGTCCACTGTTCCCGCCGCAATCCCTCGACCGCGACGTCGCCCCTCTCGTCGTGCAGGGTGGCAAGCGCCCTGATCAGCGCGAGCCGTGCGTCGGGTGCGGCGCCGCCGTAGAGACCACTGTGCTTGTCGGTCGCCAGCGTGCTGGCCTCCACCGTGACCACCGCGGAGCCGCGGAGGGCGACGGTGAGGGTGGGCGATCCGGGGCGGACGCTACCGACGTCCGCGATGACCATCGCGTCCGCCTCGAACAGTTCCGGCGCCTCGATCGGGTAGTTGTCGAACGGGCTGCCGAACTCTTCCTGGCCCTCGAGGACGATCCTCAGCGTCACCGGCGGTGCACCGCCCCACACCCGCAGGGCGCCGAGGATGCTGACGATGTTGGCCTTCGAGTCCGCGGTGCCGCGACCGTAGATCGCGCCGTCGCGTTCGGTCGGTTCGAACGGCGGGCTCTGCCACAGGTCCGTGTCGTCGGCGGGGACGACGTCGTAGTGCGTGTACAGCAGCACCGTTGGCGCGGCGGCGGGCCCGGGCACGGTCGCCACGATCACCGGCGCCGTTTTGCCCTCGATGATCAGGTCCTCGATCTGCTCGACACCGGCGGCCCGCAACAACTCCACCACGAGGTCATGGGCCTCGAACAGCGGTGCCGACGGATAGCCGTCCGCGGCAATCGACGGGATCCGGACCAGCCGCGTCAGGTCGGCCTTCAGCTGGGGCATCAGCCCCGCCGCGGCACTCTTGAGTGCCGAATAGGACTGTGCAACTGCATCGGTCATGCCTGCTCCCCTGTGTGACGTGCACCATGCGGCTGTGGGGATTGTCGCCCGGAGAACGTCGGGAGCTCCGCATCTCGCCGCGAATCGATTCCCGTGCCGCGACATCCGGCGGCCACCAGACCCTTGACATCAAGTGCACTTGAAGTAGCACCCTTTGTCGCATGACAACCGAAACCGCCATCACCCTGCCCACCGAGACGGACGTTGCCCGCCTCCGCGACCTCGTCGCCGTCGTGCAGCGCACCCAACGCGCGGAAGACGTCGACGGCTTCCTCGCCCTGTTCGCACCCGACGCCGTGTGGGTCAACGGCGCGGGACGCCGCCTGGTCGGACTCGACGAGATCGCGGCCTTCACCCGACAGGTGCTGCCCGGCGCCATGGCGGACCAGTCCGTCCGCTACGACGTGGTGGACGTGCGCTTCCTGGCACCGGACATCGCGGTCACCAGCGTCGATCAGGAGGCCCTCACGCCGGAGGAGCAGTCGTTCTCACCGCGGCGCGAGGGTCGGCCGACGTACGTGTGGGCTCGGCGCGGCGGCGACTGGCTGCTCGTGCAGGGGCAGAACACCATCGTGGTTCGCCCCGACACGGAGGTCGGCAGTGACGTCTCGGCGGCGGACGCGGCCGCGCTGCGCGCCATCATCGCCAGGGTCGAGGACGGATTCAACCGCAACGACGCCGACCTGCTGCTCGGCGACATCGCACCGGACGCCCGCATCGTGAACGCGGCGGGCATGGAGGCCGCCGGGCTCGAGGAGATCGAGGAGACCACCCGGCGCGGGCTCGCGCATCCGTCCCTCCGCGACGCCACCGCGCACTACCGGGTCCACGGGATGTCGATGCTCGGACCCGACATCGCGGTCGCCAGCAAGCGCGCCTGGTCGACGGCGGACGCGGCCGACCGGGGCGAGGCTCCCGAAATGACGGCGCTGTACGTCTTCGCGCGGCGGGACGGCCGGTGGTGGATCATCCGCAGGCAGAACACGCTGGTCCCCACCGCCTAACCTCGGGCGGTACAGAAAGGAAAGACCCGGTCAGACATTGTCTGACCGGGTCTTCTCGGTGGAGCTAAGGGGACTCGAACCCCTGACCCCCACACTGCCAGTGTGGTGCGCTACCAGCTGCGCCATAGCCCCGTGTTCTGTTGTGCTCACCCGGTGTCCCGGGCCCGGCGGGAGCCTCGACCGTTTCGGGCCGTTCCGCTCTCGCCTGGAAAAAGTTACACCACCATCGGTCGACGCAACAAATCGGCTGGTCACCGACATTTCCTCCGGAGGCGAGCGCGGGCACCCGCCGGG
>NZ_JBSGXD010000030.1:0-40447 GCF_053609225.1 Rhodococcus sp. NPDC054953 | reverse complement strand
CCTGCACTATTGAGCGCGCTAGCATCTTCAGCTATGCATGGGCGACCGGGCTGCTCGTGCAGGGCCAGACCGTTGTCTTGGGCCCCCCCACCCGGTCGGCGGTCAGTTCAGCTTGGAGACCCAGTTCGGGTCGCCGAGCGCGTCGACGACGGTGCCGTCGCTGAGGACCACCGCGGGGGTGCCCGCTGCGCCGGTCGCGGCGAGGGCCTCCCGGCCGGTCTGCGCGGCAGCGGCACCCTGCTCCACCTTCGCGCCGTCGGCGATGCAGGCGGCGGTCGGCTCGTCGGCGCCCGCGTCCTTCGCGAGCTGCGCGAGGTCGGCGTTGCTGTGATCCGTCTTGCCGTTCTCGGCAGGCTGATTGTCCGGCGAGAACAGCGCGGTGTGGAACGCCGAGAACGCGATCGCGTTGCCGCTGTCCGCGACGCACAGCAGTGCCCCCGCGGCGCGCGACGAGTAGTCGCCGCTCGCCGAGAGCCGGTTCAGAAAGTCCAGGGTGTGGTATCGGACCGCGAGCTGGCCCTCGTCGATCTTCTGGGCGACCTCCTGCCCGTTGGTGTGCTCGAGTTCCGCGCAGTACGGGCACATCGGGTCCTCGAACAGGTCGATGGTGGTGGGCGCGTCGGGGACGCCGAGCCGGACGACGCCCTCGGCGTCGGTGCTCACCTGCACCGCCGCGTTGGACACTCCGCCGTAGCCCTCGTTGCGCGGCTTGCTGCGGTTGCTGCTCCACAGCACGCCGCCGATCACGACCGCGGCGATCACCAGCACCGCGATCCCGCCGAGGATGTAGGTCGATCGACTCGACGTCGCCTGCGGCGCCGCCGTGACGGGCTTGGTCTTCTTCGTGCTCACTGCTGCGGTCCTCCGGGGATAGTCCGTGTGACAGGCGTCGGTGCACCCGCCGCCACGTCACAGTGTGGCCTTACTCTGCCACCTTCGGCTGAACGGGAACTGAGTGTCCGGCCCTCGAGCCGGGACCCAACGCGAGGGGGCTGCGGGGATAAATGATCAGCCACGCCGCGAGCACCAGGAACCCGACGTCGCGGAGGATCTCGCGGCCGTAGTCCCAGCCGTCGACGTCGGCGGCGCCGCCCCCACCGAAACAGCCGCAGTCGATCGACAGCCCCCGCGCCCACACCGAGACGATCACCGCGATCAGCAGCAGCAGCAGCGCCGCCGACGCGACCGCCGTCCAGCGCACCGCCAGCCCGACCAGCAGCAGCAGACCCAGCGCGATCTCGGCCATCGGCAGGACGGCGGCGACCGGCCGAACGAGCCCCTCGGGCAGCAGCTGGTAGGCGCGCACCGCGACCACCGTCTGGGTGGGATCGGCCAACTTGATGCCACCCGAGATCAGCCACACCGCGGCCAGCGCGACCCGGGCGAGCAGGCTGACGATCGACGTCCAGGGAACTGCACGGTTCGACACGGCCCTCACGCTACCGCCGGCGCGCATCCGGCACCGCCATCGTCGCCGCGCGTAGATTCACGGTCATGAGCGATGCGCCGCACCCGCGCGCCGGCGAGCCCGGATCTCCCCTGCCCCACGGTGCGCTTCCGCACGAGTTCGATCACCGGCACGCCAACGTGTCCGGTGGGTGGTTGCGGGCGGCCGCGTTCGGGGCGATGGACGGCCTGGTGACGAACACCTCGCTGCTCGCGGGTGTCGGCGGCGCGGGTCTGGATGCGCACGCGATCGTGTTGAGCGGGGTCGCCGGGTTGGCGGCGGGCGCATTCTCGATGGCGTTGGGCGAGTACGCGTCGGTGTCGACGGCGAACCAGCAGATCGACGCCGAGGTGCGGGTGGAGGCGCGGGCGCAGCGCAAGCATCCGGTCTCCGAGCAGACCGAACTGGTGGGCACATTCGTGGAAATGGGGATGTCGGAGGCGACCGCGCGGGCGGCGGCCGAGGAGGTGCACCGCGATCCCGAGCAGGCAGTGACGATCCATTTGACACACGAGTTGGGTGTCGACCCGACCGAGAAGCCGTCCCCGTTGGTCGCGGGCGCGTCGTCGTTCCTGATGTTCGCGATCGGGGCGATCATCCCGCTGATTCCGTACCTGCTCGGCTTCGAGTCGCTGATCGCCGGCCTGACGGTCGGGTGCGTCGGCCTGCTGGTGGTCGGTGCGACGACCGCGCACCTGACGTCGCGGCCGCTGGTGTGGGGCGGGCTACGACAGTTGCTGTTCGGGCTCATCGCGGTCGGGGCGACGTACCTTGTCGGCCTGGTGATCGGGGTGGGTGTGCCCGGCTGATCGACCGGCCAGCAGCCAGGCCGCGATCGCGGGGACCGTCAGCGCGCCGGTGACGGCGAACGCGGTGCCGTAGGTCAGTTGCTCGGCGAGCACCCCGGCGACGAGCGGGCCGACGACGGAGCCGACGTCGGATGCCATCTGGAAGGCGGCGAGGACCGGCCCGCCGCGGGCCTTGGATCCGATGACGTCGGCGACGGCGGCCTGCTGCGCGGGGTTCATCAGTCCGGATCCGACGCCCGCGATCGCGGACAGCGCGAACAGCACCCACAGGTTGGGGCTGAACCCGAGGCCCGCGGTGCACAGTCCGCTGACGACGAGCCCGGCGAGGACGAACGGTCGCCGCCCGTACGCGTCGGAGAGGCGCCCTGCCTGGATCTGGACGAGCGCGTTGCCGACCGCGAAGACGGTCAACGCGATGCCCGCGTAGCCGTCGCTGGCGTGCAGCGCCTGCACCACGAACAGCGGCACCAGCGCGACCCGCACCCCGAAGACCGCCCAGCCGTTGGCGAAATTGGACAGCAGCGCCGCCCGGTACACGGGCAGCCGCACGGCCTGACGGAAGGTCATGGTTGCCGCGTCGCTCGACGTCTCGGGGGTGGCGAGCGCGGAGTTCTTGAGCCGGAAGTACACGACGGCCGCCGCGATCAGCAGGGCAACCGCGTAGATGAGGAACGGCACCCGCAGCCCGAACCCGACGAGGGCGGCGCCGACAAGGGGGCCGCCGATGCTGCCGAACAGGAACGAGGTCGCGTACAGGCCGGAGACCCGGCCCCGGATGTGCGGCGGGGTGATCCGGATCAGCAGCCCGAGCGCGGAGACGGTGAACATGGTGGAGCCGATGCCGCCGATCCCCCGGAAGATCAGCAGTTGCCAGTAGCTCGACGCGAACGCGACCGCCCCGGTGGACGCGGCGACGATCAGCAGCCCGGTCAGATAGGTGGGGCGTTCGCCGATCCGCTGCACCAGCGACCCGCTGGCCGGCGCGAACACCAGGCGCATGAACGCGAACGACGAGATCACGACCGTCGCGGCGAACGCGCCGACGCCGAAGCTGACCGCGAACTGCGGCAGCGCGGGCGCGACGATGCCGTAGCCGAGCGCGATGACGAAGCTCGCGCTCACGAGAACCCAGATCTCGCTGGGGAGTCGGGTGTCCCGGGAGTCGGGGGCGGATTCGGCTGCAGTCATGACCGATCCAAACTAGTCCGTCGACCGGCGGGTTCCGTAATGTCACATTCGGTCACGTGGCGACCGCCAATGTGACATTACGGAACCAACGGCGACGTCAGCCCTCGCCCAGCGCGCGGGACACCAACTCCCGCGCCGCGTCCTGCACCTGTCTGAGGTGGTCCGCGCCGAGGAAGGACTCGGCGTAGATCTTGTACTTGTCCTCGGTGCCGGACGGCCGGGCCGCGAACCAGGCGTTCGCGGTGCACACCTTCAGCCCGCCGATCGGTGCTCCGTTGCCCGGCGCCGCGGTGAGGGTCGCGGTGATCGCCTCGCCAGCGAGGTCGGTCGCGGTCACCGCGTCCGGCGTGAGCGCGGCGAGTGCCGCCTTCTGCGTGCGGTCGGCGGGCGCGTCGACCCGCGCATACACCGGGTCCCCGTACCGGTCGGCGAGGTCGCGGTACCGCTGCGACGGGGTGCGGCCGGTGACGGCGAGGATCTCGGCGGCCAGCAACGCGAGCGCGATCCCGTCCTTGTCGGTGGTCCAGACGCGGCCGTCGCGGCGCAGGAACGACGCGCCCGCGCTCTCCTCCCCGCCGAACCCGAGCTCACCCGACGCCAGGCCCGGCACGAACCACTTGAAGCCGACCGGCACCTCCGTCAGGTCGCGGCCCACCCCGGCGGCGACGCGGTCAATCATCGAGGAGCTGACCAGGGTCTTGCCGACCCTGGCCCCCGCGTCCCAGGCCGGGCGGTGCGGGTACAGGTAGTCGATCGCGACGGCCAGGTAGTGGTTCGGGTTCATCAGCCCGGCGTCGGGGGTGACGATGCCGTGCCGGTCGGCGTCGGCGTCGTTGCCGGTCGCGAGGTCGTAGCGGTCGCGGGCCCCGATCAGCGAGGCCATCGCGTCCGGGGACGAGCAGTCCATCCGGATCCGGCCGTCGGTGTCGAGGGTCATGAACCGCCACGTCGCATCGACGGCGGGGTTGACGACGGTCAGATCGAGGCGGTGCCGCTCCGCGATCGCACCCCAGTAGTCGACCGCGGCGCCGCCCATCGGGTCGGCGCCGATCCGGATGCCCGCGGCCCGGACGGCGTCGAGGTCGACGAGGTTCGGCAGGTCGTCGATGTAGGTGGCGAGGTAGTCGTGCGGGTGCGCTGCGGTCGCGAGTGCGGTCGCTAGCGGCACCCGGCGCACCCCGGTGAGGCCCGCGGCGAGCAGTTCGTTGGCGCGGCGCTCGATCACCGACGTCGCGTCCGAGCTGGCGGGCCCACCGGTCGGCGGGTTGTACTTGAAACCGCCGTCGCGGGGCGGGTTGTGCGACGGGGTGACGACGATTCCGTCGGCGAGGGCGGACGGCGCCTGCGCGTTGTGACGCAGGATCGCGTGGCTGACGGCGGGGGTCGGGGTGTACCGGCCCGCGGCGTCGACGAACACGTCGACGCCGTTGCCCGCGAGGACCTCAAGGGCACTGGTCCATGCCGGTTCGGACAGCGCATGCGTGTCCCGGCCGAGGTACAGCGGTCCGGTGTGGCCGCGGCTCGCCCGGTACTCGACGATCGCCTGCGTCGTCGCGAGGATGTGGGCCTCGTTAAACGCACCGTCGAGGCTCGACCCGCGATGCCCGGAGGTGCCGAACGCGACCCGCTCGTCGGGGTTGCCCGGGTCCGGGATCCGGCTGTAGTAGGCCGTCACCAGGTGGGCGAGGTCCTCAAGGTCCTCGGGGCGTGCGGGGGTGCCAGCGCGGGGGTGGGCCATGGCGTCAATTCGACCATGCGGTCCGTTCGCGGGCGGCATTCGATCAGGCGAGCAGGTGGCCGAGGGTGAACCCGACGGCCGCCGCGCCGACCCCGGCGACGACGGTGACCACGACGTTGACCACCGCGTACAGCCGCGCCCGGTCCTCGAACAGCCGGACGGTCTCGTAGCCGAAGGTGCTGAACGTGGTCAACGCGCCGCAGAAGCCGGTCCCGAGCAGCGTCCACAGCGCACTGTCGTGAGCGGTCGCGGCGCCGGCGAGGACACCGAGGATCAGCGATCCGATCACGTTGACGCACAGCGTCCCCCACGGGAAAGCGCTGTCGTGCCGGGACTGCACCGCCCGGTCGAGGAGGTAGCGGGCCGGTGCCCCGAGCGCCCCGCCGAGCAGGACGAGCAGGACCGGGGCGAGCGATGCGCCGGGCGCGGTCACTCCGGTCGGTCGCTCATGTGCAACCGTTCGACCCGGTCGACGGTGACGGTCGCCCGGGTGAGCAGTTCGGCGACGGCCGCGACGAACGCGCGGATGCGGGGCTCGTCGTCGACGACGACCACCAGCACCGGCAGCCCGTCGGCGAGGTCGAGGAGGCGGGTGGTGTGAATGCGCGAGGACGCGCCGTAGCCCTCGATGCCGCGCCAGACGCTGGCGCCTGCGAGTCCCGCGTCGCGGGCGCGGCGGACGATCTCCTGGTACGTCGGGCGGTGGTGCCACAGGTCGTCGAGCCCGAGGATGATCGACAGCCGCAGTTCGGACCGGGAGTGCACGGTGTGCCGGTCGGTGGTCATGTCAGGTTCCCTTCCCGACGCGCGCGCCGACGACGGCCCGCGCGATCCACAGGCCGGCGAGGACCGCGGCCAGTGCCGCGAGGACGCTGCCGGCCAGGTAGGTGACGGCGAGCGGGGTGCGCCCGCCCGCGAGCAGTTCCCGGACCTCCACCGCGTAGGTGGAGAGGGTGGTGTAGCCGCCGAGAACACCGACCCCGAGGAACGGGCGCAGCAGCCGATGCCCGGTCCACACCTCGGTGACGACCACCATCAGGATCCCGATCAGGAAACAGCCGGTGACGTTCGCGATCGCGGTCGCCACCGGCAGCTGCCCGGGTGTTGGCGGGATCGCCACCGTCAGCGCGTACCTGGCGAGCGCACCGAGCGCGCCGCCCGCCGCGACCACGGCGATCACCGGGACGTCCTCCCGCGTCACCCGCCACCTCCTCCGGTCCCCGCTACCCGCGCCCGCCGAGCCGGAACCGCAGGGCCGCGACGACGTCGTCCACGGCCCGCGCCAGCACCGGCACCCGCTCGGCCGCGGTCGGCGCGGTCAGCACCCGCAGCTTGTCGAGCGGGCCGAGGGGCAGCACCCGGGCCAGCGTGAACAACCGATCCCCCGCCGATCCGGTCAGCTGCGACCAGTCCGGGGCCCGCGGCGCACCAGCGACGGTCGATCCCAGGTCGGTGAGTTCGGTGATCCGGTCGGTGAGGGCGGCGACGTCGTCCGCCGACGGCTCCGACTGGTCGTCCGGCCACGACCGCACCCGCGCCAGCGGGTAGGGGGCGTCGGGCAGCCACTCGTCCACCCGGATCCGCTCCTCCCCCACGCAGCCGAGCAGCAGCCTGCCGGGCGCGCGGCGGAGCGAGGTGATCCGGGCGACGGTCCCGACACCGGTCCGCTCGTCGCCGCCGCCGACCTCGTTGCCGCGGGCGATCAGCACCACCCCGAACCGCATCCGCTCCGGGGACGCCGTGCAGTGCTCGATCATCGCCAGGTACCGCGGCTCGAACACCTGCAGCGGCAGCACCTCGCCGGGCAGCAGCACCGCACCGAGCGGGAACATCGGCAGTTCACACGTCTCACCCGGCGCCATCTCGTCAGGCTAACAAGGGTCCCGACCTGCGGCTCTGCAGGTGCGCCCTGCCGAGTCGTTAGCATGTCGAGCCGTGACGGACACCAAGACGATCGCCGACCCCGCGGAACGGGCCACCCCCGCCCCGCCCTCCCGGCTCCGCGGGCCACGCCTGGTCGCGGCGGTCAGCGCGCTGCTCGGCATCGTTCTCGCCGTCTCCATCCCGTTCCTCCCGGTCCGGCAGACCGCGGCGACGGTGTCCTGGCCGCAGAACGGGGCGACGACCGGTGTCACGGCACCGCTGGTGTCGTATGCGCCGATCGACCTCGACGTCGCGATCCCGTGCGCCGCCGTCGGCCAGCTGCCCGACGGCGGGGTGCTGGTGTCGACGGCGCCCATCGGGAGCCGGGACGCCGAGCGGTACGGCCTGGTCGCGAAGGTCGTCGCCGACCCCGACCCGCGGCTGGACGTGATCGTCCGGGACCGGGTGCTGGTGTCGACCCCTCTGGACGACCTGACCGCCGGATGCACGATCACCGTCCGCTCCGACCCGGCGGGGACCACCGCCACCGTCGGCGAGGTCACGGCGACGCTGGCCGAGGACCTGCGTCCGCAGCTGGTCGGGGTGTTCTCGCAGCTGCCCGACACCGCCGACGGATTGTCGGTGACCGCGCAGCTCGACACCCGTTTCAGCACCGCCCCGACCCCGCTGAAGCTGGCCGCGATGCTGCTCACCGCGCTCGCGACCGCGGTCTCGCTGGTCGCACTGCACCGCATCGACGCCGCCGACGGGCGGCGAACCCGACGATTCCTGCCCGCCCGGTGGTGGAGCTTCACCCGGATCGACGCGCTCGTCGTCGGCACCCTCGGCCTGTGGCATGTGATCGGCGCGAACACCGCCGACGACGGCTACCAGCTCGGCATGGCCCGCGCCGCGGGCGAGGCCGGCTACATGGCGAACTACTTCCGCTGGTTCGGTGTCCCCGAGGCCCCGTTCGGCACCCCGTTCTACGACGTCCTCGCCTGGATGACCCATGTCTCGACGGCGAGCATCTGGATGCGGCTGCCCGCGCTGTGCGCCGGGCTGCTCGGCTGGTGGCTGATCAGCAGGGAGGTGGCGCCGCGCCTCGGCGCCGCGGCGCGCGCGTCGCGGGGCCCGCTGTGGACCGGAGCGCTGGTGTTCCTCGCGTTCTGGCTGCCGTTCAACAACGGCCTGCGTCCCGAACCGATCGTCGCGGTCGGCGTCCTCGCCACCTGGTGCTCGGTCGAACGCGCGATCGCGACGCGGCGGCTGCTGCCCGCGGCGGCCGCGATCCTGGTCGGCGCCGTCACCGTCACAGCGGGCCCGTCGGGCATCATCTGTTTCGCCGCCCTGATCGCGGGGGCCCGCCCGATCGCCCGCATCATCGCCGACCGGGCGCGGGCGGTCGGCTACGCCGCGACCCTGCTGCCGCTGATCGCGGCCGGCGTGTGGGTGCTGGCGCTGGTGTTCGCGGACCAGACCCTCGCCGCGGTCCGGGAAATGCAGCAGGTGCACGCCATCGGCCCCGCCGACCCCTGGTTCATGGAGTACATGCGCTACCAGTGGCTGCTGCAGATCAGCGTCGACGGATCCCTCTCGCGCCGCTTCGCGGTGTTCACGATGATCCTGTGCCTGGTCACGGTGATCGTGGCAATTCTGCGGCGCGGCGGGCAGATCCCCGGCACCGCGCAGGGGCCGAGTCGCCGGATCGTGGGCATCACCCTCGGCGCGATGGTGCTGATGATGTTCGCGCCGACGAAATGGACCCACCACTTCGGCATCTACGCCGGGCTCGCCGCGTCCGTCGCGGTGGTCGCCGCGATCGCGGTCTCGCCCGTCGTGCTGCGGTCGCGTCGCAACCGGGCCCTGTTCGCGGCGGCGGTCACGTTCCTGGTCACGATGTCGTTCGTCAGCCAGAACGGCTGGTGGTACGTGTCGAGCTACGGTGTCCCGTGGTGGGACAAGCCGCCGTCCGTCGCTGGCGTCGGTTTCGCGACGCTGCTCCTCGGCGCCACCCTCGCGCTGCTCGCGGTCGCCGCCTGGTACCACGTGCACCCCACCGCGGACCGGCGACGCGACCCCGGGCGGCTGTGGTCGATCCCGCCGCTGACGGTGGCCGCCGCCGCGCTGGTCCTGTTCGAGGTGCTCTCCCTCGCGAAGGGCGCGGTGGCCCAGTACCCGGCGTACTCGGTGGCGCGGTCCAGCATCGACTCGATCACCGGCAACAGCTGTGGCCTCGCGAACGACGTTCTGCTGGAAACCGATCCGAACGCGTCCACGCTGCGGCCGCTGTCGGGTGACATCGCAGCCGGGCTCACCGCGGGTGGCGGGGACGGGTTCACCCCGAATGGCGTCGCCGCCGACCTGACCCCCGACGAGGAGGATCTCGCCGCAGGCACCGCCAACACCATCGACCGCACCGGGGACTCCGGTGACACCGCCGGCGCGGGAACCGCGGGCGGATTCGGCGGCGAGGGCGTCAACGGCTCCACCGTCGCGTTGCCGTTCGGTCTCGCGCCCGCGTCCACCCCGGTGCTCGGCAGCTACGGCGCGTCCGGCGCCGCGCAGGTGACCACCGACTGGTACCGACTGCCCGACCCGGACAGCGAGGGTTCGCGCGGCGACCTGATCTCCATCGCCGTCGCGGGCCGCATCCACTCCGTCGACGCGGACGGCATCGCCACCTACGGCCAGCGGCTCGACGTCGAGTACGGCGTCACCGACGCAGTCGGGGTGCGGATGCTCGGCTCGACCACCCCGATCGACATCGGCCCGGTCCCGTCGTGGCGGAACCTGCGGGTCCCCCTCGACCGGCTGCCCGCCGAGGCCGACGTGGTGCGCATCGTCGCCGCCGACACCGACATCGCGGGCGACCAGTGGCTCGCGTTCACGCCGCCGCGGGTCCCGGTCACGCAGACGCTGCAGGACGTCGTCGGGACGCAGACACCGGTGCTGCTGGACTGGGCCGTCGGCTTGAACTTCCCGTGCCAGGCGCAGATGCTGCACCGCAACGGCGTCGCGGAGGTGCCCGAGTACCGGATCCTCCCGGACCGGCACGGTGCCATCGCCACCGGACGCTGGCAGGACCACGCCGGCGGCGGGCCGCTCGGCTGGACCGGCATGCTGCTCGGTGCCCGCACCATCCCGTCCTACCTGGCGCACGACTGGGACCGGGACTGGGGGTCCATCGAGCAGTTCGTCCCGATCGACCGCGCCGCGGGCCCGGCCCGGGTCGACACCGCAACGGTGACCCGGTCCGGGACGTGGACCCCCGGCCCGATCATCACCGCCTGGTAGCGCTGCGCGCCCGTGCAGATGAGGCGGCTCCGCTGCGCTGCGCGCCGGTGCAGATGTGGCGGCTCCGCTGCGCTGCGCGCCGGTGCAGATGTGGCGGCTCCGCCGCCGTGCGTGATTTTTACCCCAATAGTGGTGAAAATCACGCACGGACCGCGAAGCGGTTTACGCTGTAGGGCGGAAAGGGACTTCCATGCGCATTCTGCTCGGGCGGTCCGTGGCCGCCGCACTCGCAATGCTCGCCTGCCTGCTCTTCGCCACTCCCCCCATACAGGCCCAGCCCACGACTCCGGTCGCCGACCCGGACCCGTTCTACTGGGCGCCGCCCGACCTCGCGGCCCGCGCCAACGGGGAGGTGCTGCGCACCCGCCCCGTCGACGTCTCCCGGTACGGCAACGCCGACGGCTGGCAGGTCCTGTTCCGATCCACTAACTCATCGGGCGCGCCGATCGCGGCCGCCACGACGGTGATGGTGCCGCGCGGCGGCGTCGACCGCCCGCTGGTGTCCTATCAGGCGATCATCAACTCGCTCGGCACCCAGTGCGGGCCGTCGCACACCCTCTTCAACGGGCAGTTCACCGAGGCTCCCGCGCTGGCGCCGCTGCTGCTGCGGGGCTGGGCCGTCACGATTCCCGACCACCTCGGACCGACCAGCGCGTACGGCGCCGCCCGGCTCGGCGGGCAGATCGTGTTGGACGGGATCCGCGCGGTCAAACACCTGCCCGAACTGCGCCTGGTCCGCAGCCCGGTCGGCCTCGTCGGCTACTCCGGCGGCGGCATGGCCACCGGCTGGGCCGCCGCGCTGGCCCCGACATACGCGCCCGACCTGCCGATCGTCGGGGTCGCGCAGGGGGGTGTCCCCACCAATCTGATCGAGATGGCCGCCGGTCTCGGCCCGGCCCCGCACCCGCTGTTCGGGCTGGCGTTCGCCGCGACGCTCGGCCTCGAGCGGGAGTACCCGAACCAGATCATGGTGTCGCCGTTCCTGACGCAGGAAGGCAGGTCGCTGCGCGATCGGATCGTCAACGCCTGCTCACAGCAGATCATCGACGACGGCGCAGGCCACAGCACCGGTGAAATGACGCAGGACCCGAACCGGGTGCTGCAACCCCCGATGCGCACAGTCTTCGACGAGAACAGCCTGCTGACCTATCCGGGCGCCCCGACCGCTCCGGTGTTCGCGTGGCACGGGGCGGGCGACCAGCTGGCACCGCTCGATTCGACGTCGGCGACGATGAGCCGCTGGTGCGCGTCCGGCACCCGGGTGTTGTTCAACGTGCTGCCCGGCGATCACGGACCCGCCGCGATCGAGGGCATCCCCGGCGTCTTCGGCTACCTCGGTGACCGGTTCGGGGGCGTGCCCGCTCCCAGCAACTGCTGACTACGGCGCGGGCCACGGCGGCAGCGGCGGCTTGACCCAGGTGATCTTCTCGTCGGCGTGCGCGGGGACGGCGCGCGGGTCGCCCGGATGGGCCGCGGCCCAGCGGTTCTTCTCGTCGAGCAGGTCGGCGACCACGGTCCACGTCTCGTGCGTGCTCGGCGGGTTCGCGCCAGCGGCGCGGGCGAGCTTGCGGAGCCGCTCGTCGGGCATCGCGAGCAGGTCGGCGCTGCCGATCCCGAGGTCCCACACGAACCGCGCCAGCCCGAGCGCCTTGTCGCGGCGCCGCCGCGAGGCCGCGTCGGTGTGCGCGAAGTCGACGTCGCCGGTGTCCACGACGACCAGCGTAGCCGCGGCAGGGCCCGGAAACGGGGCGAGGCCCCGGACCGTGTGGTCCGGGGCCTCATGCGGTGGAGCTGCCGGGAATTGAACCCGGGTCCTACGCAAATTTGCCTGGGCTTCTCCGTGTGCAGTTCGCTATGCCTCTACTTGGATCTCCCGGTCTCGCGAACAAGCCGTGATGACGATCCCAGTCACTGTTGGATGTCCCGCCCGACTCCGTGACCGAGCCGTGCGGTAAAGCCCTCTAGCTGATGCCAGTACCCGACCCGAGGGCGAGATCGGACTGACAGACACGCTTCGCTACTTAGGCAGCGAGAGCGTAGTCGCGCTGATTGGAATCGGCGCTTAATTGGTTGCATCGACGCTTACGGTGGTCTCTTGCCTGCACCGACACGCTTCCCCAAACTAAACGTACGCAGTCGAAACCGTTCAGCCCCGTACGTACCCAGCAACCTGCTGGGACCACACACTGTAACGCGCCGCGGCGGGGAAATCATCCCCATTTTCCGGTCGGCGTGTCGACGCACCCAAACCTGGACATATGTCCAGCTACCGCCTACGCTGCGAACCCACCCGCCCGATGATTCAGGCCACACCCACCCGACCCGGGAGACCTCGGACACACATGACCCTCGCCGCCCGCCTTCGCCGTGTCCTTCCCGCGCTCGGGGTCGCCGCCGCACTCGTGGTCGGCGGCGCGACCTCCGCTGGTGCGGCCCCGGAGCCCGCGCCCACCGGTCCCGGCGACGACCCCGTGTTCGGGCTCGCGAACGGCTGCTACGCCCTCCGCTCCGAGCAGACGGGAGCGTTCGCCCGGCTCACCCCGGACGGCTACCGGATCGACGCGGGCACCGCAGCCGAGGCCGAGGCATTCCGGTTGCACGCCGCACAGCTGGGTCGGTTCATGTTCTACGGCCGCGGCGGCGACCTGCTCGCCACCGACGACACGCCTGCGGGCCCGGCGATCGTCGCGACCCGCGACGCCACCCCCGCGACCGACTGGACCCTGACGCACACCGGCGGCGTCTACAGCATCGTCTCCACCGACACCGGCGACCAGCTCACCGCCAACGAGGGCAGGTTCTTCTCCACCGACCCCGGGATCGACCCCGACGGCGGCCGTTTCACGCTGGTCCCGACGTCGGGGTGCGCCGACTTCCCCGACTCCGAGGTGAACGCGACCGGAACGCCGCTGGCCGGGACCGGGCCGAACGGGGAGGTCCGCGGGTTCATCGACGCCCACGTGCACCTCGACGCGAACCTGTTCATCGGCGGCCAGGTGCACTGCGGCACCCCGTTCGACCCGCAGGGCATCACCGCCGCCCTGCGGGATTGCGCCGACCACGGCACCGACGGCCTGCCCGCGCTGCTGGAGAACATCCTGTCCCACGGCTCCCCGGTCGCCGAGCACGACACCGTCGGCTGGCCCACCTTCCGGGACTGGCCGCACCCCGATTCGCTGACCCACGAGCAGACCTACTACCGCTGGGTCGAACGCGCCTGGCGCGGCGGCCTGCGAATCTTCACCAACCTGCTGGTCAACAACCGGGTGCTGTGCGACATCTACCCGCTGAAGAACCGGTCCTGCAACGACATGGACACCATTCGCGCGCAGGCGCAGCAGGTGCACGAGATGCAGGACTACATCGACGCCCAGTACGGCGGTCCCGGCCGCGGCTGGTTCCGGATCGTCAGCTCCCCCGCCGAGGTCCGCGAGGTCGCCGCCGCGGGCAAGCTCGCCGTCACCCTCGGCGTCGAAACGTCGGAACCGTTCGGGTGCAGCATCCGGGACGGCGTGCCGCAATGCACGGCCGAGGACATCGACCGCGGCCTCGACGAGGTGTACGCGATGGGGGTGCGGCAGATGGTCGTCACCCACAAGTTCGATAACGCGTTCGGCGGCGTCCGGTTCGACCCGGGCATCCAGGGGGTCGCGGTCAATGTCGGCAACTTCATCGGCACCGGACGGTTCTGGGAGGCGGAGCCGTGCACGACCCGGGAACGCGACAACGAGCTGCTGTCCGTCGGTGACGGACCCGCCGCTGCGCTCGCCGCGCTGCCGCCCGGCGTCACGACACCGGTGTACCCGTCCGGACCGCTGTGCAACACCCGCGGCCTGACCGACCTCGGCGAGCACATGGTCCGCGGCATGATGGCCCGCGGCATGATCGTCGACGTCGACCACATGAGCGTGAAGACCGCAGCGGACACCCTGACGATCCTTGAGGAGGCCGGGTACTCGGGTGTGGTGTCGAGCCACAGCTGGACCGACCCGCTGAACTACGAGCGGATCTACGCGCTCGGCGGATTCGTTGCGGCCTACGCGTCGACCCCGCAGGCCGACCCGACGCAGGACGACTTCGTCTCCGCGTGGCGGGAGGCCCGCGGGATGCGCAGCGACGACTACTACTTCGGCTTCGGGTACGGCGCGGACACCAACGGTTTCGGTCCGCAGGCGCGGCCGCGGACCGACGCAGCGACCAGCCCGCTGCGCTACCCGTACACCACCTTCGACGGCGGCACCGTGATGGACCGGCAGCGGACCGGGGAGCGGGTCTTCGACCTGAACGTCGACGGGGTCGCGCAGTACGGGCTGATCCCCGACTGGATCGAAGACATGCGGATCCACGCGGGCGAGGACGGGGACCGGATCATCGAGGACCTGAGCCGCGGCGCCGAGGCGTACCTGCAGATGTGGGAGCGCGTGGACCGCTGACGCGGGCGGCGGGCGGCCGAATCGTCCGGCCGCGGCGAGGGTTCGGGCCTAGACTCGACGACGAGCCGACACCGTCACCCCAGGCGGCACCGCCACCGTGAGGAGGCCATCGTGGCCGACCGAACCTCGTCCCGCTCGACGCCCGCCGCATCGGTCACCGGACCGGACCGGATCCGCAACGTCGTCCTCGTCGGATGCAGCGGGGTCGGGAAGACCACCCTCGCCGAATCCCTCGCGCTGGCCGCCGGCGCGATCGGCAGGGCGGGCCGCGTCGCCGACGGAACCACGGTCTCCGACCACGAGGACATCGAGCACCAGCAGCAGCGGTCGGTGCAACTGTCGGTGCTCCCCCTGGACTGGGCCGGGGTGCGGATCAACCTGCTGGATCCGCCGGGACATCCCGACTTCGACGCCGAACTCCGCGCCGGGCTGCGGGCGGCGGACGGCGCGGTGTTCGTCGTCTCCGCGACCGACCCGGTCACCGCGCCGACCCGGGCGCTGTGGCGGGAGGCGTCCGACGCGGGCGTGCCGCGGGCGATCGCGGTCTCGAAGCTCGACCTCGCCAGGGAGGGCTTCGCCGAGATCCTCGCCGCCTGCCACGACGCGTTCGGCCTCGGGCCCGACACGCTGCGGGCGATGTTCGTTCCGGTGCCCGACGACGGCGGCGCCCCCCGCGGGTCGATCGACCTGCTGACCGGTCGCGGATACGGGGACACCGAGGGCGCGCCCGACACCAGCGCCGCACGGGACAGCCTCGTCGAGGCCATCTCCGGTCTCGACGACACCCTGATGGAGCGGTACCTCGGCGGTGAGGAACTCGACACCGACGCGCTGTTCGCCGGGCTGCGGCACGAGATCGTCGACTGCACTTTGCATCCCGCGCTCGCCGTCACCGACTCCGGGTTCGGCGCCGCGGAGCTGCTCGACCTGATCGCCGGGGCGTTCCCGGATCCGACGCATCGGGTCGGGCCCGGCCCGGCCGCCGACCCGGCTGCCCCGCTGACGGCCCAGGTCATCCGGATCGTCGGCGACGCGTACGTGGGCCGGATCAACCTGGTCCGGGTGTACGCGGGCACCCTGCGCCCGGACACTCACCTGTGGGTGCTCGGGGAGCAGACCACCGAGGAACGGGTGACGACGCTCGCCGGCCCGTTCGGCAAGACCACGCATCCGGTCCCGGAGGCGGTGGCCGGCGACCTCGTCTGCGTGCCGAAGGTCGCGGCGACGCACATCGGCGACACCCTCACCGACGACCCGGCGACGACACCGATGCCCGCCTGGCCGCTGCCCGCGGCGCTGCTGCCGATCGGGGTCGAGGCACACAGCAAGGCCGACGAGGACAAGCTGTCGCAGGCGCTGACCCGGCTCACCGTCGAGGATCCGGCGTTGCGGCTCGAGCAGGACCCGCAGACCCACCAGCTGGTGCTGTGGTGCACCGGCGAGGCGCACGCGGAGGTGACCCTCGACCGGCTGCGCAGCAGGCACGGCGTGCACGTCGACACCGTGCCGTACCGGGTCGCGCTGCGGGAGACGTTCGGCGCGCGGTCGTCGGGGCACGGCCGCCTGGTCAAGCAGTCCGGCGGGCACGGCCAGTACGCGATCTGCGACCTGGAGGTCGAACCGCTGCCCGCGGGCGGGGGCTTCGAGTTCGCGGTGCAGGTGGTCGGCGGGTCGGTGCCGAAGAACTTCATTCCGTCGGTGGAGAAGGGCGTCCGCACCCAGCTGCTGTCCGGGGTCGGCACCGGCCACCCCCTCGTCGACGTGCGGGTCACCCTGGTCGACGGGAAGGCGCATTCGGTGGATTCGTCGGACGCCGCCTTTCAGACGGCGGCGGCGCTGGCGCTCAAGGATGCCGCGAGCCGCACCGAGATCCGGTTACTCGAACCGGTCGCCGCGGTCCGCGTCGTCCTGCCCGACGACTACCTCGGTGCCGTGCTCGGCGACCTGTCGGCGCGGCGCGGGCACGTGCTCGGGACGGAGACCACCGAGCCGGGGACCACGCTGCTGCGCGCCGAGGTGCCCGAGATCGAACTCGCCCGCTACCCGGTCGACCTGCGCTCGCTCACCCACGGCACCGCCGACTTCGCCCGCGCGCACCTGCGATACGAGGTGATGCCGACCGCGGTCGCGTCCCGCTACGCAGGCGGCGGCGACGCAGGCTAGCGGCTCATCCCCTTCACGCGGCGCCCGATCTCCCGGGTCACCTCGCGTTCCGCAGTGCGCCGGGCGATGTCCTGACGCTTGTCGTAGTCCTGCTTGCCCTTCGCCAGCGCGAGCTCGACCTTCACCTTGCCGTCGCTGAAGTACATCGACAGCGGCACCAGCGTCTGGTTGCCCTCCCTGGACTTGCCGACGAGGTTGTCGATCTCGCGGCGGTGCAGCAGCAGCTTGCGGGTGCGGCGCGGCGAGTGGTTCGTCCAGCTGCCGTGCCCGTACTCGGGGATGTGCAGGCCGCGCAGCCACACCTCGCCGTCGTCGACGGTCGCGAACGCGTCCACCAGCGACGCCTTCCCCTCGCGCAGGCTCTTCACCTCGGTGCCGACCAGGGCGATGCCCGCCTCGAAGGTATCGAGGATGGTGTAGTTGTGCCGCGCCTTACGGTTCGTGGCAATGACCTTGCGGCCCTTTTCCTTCACGTCCGGGCCCCTTCGAAGTACCTCGGCAATGTCACGTACAGACCAGGATAGTGCGCCCCGGCAACCGGTTATTCCCGCACGTACAGGCGCAGCGTCACGTAGGCGGTGACGGCGGCCATCCCGACCCCGACCAGCGCCAGGATCGGCGACACCAGCAGCACGTCACTGTTGGAGATGCGGGCGACGATGTTCGCGTCGTACACGTCGGTGAGTACGTCGTCGATGAACATGTTCTTCGCCGTGAACAGGCCGGCGATCGCGAGGCCCGCACCGACCAGGGCAGCGACGACCGCCTCCAGCAGGAACGGCAGCTGGGTGTACCAGCGGGTGGCGCCGACCAGGCGCATGATCCCGACCTCGGTGCGGCGAGTGTACGCGGCGATCTGAACCATGTTGGCGATCAACAGGATCGACGCGATCGCCTGCACGATCGCGATCGCGAACGCCGCGTTGCGAATACCGCCGAGGACACTGAACAGCCGCTCGACGAGGTCCCGCTGGTTGAGCACGCTGTCGACGCCGGGCCGCTGCGCGAACGCGTCCTCGACGGCACCGAACTGCATCGGATCCGACATCCGCACCTTGAACGATGCGGGCAGTGCCTCCGGGCTGACCATCGAGGCGAGCTCCGGCTGGTCCTTGAACACCCGCTCCTTGGCGTCGGCGACCGCGTCCTCGCGGCTGAGGTACTGCACCGACACCACCGCGTCGGTGCCCTCGAGGTCCTCGCGCAGCCCGCGGCAGAGGTCCTGGGTGCAGCCGGGGTCGGTGGCGGACACGTCCTCGGTGAGGAAGATCTGCACCTCGACCCGGTCCAGGAAGATCTGCTGCGTCTTGTCGGCCATCTGCACGACGAGCAGGCCGCTGCCGAACAGGCCGAGGGAGATCGCGGTGGTGAGGACCATCGCGACCGTCATGGTGATGTTGCGGCGCAGTCCGGTGAAGACCTCGCCGAGGATGAAGCTGACGCGCATCGGGTGGTGTCCTTCGTGTGTCGGGGCGGGACGGCGGGGCGGGCTAGCGCCCGACCCCGTACACGCCCCGTGCCTCGTCGCGGACCACGCGACCGAGGTCGAGTTCGACCACCCGCCTGCGCATCGAGTCGACGATGTGGTTGTCGTGGGTGGCCATCAGCACCGTGGTGCCGGTCCGGTTGATCCGTTCGAGCAGCAGCATGATGTCGCCGCTGGTGTCGGGATCGAGGTTGCCGGTCGGCTCGTCGGCGAGCAGCACCAGCGGGCGGTTGACGAAGGCCCGCGCGATCGCGACCCGCTGCTGCTCGCCGCCGGACAGTTCGTGCGGCAGCCGATCCGCCTTGCCGGACAGGCCAACCAGGTCGAGCACCTCGGGCACGGTCCGCTCGATCATGTCCCGCGGCCTGCCGATCACCTCGAGCGCGAACGCGACGTTCTCGGACACCGTCTTGCTCGACAGCAGCCGGAAATCTTGGAACACGCACCCCATCGACTGCCGCAGCTTCGGCACCCGCCGCGCGGGCAGCCGGTTGACGTGGAAGTCGGCGACGTGGATCTCGCCAGCCGTCGGGGTCTCCTCCCGCAGCAGCAGCCGCATGAACGTGGACTTCCCGGACCCGGAGGCTCCGATCAGGAAGACGAACTCGCCCTTGTCGATCGAGACGCTGACCTTGTCCAGGGCGGGCCGTGAGGACGCCTTGTAGGACTTCGACACACTCTCCACGCTGATCACGAGGAGCCAGTCTAGACATGCCGGGCGATGCGGCAGCGAGGTCCGACATGCCCGCAGGTGACGCCCGTCAGGGTGTGCTGGTTGCCGGTGTCGGCGTGACCGTCCCGCTCGGCTGCTCGGTGGTCTCGACGGCAACCCCCGGCGGCAGTTCCACACCGGACGGGACCAGACCCGGCGGCAGCACGATCAACGGCTCCGTCGTCGGTGTGGTGCTCGCCGCGGTGCCCGTCCCGGTCGCCGACCCCGACGGGGTCGGGGTGGTGGTCGGCGGGGTGGATGTGGGCGGCCGCGTCGTGGTGTTCGCGGCGGGCGGGGGTGTCGGGGTTGGCGACTCGGTCCTGGCGGGCGCCGGACGCTGCTGCGCGGGCAGCTCCGGGTTCAGTTCGCCGTGCAGCACGGCGGTCGCGGCGAACGCGACGGCGATCAGCACGGTCGAGGTCCTGGCCCGCCCCAGGTGGCCGGGCAGCCGCCACTGCCGCACCCGATGCCACCAGCCGGACCGCTCGATCCGGCGCAACCAGGCGCGTTTGGTGTCCCCCGCGTCCGCGGCGGACGGCCGCTCCGGTGCCGGCGTCGGGTTCTCGGGGGCCGGGTTCTCGGGGGCCGGGTTCTCGGGGGCCGGGTTCTGCGGGGTCGGCTCGTCCGCGGTCACGTCGCGTCCCCCTGGTCGACGGTGAGGTCCGGGCCGACGAAGATGCCCTCCCGGCGCAGCGCGGCCGCGACCCGGATCCGCAGGGCGCGCCCGACCTCGAACTGCTTGCCGGGCAGGGTGCGGGCAACGACCCGGATGTTGACGGTGTCGACCTCGATCGACTCGACGCCCATCACGGTCGGCTCGTCGAGCAGCAGCGGCTCCAGGTCGAGGTCGGCGAACGCCTCCCGGCACACGGTCCGCAGCACGTCGTTGACGTGGTTGAGGTCGGCGGCCGCGGGGATCGGCACGTCGACGACCGCGCGCGCCCAATCCTTGGACAGGTTGACGGCCTTGACGATCTGCCCGTTCGGGACGGTGATCACCTCACCGTCCGAGGACCGCAGCCGGGTCACCCGCAGCGTCACGTCCTCGACGGTGCCGTATGCGTCGTCGCCGGAGCCGGTGATCGCGATCTTCACCACGTCCCCGAAGCCGTACTGCTTCTCGGTGATGATGAAGAAGCCGGCGAGGATGTCCTGCACGATGCGCTGCGCGCCGAAGCCGAGCGCGGCACCGAGAACGGTGGCTGGCGCGACGAGGCTGCCGATCGCGAAGCCGAGCCGCTGCAGCACCTCGATCGCGACGAGCACGTAGACGATCGAGATCAGCACCCAGGTGATCACCTGGGCGAGGGCGTGCCGATGCTTGGTGGCCTCGGACCGCACCAGGGCGTCGCCCTGGCTGTAGCCCAGGTCGATGCGGTCGGTGATCCGGCCGCCGCCCCAGCTGATGAACCGCGCGATGAGGATGCCCCCGAGCACGTACAGGACGATCTCGAGGCCGCTCGACGACAGCCATCTCCGGAATCCCGTGTCCGGGATCCAGTCGAGCGCGAGGGCGGTCAACTAGTCCTGCTCTCCGCGCATCCGCCACCGGATCCCGGACTCGATGAACCCGTCGATGTCGCCGTCGAGGACGGCGGACGGGTTGTTCACCTCGTGCTCGGTGCGCAGGTCCTTGACCATCTGGTACGGGTGCAGCACGTAGGACCGCATCTGGTTGCCCCACGAGCTGCCGCCGTCGCCCTTGAGGGCGTCCATCTCGGCGCGCTCCTCCTGCCGCTTGCGTTCGAGGAGCTTGGCCTGCAGCACCCGCATCGCGGACACCTTGTTCTGCAGCTGCGACTTCTCGTTCTGGCAGGTGACGACGATGCCGGTCGGGACGTGCGTCAGGCGGACGGCGGAGTCGGTGGTGTTCACGGACTGCCCGCCGGGGCCGGACGAGCGGTAGACGTCGACGCGGACGTCGTTCTCGTCGATGTCGATGTGGTCGGTGGTCTCGACGACCGGCAGCACCTCGACCTCGGCGAACGAGGTCTGCCTGCGGCCCTGGTTGTCGAACGGGCTGATCCGCACCAGGCGATGCGTGCCCATCTCGATGGACAGGGTGCCGTACGCGTAGGGCGCCTTGACCGCGAACGTCGCCGACTTGATGCCCGCCTCCTCGGCGTACGAGGTGTCGTAGACCTCGGTGCCGTAGCCGTGCTTCTCCGCCCAGCGGATGTACATCCGCATCAGCATCTCGGCCCAGTCCGCGGCGTCAACGCCGCCCGCGCCCGCGCGGATGTTGACCAGCGCGTCGCGCTCGTCGTACTCGCCGGAGAGCATCGTCTTGACCTCCATCGCGGCGATGTCCTCGCGCAGCTGGGCGCGTTCGGCGTCGGCATCCGCGACGGCGTCCGCGCCGTCCTCCTCGGCCAGCTCGTACAGCACCTCCATGTCGTCGAGCCGGGAGCGGAGTTCCTCGACGCGCCGCAGTTCGGCCTGCGCGTGCGAGAGCTGACTGGTGACCTGCTGGGCGTGTTCCTGGTTGTTCCACAGGTCGGGGTCGGCGGCCTGGTGCTCGAGCTCGTCGATGCGTCGACGCAGCTCCTCGACGTCGAGCACCGTCTCGACGGTGGTCAGGGTGGTGTCGAGTTCGGCGAGGTCAGCGGAAACGTCGGGATGCACGAGAATCAAGGCTACCGGGTGTGCGGAGTGCCCCGGAGTCGGGAGGCCGCCGCCGGTAGCCTGTACCCCCGTGACCGATCTCGCTGCCGACCTGCTCCTCGCCCTGCGCATCGCCGACGCCGCCGACGCCATCACCCGGGACCGGTTCGGCGCCCTCGACCTCAAGGTCGACGACAAGCCCGACCTGACGCCGGTGTCCGACGCGGACCTCGCGGTGGAGCAGCGGGTGCGGGCGATCCTCGACCAGGAGCGCCAGGGCGACGCCGTGCTCGGCGAGGAGTTCGGCGGCGAGGCCCGCTTCGAGGGCAGGCAGTGGGTGGTCGACCCGATCGACGGCACCAAGAACTTCGTCCGCGGGGTGCCGGTGTGGTCGACGCTGATCGCGCTGCTGCAGGACGGCGTCCCGGTCGTCGGCGTGATCAGCGCGCCCGCCCTGTCCCGACGCTGGTGGGCGTCCGCGGGCGCCGGCTCCTTCACTTCCTTCGACGGTGCGGCACCGAGGCGGATCGCGGTGTCCGCCGTCGACCGTCTCGACGCCGCGAGCCTGAGCTTTTCCAGCCTGAGCGGCTGGCGCGACCTCGGCATCCGGGACCGGTTCCTCGACCTGACCGACGCGGTGTGGCGGGTCCGCGGCTACGGCGACTTCCTGTCCTACTGCCTGCTCGCCGAGGGGGCGCTGGAGATCGCCGCCGAACCCGAGGTGTCACTGTGGGACCTCGCCCCCCTCGACCTGCTGGTCCGCGAGGCGGGTGGCCGGTTCACCGCCCTCGACGGCAGCGACGGCCCGCACGGAGGCAGCGCGGTCGCGAGCAACGGCCTGCTGCACGACGAGGTGCTCACCCGGCTGCGCTGAGCCGGGCCCTCCCGCCCCCGGCAATCCCCCTGTGCACACGCCGATTGCGGTGTGCGCGGGAGTGTTGGGCGCCGAACACCCCTGCGCACGCGCGAGGAACCCTGTGCACACGGCGTCCCGGCGCAGCCTCTAGCACCTCACCGCCACCTTCCACAAGGGCCGCGGGGAGGAATTTCACCGGCGATCTCCGGCCTCGGGGCGGAGGTCGCGCGCGCCGGGACCGCGAAGACTGGGGACGTCCCGCACCGCCGCGCCCGAGGAGTTCCGTGAACCGCCCGCCCACCGCACCGCTGACCCGCCGCGCCGTCCTGATCGGGATGGCCGCGGCCCCGCTCGCCCTGTCCGTCGGGTGCGCTCGCGGGCAGTCGACCCCGGCCGACGCGGACCCCGCCGCCGACGCGTCGGGCCGCAGGCCGCTGCCGGTTCCCCCGCTCGCCGACTCCAGCGTCGACGCGGCCGGGGTCCGGCACTTCACGCTGACCGCCGCGGCGGGCCACACGGAGATGGTTCCCGGGAAGTCCACGCCGACCTGGGGATTCAACGGATCGGTGCTCGGCCCGACGATCCGCGCCCGGCGCGGCGAGCGGGTCGCGTTCGCGATCACCAACGACCTGCCAGAGGCGACCACCGTGCACTGGCACGGGGTGCATGTCCCGGCCCGCTTCGACGGCGGACCGCACCAGACGATCGACCCCGGCGCCCGGTGGGAACCGGCGTGGACGGTCAACCAGCCCGCCGCGACCCTCTGGTACCACCCGCATCCGCACGGCTCCACCGAGAAGCACGCGTACCGGGGGCTGGCCGGCATGTTCCTTGTCGACGACGACGAGGCCGACGCCCTCGGCCTGCCGAATACCTACGGCGTCGATGACATCCCGCTGGTCATCCAGGACCGCCGGTTCACCGCGGACGGCGCCCTCGACGAGTCCGATCCCACCGACGTCGGCCTGCTCGGCGACACCATCGTCACCAACGGGATCGCGGGCGCCTACCTGAAGGTGGGCACCGAATCGGTGCGGCTGCGGCTGCTCAACGGGTCCGGCGGCCGGATGTACAACCTCGGCTTCGCCGACGATCGCGAGTTCACGATGATCGCCAGCGACGGCGGGCTGCTGGCGAAGCCCGCCCGGATGCGGCGGATCACCCTCAGCCCCGGCGAGCGAGCCGAGATCGTGGTCGCGGCGGGCACCGACCCGGTCCTGCTGCGCGCGTTCCCGTTCGAGGACCGCGCCGGGCTCGACCGGGGCACCGCCGCCGAATACGGCTTCGACGACACCTTCGACATCCTCGAACTGCGCCCGTCCCGCAGCCCCGGACGGTCCGCGCCGCTGCCCGCGACGCTGACGACCCTCCCCCGCCTCGACCCGTCGACCGCCGTCGCGCAGCGGAGCTTCGAGTTGCAGTGGTTCATGATCAACGGCGAGCGGATGGACATGAACCGGATCGACTTCAGCCCGACCGTGGACACCACCGAGGTGTGGACGGTCCGCAACGCCGACAACTGGCCGCACAACTTCCACGTGCACGACACCCAGTTCCGGATCCTCGACATCGACGGGGCGTCGCCGCCGCCGGAGCTGGCCGGCTGGAAGGACACCGTCTACACCCCGCCGGGCGCCACGATCCGGCTGGTCCTCCGGTTCTCGGAGTACACCGACCCGACGTTCCCGTACATGTACCACTGCCACCTGATGCTGCACGAGGACCAGGGGATGATGGGCCAGTTCCTGGTCCTCGCGCCGGGCCAGAAGCCGGAGCCGATGACGATGCCCATGACCGGGATGGATCACGGTGCGACGCCGCCGAGCACCGGTGGGCAGGCGCCGGGCACGGCGTCCGGGCACGGCGGACACTGAGGACAGCTCAGGCGTGCCGGTGCGCGAACACCGCCAGCCGCACCCGGTTGTCGCAGCCGGTCTTGTCCATCAGGTTCGACACGTGCGTCTTGACGGTGGAGACCCCGAGATGCAGGCGGTCGGCGATCTCCTGGTTCCCGAGGCCCTCGCCGACCAGGGTCAGCACCTCGCGTTCCCGGTCGGTCAGCTCGGGTCCCCGGTCCGGGCCGCCCGACCCGGCGAGCCGGGCCGGGTCGACCGCGCGTTCCACCAGCCGCCGCAGCACATCCGGGGAGAAGGGCAGCTCCCCGGCCGCGAGCCGACGGATCGCGGCCAGCAGATCCGCCGGGGCGGTGTCCTTGACCAGGAAGCCAGCCGCCCCGGCGGCCAACGCCGGATACAGGTGATCGTCATCGTCGAAGGTGGTCAGTACCAACACCTTCGGTGACGCGCCCGGCCCGGCGATGCGCCGAGTGGCCTCCACCCCGTCCATGCCGGGCATCCGCAGGTCCATCAGGATCACGTCCGGGGACAGTTCGGCGGCCAACCGCACCGCCTCCACCCCGCTCGCACCCTCACCGACCACTTCCAGGTCGTCGGTGGAGTCGCACAGCATCCGCAGCCCGGCCCGCACCAGCCGCTGGTCGTCGACGACGAGCACCCGGATCATCGGTCGCCCTCCCCCGCCGCGACGGGCAGCCACGCCCGCACCCGCCAGGTCCCGTCCACGGGACCAACATCGAGGCTGCCGCCCGCGAGGGTGACGCGTTCGGCCATCCCGACCAGGCCGTGCCCACCCGATGGTGTTGCCGTGCCTGCCCTGACGCGGCTGGCGACCTCGGCGGTGACACCGGCACCGGACCGGGCGACGACCACCGACACCGGTCCCCCCGGATCCGCATGCCGCATCACGTTGGTCAGCGACTCCTGCACCACCCGCAGCAGCGTGAGCCTGCCGATCGCGTCGAGCCTGCCGAGGTCGGAATCGAGTTCGACGGACACCGCGAACCCGGCGGCACCGACCCGGTCGGCGGCGGCGGTCAGCTCGGCCGGCACCGCGTCGGCCTCCACCAGCGCCACCTCCCCGAGGACCGGGTCACGCAGCGCGACGAGCAGTCCGCGAATGTCGGCGAGCGCGTCGGACGCCGTCGCGTGCACGTCGTCGAGGACCGCGCGGGTCCGCGGATCCTCGTCGGCGACCACGTGCCTCGCGACCCCGATCCGCAGCACGATCGACGCCATGTGGTGGGCCACCAGGTCGTGCAGCTCCCTGGCCAGCGCGCCCCGCTCCGCGGCCCGGACCCGCGCCGCCTCGTCCGCGCGCCGCGCCTCGGCCGCGGCGGCGCGGGACCGGTACGTCGCGGCGAGGTCCCGCTGCGCCCGCAGATACAGCCCGAGCAGCAGCGGCAACCCGACCACCGCGACGGTCTCGACGGCGGTGGCGGGTCGCCAGAACTCCTCGTAGCTCGAGGTGGCGATGCCGGCGAGCACCGCCGCCGCCCAGCAGACGGTCGCCGCCACGATCGGTGCGGCCGCGTGGGTCCGCATCGCGACCTCGGCAACGGCAACGGCCCCGAGGTACGGCACCAGCCCGGCCAGACCCCACGCGTGCGCCGCGAACATCGGCACCGCAAGCGCGGAGAGGGCCAGCGACACCGGGAGCGGCCACCGGCCGCCGAGCAGGAAGACCGCGGCAGCCGCCACCGCGACGACCCAGTAGCCCGCGGGCACCCGGTACGCACCGGGAAACGTGCTGGCGAGCAGCAGCAGCGGCACCAGCACCAGGGGAACGATGCGCCCCAACGACGACAGGTCGCGGCGCGCGAGAGTTCCGTTCACCCGTCCACGGTAGGCGCCGACCGGATTTCGGGACCACTCCCCGGGCCGGATCGCCCGATGTCCTCACTCACCTCGGCTACCACGTGGCGTCGGGGCCCGCGCAGACCGCGTTCCGGTCGACGGGTCGCTCGCGCAGGATCTGCCGCGCCGCGGACCGGGCGGCGTTGACCTGATACCAGGGGTCCGCCGGCACCGACGTCCCGATCAGCGCGCACGAGCGCACCGGTTCCGGCAGCCGGTCCAGCGCAGGCACCGCGTCCGTCGACAGGCCGCGCAGGTAGCCGATGTCGATCGCGCCGGTCCGCTGGTACCGGTCGACGTTGCGCTCGGCGATGTATCCGTCCGGGTTCAGTGCCGCGAACGCCAACAGCGCGGCCACCCCGGAGCCGAGCACGAGGCGAGGCAGCCGCCCACCGCGCATCCGGATTCCGGCCAGCAGCAGGAGCAGGAACACGCCGCCGAGCCACAATTCGACAACCGAGACCCCGAGCCGCAGCCGAGTGAACCCGAAGGCGCTCTGGTACAGCGACATTCGATGCAGAGCCGATGCGACGACGACGAGCGACAGCAGGCACAGCGCCCCGAGCAGGAGGCGGGCGAGCATCCGGTCACGGGCCGCCCGCCGGTCGATCCGGCGGACCGCGACGGCGATCACGATCAGCGTCAACACGCTCACCGCGCACAGCTGCCAGAATCCCTGGCGCGCATAGTTCGCGTAGGTCAGGTCCGCGGTGCCGCGCACGTGCCCGTCCCCGCCGAACAGCACCCGCGCCTGCACCGCGACGAACACACCGAACAGCACATCGAGCGCCGCGAGCGGTACCGCCCACTCCCACCGCGGCACCGGTCGTCCCGCGGCCGGGGCGAGCGCGTCCAGCCGCGGTGGGCGGCGCCGCAGGTAGGTCACGGCGAGCGTCGCGCCCGCGATCAGCAGGCCGAGCAGGATCCGACCGACCGGGGCATCGACCCGGACCGTCGGCACCGCCCCGGACAGCAGCCTGCCGAACTCGGGGTCGGCGCCGGCGAACAGTGCCCCGAACAGCGCGACAAGCAGGGCCGTCAGTGCCGCCACCGCCGCCGCCCTGCCGTACCGGGTTCCGCCACCGGGCGCGGCGCGGCGCCGCGCGCGTCCGCGCCGGACCCAGCCCCCAACGCGGGGCAGCGCCCGCGCTGCCGCGGTCGGCGCCAGCGCGACCCCGGTCCAGGTGCGGACGTCGAGCAGGGCGACGGAGGCGACCGTCCAGGCCGCGACAACGCACGCGGCGACAAGGATGCCGTTGTCGCGCACCGTCGCAACGGCGAGCAGCAGCACGGCGACCGTCGCCGCGAGCAGATGCGTGCGGGTCGGGCGCGGGCGCACCGCCGCCAGCGCGGTGGCCGCGACGGCGAGGCCGGTGATCGGGTAGGCGATGCTCGGCGCGCCGAGCGTCGCGGCCGCGAGGACGCCCGCGCCAGCGGCGCCTGCGACGGCCGCCGCTGGCGCAACGGAGGTGCGGTCGGGGCGCCACGCACGCGACGCGGCGCGTCGGCGTGCCGGTGCGGATGCGAGTGCGGGTGTGGTCATGGTGGGCTCCATTTCTCCCACCCCGGCCGGGAGCCGGGCAGGGGTCATCGCGGGACGTGCGGCCCGAACGGGTCACGCCCCGAGGTGTTCTCGTGTCTCAGGCCTGCACGATGCGCCCGGCCTTCGCCGGCGCCGGGACTTCCACTCGGATGCAGCATCCGGTCTCGGTGTCGAGCACCCCGATCCGGCCGCCGTGCAGTTCGACGGCCCAGCGGGCGATCGCGAGGCCGAGCCCGGTGCCGCCCCCGCTCGCCCCTCCGCGGCTGAACCGTTCGAAGACGCCCGCCCGGTCCTCCGGCGCGATGCCGGGGCCGTCGTCGTGGACGTCGACGATCAGGGATCCGGCCGCCGCGCCCGCCGTGGCGCGCACCAGCACCTGCGTTGCCGCCCCGTGCCGCAGCGCGTTGTCGATCAGGTTCGCGACAACCTGGTGCAGCCGGGCGGTGTCGGCGCTCGCCCGCAGCGTCACCGGGCGCACGTCGAGCCGGATGTCCACCGGGACAGTGGGATCGGCACGCTCGTCGATCACCGCGCGGAGGAAGGGGGCGATCTCAACGCTGTCGCGGTGCACCGGCACCACACCGGCCTCGAGCCGGGACAGGTCGAGCAGGTCGCGCACCAACGCGCCGAGGCGCTCGGTCTGGTCGAGCGCGCTGCGCAGCGTGGCCGGGTCGGGTGCGGCGACGCCGTCGACGACGTTCTCCAGCACCCCCTGCAGCGCCGCGATCGGGGTCCGCAGCTCGTGCGAGACGTTCGCGATCAGCTCGCGCCGGTAGCGGTCGTCGGCCTCAAGGTCCTCCGCCATCTGATTGAACGCCCGTGCCAGTTCCCCGATTTCGTCGCGGGAGGTGGCCCGGACCCGGCGCGACCAGTCGCCGGTCGCCATCGCTCTCGCCGCCGCGGTCATCTCGCGCAGCGGCGACGTCATGCCGTGGGCGAGGACCTGGGTGACCACGAGCGAGACGAGCAGCGCGGCACCGAGCGCGAACCGGAACTGCCAGTCCGAGGCGAACCAGAACGTCACCGATGCCGCGAAAACCGACGCCACCACCAGCAGCCCGGTCTTCACCTTGAAGGAGCCGAACGGGTCCAGCGGCCTCGGCAGCCTCATCGCGGCACCTCGACGGCATAACCAACGCCGTGCACGGTCCGGATCAGGTCGCCGCCGAGCTTGCGGCGCAGCGCCTTGACGTGACTGTCGACGGTGCGGCTGGTCGCGCCCCCACCCCACCCCCACACGTGTTCGAGCAGCGAGTCCCTGGCCATCGCCGCGCCGGGTCGGGCGGCGAGGTGCGCGAGCAGGTCGAACTCGGTGCGGGTCAGGTGCACCTCGTCGTCGCCGCACCGCACGCGCCGGGCGCTCAGGTCGATGGCCACCGCGCCGACGGTGAGGACCTCGACGTCCGGTCCCGGCGTCGCCCGCTCCACCCGTCGCAGCAGCGCGGCAACCCGGGCCACCAGGACCCGCATGCTGAACGGCTTGCTCAGGTAGTCGTCGGCGCCGACGCCGAGCCCGATGACCATGTCGGTCTCCTCGGCTCGGGCGGTGAGCATCAGCACCGGAACCGGCCGCTCGGCCTGGATCCGCCTGCACACCTCGAGGCCGTCGAGGCCGGGCAGCATGACGTCGAGGACGACGAGATCCGGGCGCAGGGACGCGCACTCGCGCACCGCCGCAGGCCCGTCGTACACCGTCGACACCGTGTACCCCTCGGCCCGCAGGCGGGCGGTGAGGGCGTCGGCGATGGTCCGGTCGTCCTCGACGACGAGCACGGTGCGCTGGGTCATGGTGTCGACGGTATCGCCCGGATGTGGGAATCCCGGGCGGGAGTTGTGAAGGTTCGGTGGAGGCGCGGCCGCGATTCCGGTGTACTCTCGACGCCACTCCTTACTCCAGAGTAAGATAACGACCGTCCAAGACCGAACACCGGGAAATGGTGATCATGAGCAAGCAAGACGTTGTGAGAATGAACGGCGCACCCCGCGACACCTCCGCGGTCGGCCTGAATCCGGTCAAACGCGACGCGATGGGCGCCGCCATGCGCGTGCTGACCAAGATCACCGGCTCCGACCTTGCCGAGAAGTACAACCTCCGCGAGCCGATCAACCGGGTCACCTACGAGGGCACCAAGACCGGCTTCAAGACGCTCGGCGCGGCGACCCGGACGTTCGCCAAGGTCTCCGGCGGCGGCAAGCCGACCCGGCTGCCCGCAGGCGAGGCGAAGAAGGCCGACTACTTCGACCTGACGCCGACCGACGAGCAGCAGATGATCGTCGACACGGTGCGCGACTTCGCCGCCGAGATCCTGCGCCCCGCCGCGCACGACGCCGACGAGGCTGCCGCCTCGCCCGCCGACCTGGGCAGGCGGGCCGCGGAACTCGGCATCACGCTGATCAACGTCCCCGAGGAGTTCGACGGCGTCGCCACCGAGCGCGGCGCGGTCACCAACTCACTCGTCGCCGAGGCCCTCGCGCACGGCGACATGGGCCTGGCCCTGCCGATCCTCGCGCCGAGCGGTGTCGCGGTCGCGCTGACCCAGTTCGGCTCGCAGGCCCAGCAGCAGACCTACCTGCCGTCGTTCACCGGCGAGAACGTCCCCGCGGCCGCCCTGGTCGTCACCGAGCCACGCGCCCTCTTCGACCCGTTCGCGTTGCAGACCAAGGCCGTTCGCTCCCCGAGCGGCTACCGGCTCAACGGCGTCAAGTCCCTGGTCCCCGCCGCAGCAGACGCCGAACTGTTCATCGTCGCCGCCGAACTCGACGGCAGGCCCGCCCTGTTCATCGTCGAGTCCGACGCGAAGGGGCTCGTCGTCGAGGCCGATCCGAGCATGGGGCTGCGGGCCGCCGGGCTCGGCCGGTTGAACCTGACCGACGTCGCGGTCCCCGAGTCCGCGATCCTCGGTGAGGGCGACGCGGACCAGCGGATCGCCGACTACGCCGACGCAATCCGTCTCGCCCGCCTCGGTTGGGCGTCGCTCGCCGTCGGCACCGGGCAGGCCGTCCTCGACTACGTGATCCCCTACGTCAACGAGCGGGAAGCGTTCGGCGAGCCGATCAGCCATCGGCAGGCGGTCGCGTTCATGGTCGCCAACATCGGCATCGAGCTCGACGGCCTGCGGCTGGTCACGCTGCGTGGCGCGTCCCGCGCCGAGCAGGGCCTGTCGTTCGGCCGGGAGGCGGCGCTGGCCCGCAAGCTCGCCACCGACAAGGGCATGCAGATCGGCCTCGACGGGGTGCAGCTGCTCGGCGGCCACGGCTTCACCAAGGAGCACCCGGTCGAACGCTGGTACCGGGACCTTCGCGCCATCGGCGTTGCCGAGGGCATCGTCCTCATCTGAGCCGAACGCCGCCACAGGAGAACAGATCATGATCAATCTCGAACTTCCCAAGAAGCTGAAGGCCTCCGCCAACCAGGCACACCAGGTCGCCGCGCAGATCCTGCGCCCCGTCTCCCGCAAGTACGACCTCGCCGAGCACGAGTACCCCGTCGAACTCGACACGATGGCGGCGATGGTCGAGGGACTGAACGACTCCGGCACCGGGGCCTCGGGTGCCGCGCTGGGCCGCGGCGACGCCCCCTCGGTGATCGGCAACGCCAACGGCGGAAACATGGCGTCGCTGATGAACGTCATCGAAACCTGTTGGGGCGACGTCGGCCTGACGCTGTCCATTCCCTATCAGGGCCTCGGAAACTCCGCGATCGCCGCGGTCGCCACCGACGAGCAGTTGGAGCGGTTCGGCAAGGTGTGGGCCTCGATGGCGATCACCGAACCCGGCTTCGGTTCCGACTCCGCCGCCGTCACCGCGACCGCCGTCCTCGACGGCGACGAGTGGGTCCTCAACGGCGAGAAGATCTTCGTCACCGCCGGCGAACGGTCCAGCCACATCGTGGTGTGGGCGAGCGTCGACAAGTCGAAGGGCCGCGCCGCGATCAAGTCGTTCGTGGTGCCCCGCGACGCCCCCGGCCTGTCCGTGGCCCGGCTTGAGCACAAGCTCGGCATCAAGGCGTCCGACACCGCGGTGCTGCTGCTGCAGGACTGCCGGATCCCGAAGGACAACATCCTCGGCGACCCGGAGGTCAACGTGGAGAAGGGCTTCGGCGGGGTCATGCAAACCTTCGACAACACCCGCCCGATCGTCGCGGGCATGGCGATCGGCCTCGGCCGCGCCGTCCTTGAGGAACTGCGCGGCATCCTCGCCGAGGCGGGCGTCGAGGTCTCCTACGACATCCCGGCCAACAACCAGCACGCCGCCGCCGCCGAGTTCCTCGCGATGGAGGCGGACTGGGAGGCTGCGTACCTGCTGGCACTGCGCGCGACCTGGATGGCCGACAACAAGAAGCCGAACTCGCTCGAGGCGTCAATGTCGAAGGCGAAGGCGGGCCGCACCGGCACCGCGGTCTCGCTCAAGGCCGTCGAGCTGGCGGGCACCGAGGGCTACTCGCAGCGCCCGCTGCTGGAGAAGTGGGCCCGGGACAGCAAGATCCTCGATATTTTTGAGGGAACGCAGCAGATCCAGCAGCTGATCGTGGCGCGGCGACTGCTCGGCAAGTCGTCGGCCGAGCTGAAGTAGCCGGACCCGACCTCCTTGCGCATCCTCCTTCGCCGCGGGCGACGGAGGATGCGCCGTCGGCGGGACACACCGTTCCGCCGACCCGCGCCTCAGGCGATCGCCGCCTAGCCTGGATCTCACATCGATCCGAGGAGGCGCCACATGAGCGACCACGACGTCCGAATGATCATCCTGTCGACCGACGATCTGGACGAGTCGATCCGGTTCTACCGCGACACCCTTGGCATGCCACTGAAGTTCCGCGACGGCGCCCACTTCGCCGCCCTGGACGGCGGGTCCGTCACCCTCGCCCTCGCGACCGCCGTCGACCACCCGATCCACGGGCAGGTCGTCGTCGGCATCAAGACCGACGACGTCGACGCGGCGGCGCGGGCCGTCGAGGCCGACGGCGGCGGAATCGTTAAGGGGCCCTATGACGACGCCCACGAACGCCGTGCCGTCGTCTACGACAACAAGGGCAACGGGCTGGTGTTCTACAGTCCACTGCCCCGCTGACCACACGGACACCGCGCCGCACCCTGCCCGGCCTGCCTCCACAAGGTGCGGGCACCGACTACCCTGTGACCCGACCCACACCGGATCGACTCTCGGGAGACGCGATGCCAGCCATCCTGACCAAGCTCACCGATTCGCTCGGCGCCGTCCGGGTGATGATCCGGTCGGGTCTGGTCCCGATTCCCCGACTCGACCACGGCATCGCCTCCATCCGCGCGGTCCACCGGTACGGACCGTTCGCCGGGCCGGTGCACGCGCATGCCGCCGCCGGGCTCGACGCCGTCGCGCTGGTCGACGAACGGGGGCAGGTCACCTACGCGCAGCTCGAGGCGCAGTCGAACGCGCTGGTACGGGCCTGGGCCGCGGACGGGATCACACCCGGCGCCGTGCTGGGCGTGATGTGCCGCAACCACCGCGGTCTGGTCCTGACGATGCTCGCCGCCGCGAAGCTCGGCACCAAGCTGGTGCTGATGAACACCGGATTCGCGGCCCCCCAGCTGGTGGATGTCGCTGCCCGCGAACAGGTTCGGGCCTTCATCCACGACGAGGAGTTCGCCGTGGTCGCGGCGGGGCTCCCCGACCAGGTGCGACGCTACCTGGCATGGTGCGAGGGCTCGGAGTCCGCGGCAACGCCGAGCCTCGACACCCTGATCGACGGGCGGCCCACCGACCCGGTTCCAAGCCCGCCGGTGCACGGCAGCTTCGTGCTGCTGACCAGCGGCACCACCGGCACCCCGAAGGGCGCGCCGCGGGAGCGAACCTCCCCGCTCGCCTCGGCGCAGTTCCTCGACCGGGTCCCGCTGCGTCCCGGCCAGACGATGGTGATGACGGCACCGGCATTCCACGGCACCGGCATCTCCCAACTGGCGCTGGCACTCTCGCTCGGACAGACGGTGGTGCTGCAACGCCGGTTCGACCCGCTGCAGACGGTGAAGTTGACCGCCGACCACCGGGCCGACGTGCTTGTCGTGGTCCCGACCATGCTGCAGCGGATCGTCGACCTCGGCCCGGACGTGCTGGCCGGGTACGACACGACGAACCTGTCGATCGTCTTCGCGGCAGGGTCGGCGATCTCCCCGGACCTGTGCAGGCGCACCACCGAGGCGTTCGGGCAGGTGCTGCACAACCTGTACGGGTCCACCGAGGTGGCGGTCGCGACGGTCGCCACCCCGGCGGACCTGGCGTTGGCCCCCGGCACCGCGGGGCGTCCACCGGTCACCTGCCACGTCGCGCTGTACGACGATGCGGGCGAACGGATCACCGAACCCGACACGGTGGGCCGGATCTTCGTCTCCAGCGGACTGAGCTTCAACGGGTACACCGACGGGCGGGACAAGGAGCGGATCGACGGGCTGCTGTCCACCGGCGACGTCGGGCACATTGACCGGAACGGACTGCTGTTCGTCGACGGCCGCGACGACGACATGATCGTCTCCGGCGGCGAGAACGTGTACCCACTCGAGGTGGAGAACCTGCTCGCCGAGCACCCGGATGTCGCGGACGCCGCGGTGATCGGCGTCGAGGACGCCGAGTTCGGGCATCGGCTGCGCGCCTTCGTCGTCTCGGCCTCGGGCGCCGAACCCGACGCCCAGGCCCTGCGGACCTTCGTCAAGGAACACCTCGCGCGGTACAAGGTGCCGCGCGAGGTGGTCTTCCTCGACGAGCTGCCCCGCAACGCCACCGGCAAGCTGGTGCGGCGGGACCTGTACGAGCGGGAACTACCCGACGCGTGACCGGTCGAGGGCGGCCTCGACGTCCTGCTCGATCAGCGCGGCGTTGATCATCGCCCCGGTCTGCACACCGCTCGCGGCGGCCGAGATCACCTGCGCGCGTGGGTCGATGACATTGCCCGCCGCCCACACGCCCGCCACCGGCGTCGCGCCGGTGGGGTCCACCGCAAGATGGGTTCCCAGCACCTCGCCCGCCATCTCCTGCGCGACCGGTTTGATGCCGAGGCTGGCCAGGAAGTCGACGCGGGCGGTGAACCGGGGCGGAACCACGACCGCATCGCGGGCGACCGGGCCGCGCCCGTCGACCAGGACCGCGGTGAGCCGGTCGTCGGCCACCTCGAGTCCCGCGACGGCACCGTCGATCACCTCGATGCCGCGGGCGGCGAGGCGGTCGAGATCGGCACCTGCGAACGCGGGCGCGGTGTGGGCGAACACCACCACGTCGGCGCTCCATTGCCGCCACATCTGCGCCTGGTGCGCGGCGAGCGCCGGGTGGGTGGCCAGGATGCCGATCGCGCGGTCCCGCACCTCCCAGCCGTGGCAGTACGGGCAGTGCAGCACGTCCCGCCCCCAGCGGTCGCGCAGCCCCGGCACGTCGGGGAGCTCGTCGACGAGACCGGACGTGACGAGCACCTGCCTGGCCGCGACCTCGCCGCCGTCCGCGAGCACCACCCGGAACACCCCTCCGGCACGGCGGACATCGACCACCGCGCCGGAGATGAATTCGCCGCCGTACCCGGCGATCTCGCCGCGACCGATCCGCAGCAGGTCCAGCGGGTTGGTGCCCTCGCGACCGAGGTAGTTGTGCATGTGCTCGGCCGACGCGTTGCGGGGTGCGCCCGAGTCGACCACCAGCACCGACCGGCGGGCCCTGGTGAGCGAGAGCGCTCCCCCCAGGCCGGCGGCCCCGCCGCCGACGATCACCACGTCGTAGCTGTCGTTCATGTGTCCTCCCTTTGCCGTGATTCACCCCCACTCTCCGCGGGACGAATCGCTTCGGCAAACCGGCTTGCTGAAAGAGCAAGAGGAGGGTGTGAGAACCGGCGCCCCATTCTCACGGGTGGTCGTGGCGATTGATCACAGGGCGATCAGTGCCGCGCCGCCGACGATGGAACCGGTGAACATGGCCCAGTCGTTGATGATGTGCGCGCCGGTGGAGACCCACAGGTTCTTCGTGCGGATGTAGGCCAGCGTCAGGACGAGCCGGGCGCCGCCGATGACGATGAGCGCCTGCGCGAAGTTCCAGTCGTAGGTGGGCAGGTGTGCCGCACCGAACCAGACCGCGCTGATCAGCCAAGCGAGGACGATCGCGGTCTTGCGGCTCACCTTCGCCTTCGCGTACAGGAAGTACAGCAGCGCGAGGAACGGCAGCATCGTGAAGATCTCTTCGCCGAGCAACTGGATGCCGGTGCCGAGATAGAACGCGGCGATGTCGAGCGCGCCGCCCATGTTGTCGGTCGCCTGATTGGCCGACGAGCCGAACAGGGCCTTCACGATCAGCCCCAGGGCTCCCGTCACGACGAGGTTGAGGGCGGCGAAGCCAAACATGAGGAGCACGTCGCGTCCGGTGACCCGGCGGAACAGGGCGGTCCAGTGGTCGCGGGTGACCAGGGCGAGCACGGTCAGCGGGATCACAACGAACAGGATCCGAGGGATCAGGCCGACGATGTTGTTCGGGGTGGGAATCTGGGTCAGGGCGACAAAGCCGACCGCAACGGACACCCACACGGCGATCCACTGACCGACCGTTATGGTCGTCGGCTTCCCGTTGTAGAACGGGAAGTCGGCGTCGTCGTCGCGTTCGATCCGGCGTCCGAATCGCTCGGTGGACGGCGCCGACTCGTGACGGGCGTGTTCTGCGGACTGATGCGTGTTGCTCACGGGGTCCCTCCTGAATTCCGCTCCCGGCCCGATGTTCTCGATCATGTCGGGCTCACCTGTGAGCGTAGGGCGCATCCGCGACGTCGACCCCACCCTGGAGCAGCAATCACCCAGGTGATTCCCGAGCAGCAACACCCTGGAGAATGTGCCGTGATGTATCCCGTGACGAAATTCCGCCCGCCGACCACCGGCCCGCGGTCGATCCTGCGCCTGGACGTACTCGCCCTGCTGGACCGCCCGGCGCGGGCGGTGGTGGTCCGCGCACCCGCGGGCTACGGCAAGACTACGGTGATCACGCAGTGGCTCCACCATCGGAACACGACGCGGCCAGTGTGGGTCAGCCTCGATGACGACGACAATGATCCGGGCGTGCTCTGGGGCGCCATTGCCGCGGCCGCCTCGGCGGCCGGACTCCACACCAAGGCGGATGCGAGTTCCGGCGAAGTACGGGCGAACATGATCGTGCCACTGCTCGACGCGTTCGCCGGATCACCCGGCAGGTGGACTCTCGTCCTCGACGACGCCCACCTCATCACCCGGGAGCAGACGCTCGCGAGCCTCGACTGGTTTCTCGGCCGAATCCCGGAGAACCTCACCGTGGTCGTCAGCACCCGGGTTCCGCTCGAACTTCCCACGTTCGCGCGCCTGCGGGCGCGCGGGGACGGCATCGAACTCTCGTCGGGGACGCTGCGCCTCGGCACCACGCAGATCGCGGATCTCCTCGGCGGCGCCCACGACCTGCACTTGACCGCCGACGACGTGCAGCGCATCGACGACGCGACCGACGGCTGGCCCGCCGCCGTCTCGCTCATCGGATCGGCCATGTCCCATGGGCAGTCTCTGTCCCGCGTGGTGTCGCAGCGGCCGGACGACGACGCCGCGCTCGGCGCCCTGGTCCGGGAGGGGTTGGCGGGCAGCACCCGCGACGACTACGACCTGCTCCGCCGCATGTCGGTATTCGAGCGGTTCGACGCGACGATCCTCACCGAGATCCTGCAGAGCGACCGAGCCTGGACGGTGGCGATGGACGTCGCCGACGCCACCGGTCTGATCGCGGCCCTGGACGACGACGGCTGCTGGTGGCGACTGCATCACCTGGTCCGGGAGCGCCTCCACGCCGAACTCGGTCGGGTGGACCCGGCCGGACGGCGCGAGTTGCACCGGCGGGCGGCCGGGCACTTCGAGCGGGCCAACGACGTGACCGCGACGATCCATCACCTGCTTGGCGCCGAGGACTACGACACGATCGCCGACATCCTGTCCAACGTGCGCGCCAACTCGGTCGTGCCGCGGCAGTCACTCGGATTGAGCTGGCTTGAGCGGATCCCCGTGTCGGCGCTCGAACGCGATCCGCGCCTGGCGTTCTGGGAGGCGTGGGCAAGCGCGACCGGGGGTGACGCGGCTCGCCGCGATCGCGCCCTCGCCCGGGGCCGTCTCGCGTCCCCGACTAGGCCGGTCGACGCCTTCCGCAACTGGGACGACGTCGAGGACTTCATCCATGGGTCCGCCTGCTACGACGACGTCGGCAGCGCCCGGCGGGCCGGGGAGCGGTTCCTCTCCCGATACGACCCCGCCGTCCCACTGGTCCCGTTGGCAGAACTGCGGCTGGCGACGATGCTCTACCTGGAGGGCCGCTGCGCGGAGGCACTCGAGGTGCTCGACCGACTGGACCAGGGACCTCCCCTCACTCGTCCGCTGCGGCTGTTCGTCCCCGCCTACCGCGCGTTGTGTCAGCTCGAGCTCGGCGACCGCGCGGCGGCGGCCGTCGCGGTCGAGCGATGCGCCCAGGCCCGCATCGCGTTCCGCATCGGCCCCGACCCCGTCTACCTGCCCGCCGAGCATGCCCTGGCCCGGCTGCAGATCGAGCGGGGCGATCCCACGCTCGGACTCACCACGGCCACGAGCGCCCTCGAATGCGCGCGTAGCGGCGGGGGCGACACGGTGCTCGTCGTGCCACACCTGCTGATCGAGGTGGCGCGGGCACACCTTGCGTTGGGGAACCGGGACGAGGCGACCGTCGCACTCGGTCGCGCGGAGGAACTGTGCACCGGCGCCGTCGATCCGGGCGCCCTGCCGGCTCGGATCGCGGCGCTGCGCGAGAGGTTCCGACTGCACCGCACCGACCTCGGCCACCGCGAGGCCCTGAGCCGTCGCGAACTGGAGGTTCTCGCGCTGCTGCCTACCCCACTGAGCGCCTCGGAGATCGCCTCGGAACTGTTCGTCTCGGTCAACACCGTCCGCAGCCACGTGAAGTCGATCCACCGGAAGCTCGAGGTGACGTCGCGGGCCGACGCGGTGGTCGCGGCGCGGCGCGCTGGCCTCGTCGGCGCGCGGTAGCGACCAACCGACAGCGGATACGACGAAGGCCCGGTCTCGTAGTGAGACCGGGCCTTCGTCTTCGTAGCGGGGACAGGATTTGAACCTGCGACCTCTGGGTTATGAGCCCAGCGAGCTACCGAGCTGCTCCACCCCGCGCTGCATTGACCACTGTACACGAGTTCCAACCGGCTCCAAATCGCCCCGCCCCCGCCGGCAAAACCCCTGTGCACAGACCTTTCCCCGCACCAACACCGAGGATCGACGCCCAACACCCCCGCACACCCCGCAGAACCCGTGTGCACATGACTTCGCGCGCACACCCGGGCCATGCGCCAACAACGACGAAGGCCCGGTCCTACTGGACCGGGCCTTCGTCTTTCGTAGCGGGGACAGGATTTGAACCTGCGACCTCTGGGTTATGAGCCCAGCGAGCTACCGAGCTGCTCCACCCCGCGCTGCAGAAACGAAGTTACACGGTCGCATGAACGGAACACAAATCGCCTGGACGCCGTCACCCGAATCGCCCGCCCGCCCGACAATCCGCGCCGCGCGGCCCGGTCGAGACCCGAAACCCTGTGGCGCACTTCACGAGAACCGGGTGATCCCCACCACATCACGACGAGGAAACGGTGCGGGCACGGATTCGCAACCCGCCGGGATGACCAGGCGAAATCACCGCTACTCGGTTGACTTGCCTTGCGGCAGCCCGAAGTTCGACGGGGATGCCCCGCAGCGAATTGTTGGCTAGCGTCGCCGTCGGCCCGAAACGACCGGGCCCAGCCGACCCGCCGCTGCTCGACATCTGCCCCGCGGGATCGGAACCCCGAAACCTTCGAGGGGCAGGGACGGCGAGCCAATCGCGACGCCTGGCGACGAACAGCAGTCTGTCCGCCACGGCCGTTCGATTTCCAGCGCACTGGCGCGGCCCCGTCGGCACGCGCGGAGAGGATTCACCCGCATGACTCGCTTCACCCCCGCCCGCACCCTGGGCGCCGTCGCCGCGACCGCTGCCCTCGCCGCGCTCCCGATGGCAGTGGGCACCACCACCGCCTCCGCCGCCGCCTACGACTGGGACGGCGTCGCACAGTGCGAGAGCGGCGGCAACTGGTCGACCAACACCGGCAACGGCTACTACGGCGGGCTGCAGTTCTCGCAGAGCACCTGGGCCGCGAACGGTGGGTCCGGCTCGCCGCACAACGCGTCGAAGGCCGAGCAGATCCGGGTCGCGGAGAATGTGCTCGCCACCCAGGGCGTCGGCGCATGGCCGCACTGCGGTCAGTACCTGACCACCGCCGCCGCTCCCGAGCCCGCGCCCGCTCCCGCTCCCGCGCCGGTACCGGCACCGGCACCGGCACCGGCACCCGAGGTTCCCGCCGCTCCGGCCGTCGGAACCCTGCCCGCCCTGCCCGAGAACTTCCCCGCCCCGACCGCCGACCAGGTGCAGCAGGCCTCCGACGCGGCCGTCGCGGCGGCCGACCGGTACGGCTACGGCAACCAGGTGCGCGACCTGATCGCCGCCAACAGCATCTACCTCGCCGGGCTCACCCGCTGACGCAACGGCCACACGACGAAGGGCGCCCCGCCGATCCGATCGGATC
>NZ_JBSGXD010000029.1:16492-53859 GCF_053609225.1 Rhodococcus sp. NPDC054953 | reverse complement strand
GTCACGGACCTGTCCTGCCCGCAACCCGTTTCGGGCATGTATGACGGGCTGGCCGACCGCAGCTGGCGGCCCGGCGGTGAACTCCAGGTCACCGTCGATGCCGATGGGGTGCGGCACGTGGTGGAGATCGACCCCGCACCCGTGAGCCGGACCGGCCGCCGCAGCCCAGGCAGGCGCGGCGCAACCGCCCGCCGGGCCGCGACGTCCCGGCCGCGGCGTGAAAACGTCGTGATCGGCAGCGGGCGCGCCGTCCAACGCGTCGGCGACCGCGCCTGGGAGCTGTCCGCGACCGGGTTCTGGCAGGCGCACCGCGGCGCCGCGGCCCGCTACTCGGAGGTCGTCGCCGACTGGTCGGGCGCGGCAGGCGGCGGCACCGCCTGGGATCTGTACGGCGGGGTCGGGGTGTTCGCCGCCGCCCTTGCCGCGCAGGTGGGGGAGCGCGGCGCGGTCGTGTCGGTGGAGTCCGGCCGCGGCGCGGTCGAGTCCGGCCGCCGCGCGCTCGCGGACCTGCCGCAGGTCCGGTTCGAGGCGTCCCGCGTCGAGCATGCGCTCGATCACCTGTCGGGTCCGGTCGACACGGTCGTGCTCGACCCGCCGCGCTCCGGTGCGGGCAGGTCGGTCGTCGAGGCCGTCGCCGCGGCGGGTGCCGCCGCGATCGTGCACATCGGCTGCGATCCCGCAGCCTTCGGTCGCGACATCGGCCTCTACCTGGGGCAGGGCTACCACCTCGAGCGGGTCCGAGCCTTCGACGCGTTCCCCCTCACCCACCACATGGAGTGCCTCGCCCTGCTGGTGCGCTGACGCGCCCGTGCGTGATTTTCACCCCGATTGGGGTGCATCTCACGCACGGTGCCCACTTGATTGCACTATGCAATCAATATATAGTTGCATAACGCAAGCATATTAAAGCCTGTCTTTACCTTCCGGGAGATCGGCCATGCACCGAGGGGGCACCACGCATGACTGCACCGACGACAGCGCCAGGGCCGCACGTCCCGGACCAACTGATGACCCACCGCGAGATCCTCGAGGTGCTCGCGGGTCTGCTGGCCGCGCTGTTCACGGCGCTGATCAGCTCGACGATCGTCTCGACCGCGCTGCCGACCATCATCGGTGACCTCAACGGCAGCCAGACGCAGTACGCATGGGTCATCACGACCTCACTGCTCGCGACCGCGGCGTCGACACCGATCTGGGGCAAGCTCGCCGACCTGTACAACAAGAAAACCCTGGTCCAGGTGTCGATCGTCATCTTCGTTGTCGGCTCGGTGATCGCCGGGATCGCGCAGAACGTGCCGGTCCTGCTCGGTGCCAGGGTGATCCAGGGCGTCGGCATGGGCGGCCTGACCGCGCTGGTCGTCGCGATCATCGGCACGATCATCCCGCCCCGCGACCGCGGCAGGTACTCCGGCTACATGGGCGCGGTGATGGCCGTCGCGATGGCGGGGGGACCCGTGCTCGGCGGTGTCATCGCGGACGGTCTCGGCTGGCGCTGGTGCTTCTTCGTGTGCGTCCCGCTCGCCGTGATCGCGCTGCTGCTGCTGCAGAAGACCCTGCACATCGAGACCACCCGCAAGGACGACGTCTCGATCGACTGGGTCGGTGCCACCCTGCTGACCGCGGGCGTCTCCGTGCTGCTGGTGTGGGTGTCGTTCGCGGGCAAGGCCACCTACTACGACTGGGTGTCGACGCCGTCCGCGATCCTCGTCGGTGTCGGCGTGCTGCTGCTCGTCGCGACCGTCGTCGTCGAGAGCAGGGCGGCGTCGCCGATCATCCCGCTGCCGATCGTGCGTGAGCGGACCACCGGGCTGGCGATCATCGCGTCCGTTGCGGTCGGCGTCGGCCTGTTCGGCGCAACCACCTTCCTCGGGCAGTACTTCCAGACCGCGCGGGGGCACACCCCGACCGAGGCCGGCCTGCTCACCATCCCGATGGTCTTCGGCATGATGGTCGGCACCGTCGGCTCCGGCCAGCTGATCACCCGATTCGGCAAGTGGAAGGGCTTCGTCGTCGCGGGATCGATCCTGCAGCTCGTCGGCTTCCTGCTGCTCGCCACCATCGACCACGAGACGCCGATGACGCAGATCGGGTTGATGATCGCGCTGCTCGGGCTCGGCACCGGGATGCTGATGCAGAACGTGGTTCTCGCGGTGCAGAACACCGTCAGCGTGGCCAACATCGGGGCGGCAAGCAGCGTGGTGGCGTTCTTCCGCACCTTCGGCGGCGCGATCGGGGTGTCGGTGCTCGGGTCGGTGCTCGCCACCCGCGTCACCGACCTGACCGCCGAGGGCTTCGCGAAGCTCGGGATCGACACCCACACTCCGGGCGGCGGCGCCAACCTGAATCTCGCGGCGCTGCCCGCGCCGGTGCGGGACGTGATCCGCGTCGCCTACGGCGACGCGACCGGGCGGATCTTCCTGATCGCCGCCGCGGTCGCGGTCGTCACGGTGGTCGCCGTCGTGTTCCTGCCGAACCGGCCGCTGCGCACCACCATCGATATCCAGCCGTCCGACGCGGACGAGGAGTACGCGAAGGTCTGACCGCCGCGCGCGACAGGGCCCGGCCCCGCTTCGGGGCCGGGCCTCCTCGTCCGGTCAGGACTTGCGGTTGTACAGCCGCATCGTGATCGGCCCGAACACGAGCACGAAGCCCGCGCACCACGCGAACACGATGCCGAGCTGTGCTGCGGTCACCTCGCCTGCCATCAGCCCACGGATCGCGGTGACCAGGTGACTGATCGGGTTCACGTCGACAAATGCGCGCAGCCACCCGGGCATCGTCGACGGGTCGACGAAGATGTTCGACGCGAACGTGAGCGGGAACAGGATGAACATCGACACGCCCATGACGGCCTGCTCGGTGCGCATCAGCATCGCGAACATCGTCCAGATCCACGACATTGCGAACGAGAACAGCAGCAGCAGCGCCACCGACGCGACAATGCCGACGATCCCGCCCGCCGGCCGGAACCCGAGGATCAGGCCGAGCACCATCACGATCACCGAGGCGATGGTGTAGCGCGCGAGGTCGCCGAGCAGGGCCCCGACCAGCGGCGCAGGCCGCCAGATCGGCAGCGACCGGAACCGGTCGAAGACGCCCTTCTCGATGTCCTTGTTCAGAGTCAACCCGGTGTACATGGTGATCATCACGACCGTCTGCACCAGGATGCCCGGGATCAGGAACTGCACGTAGGCGTCGGTGGAGCCGGCAAGCGCCCCGCCGAACAGGTACGTGAACATCAGCGTGAACATGATCGGGAACATGGTCACGTCGAAGAGCTGCTCGGGGACGTGCTTGATCTTCAGCAGCGCCCGCCAACCGAACGACAGCGACGACGTCACCGCGCTCGGCCGCTTCGGCCGCGGCCCGTCAAGGGCGAGGGCCTCGCCCACCGCGAGCGCGGGTGAGCTGGTGACGGTGGTGGTCGTCATGACGGGGTCCCTTCCAGCGAGACGTCGGTGGGCCGACCGGTGAGCGCGAGGAACACCTCGTCGAGACTCGGCTGCCCGAGGGCGAAGGTGGTGACGGCGATGCCCGCCTCGTTGAGCGCAGGCAGCGCGGCGGCGACGCGGTCGGGGTCGTCGGTGCGGGCGCTGAGCGCCGCCGCGTCCGCCTCGGCGGTGATGTCGACGCCGAGGACCCCGGCAAGCACCGCGGCGGCCTCGTCGCGGCGGGCCGGGTCCGCGACCCGGACGTGCAGCGCGCCGGATCCGACGGACGCCTTCAGTTCCCCGGTCGTGCCCTCGGCGATGACCCGACCGTGGTCGATCACCGCGATCCGGTCGGCGAGCTGATCGGCCTCGTCGAGGTACTGGGTGGTGAGCAGCACGGTGGTGCCGCCGGCGACGAGGGCCCGCACGATCTCCCACACCTGGTTGCGGCTGCGCGGGTCGAGGCCGGTGGTCGGCTCGTCGAGGAAGATCAGTTCCGGGGTGACGATGATCGACGCGGCGATGTCGAGCCGCCTGCGCATGCCGCCGGAGAAGTTCTTCACCTGCCGTCCGGCGGCGTCGCTGAGGTCGAACGCGGCGAGGAGCTGCGCGGCCCGGTCGCGGGCGGCGGGCCGGGAGAAGCCGTACAGCCGGGACAGCAGCACCAGGTTCTCGGTGCCGGTGAGGTCCTCGTCGAGGGACGCGAACTGTCCGGTCAGCGCGACCTTGCCGCGGACCGTGTCGGCCTCGCGGGTCACGTCGTGGCCGAGGACGCGGGCGGTGCCGTCGTCGATGTCGAGGAGGGTGGCGAGCATCCGGATGGTGGTGGTCTTGCCCGCGCCGTTGGGGCCGAGCACGCCGTAGACGCCGCCACGGCGGACGGCGAGGTCGACGCCGTCCACCGCGACGGTGGAGCCGAAGCGCTTGACGAGACCGTGGGTTTCGATCGCGAGGTCCGAGGGCATGTGCTCCAGCCTGTCCGATTTCGGTGCTTCGGGCAACGGATTTACCGATCTGTGCTCTCCGACGGCGCGGGGAGAGCGGCCACGCTGAGGCTGCGGATCGCGGTGTCGAGCTGCGCGTATGCGCTCCGGGTCAGCCGGTCGAGGATGGCCAGCTTGAGGGTCGGTTCCGCCTCGGCGAGGGTCGTGAAGCGGTCCGGGCTCAGGATCGCGAAGCGGGCCGCGGTGTCGGCGCGGATGTCGTTCAGAAAGGGGCCGCCGACCAACGTCGGTATCTCGCCGAACGTCATGCCCGGTGCCAGCGTGGTGACCCGGTGACTGGTCCCGTCGCCGCCGTGCACGACGACGCTGATCCGCCCCGACAGCACCATCGCGATCCCGATCGCGTTGTCCCCGCGCCGCACCACGGTGCTCCCGGCCGGAACGTCGACAATGTCGAGTTCGGTTGCGATGCGGTCGAATTCCGCTCGGGTGAGGCCGGCGAGCGCCGGATGGTCGACCAGGTCGATCGACTCCGGAATCCGTCCGGACGGGCAGTACCGGTCGAGCAGTTCGGTCTCCGCCCACTCCAGGGCGCTGTCCAGGTCCGCGTAGGTGCGATCCGACCGGTCGACGCTCGATGCGGTGACCCCGAGATGCCCGTCCGGGTCGACGAAGGCGCAGCCGCAGCCCCGCCCGGCGAGGTCGGCGCGCAGGTCCGCGAACATCCGGCGACCGACCGCCCCCACCTCGTCGACGCGGCGCAGGTCGACGACGACCGCGTCGAGGCCGGACACCCGGGAACCGACCGCCCGGACCGCGGACTCCGCGCCCGAAAACAGCAGGTCGCCGTGCAGTTCATAGACGCGGGCGCGGGCGCCGTGCTCGGCGAGGGCGGCGCGCTCGGCCGGGGTGCGGCGCTGCCGGGACGGCGCGGCGTCGACGGTGTAGGTGGAGCGGATCGCCGACCGGGCCGCGCGACCGACGTGCAGAAAGTGCAGTTCGAGGCTGCGGGACAGCTCGCGGCACGCCTGAACGCCCCGGACACTGTTGCCGTGGGTATCGAGGCGGGGGGAGTGGACCGCGATGCCGATCTGCCCCGGCAGGACCGCAAGCAGCCCGCCGCCGACCCCGCTCTTGGCGGGCAGCCCCACCTGCGTGATCCACTCGCCTGCCGCGTCGTACATGCCGCACGAGGTCATCACCGACAGCACATGCTCGGCGTTGGCCGGGGAGAGTGCGCGCCGTCCGGTGCGCGGGTGGGTGCCGTTGTTGGCGAGGGTTGCCGCGATCAGTGCGAGGTCACGGCAGGTCACGTTGATCGAGCACTGCCGGAAATAGAGGTCGACGGCCTCGTCGGGGTCGTCAGTGATGATGCCGAAGGAGCGGAGCATGTGACCGATCGCGCGGTTCCGGTGCCCGGTGCGGGCCTCGGACGCGTACACCCGCTCGTCCATTGCCAGTTCCCGCCCCGCGTACGTCGAGTAGCAGCGGCGCACCCGCTCGAACCGTTCGGCGGGGTCCGCGCCCGCGATCAGGGACGCGGCGGTGATCGCGCCCGCGTTGATCATCGGGTTGCGGGGCCGCTCGGTGACCGGGTCGAGGCTGATCTCGTTGAACGGCTCCCCGGACGGTTCGACGTCGATCTTCGCCGCGACCGCCGCCGTCCCGCGGTCCGCGAGGGCCAACCCGTAGGTGAGCGGCTTGGAGACGGACTGGATGGTGAACGCCACCCCGGTGCTGCCCGCCTCGTAGACGTGACCGTCGGTGGTCGCCACGCACAGCGAGAAGGTGTCCGGGGGGACCTGGGCGAGCTCGGGGATGTAATCGGCGAGCGCCCCGGCCCGGTTGTCCAGGCAGTGCTCGTATATCTCGCCGATGATCGCGTCCACGACAGTGCGCATGCCGATCAGGGTGTCATCCCGGCGGCGACCGTGCAGGCCGTGACCTGGCGCCGGGCGGCGCAGGCTGTGAGTTGACTCACCGTGGCGGGCATAATGGAGCAGGCGGTGCAGCCGTCCGGGGGCTACCGGGCGGTACGCCTGGCGATCATCGGATTCCGGGCTCCGTAGACTGGCCGGGTCGGCCGGTGGTCGGTCGACGCGTGTGCGTGCGGTCGCGCGTGACGTCCTGCGGAGGGAGCGATCTCGTTGGGTGTTCTTTCTCGAGTCCAGACCCCCGACGATCTGCGCGGTCTGACCCTCGCCGAGATGCGTGAGCTCGCCGCCGAGGTGCGCGAGTTCCTGGTGCAGAAGGTGTCCGCGACCGGCGGACATCTCGGACCGAACCTCGGCGTTGTCGAGCTGACGCTCGCCGTGCACCGGGTCTTCGACTCGCCGAAGGACGCCGTGCTCTTCGACACCGGCCACCAGGCGTACGTGCACAAGATCGTCACCGGCCGCAAGGACGGGTTCGACACCCTGCGCAAGCGGGGCGGCCTGTCCGGGTACCCGTGCCGCACCGAGTCCGAGCACGACTGGGTGGAGTCCTCGCACGCCTCCGCCGCGCTGTCCTACGCGGACGGTCTGGCGAAGGCGTTCGCGCTCACCGGCCAGGACCGGCACGTCGTCGCCGTCGTCGGTGACGGGGCGCTGACCGGCGGGATGTGCTGGGAGGCGCTGAACAACATCGCCGCAGGCCGGGACCGCTCGGTGGTGATCGTGATCAACGACAACGGCCGCTCCTACGCGCCGACGATCGGGGGGGTCGCCGACCACCTCGCGGCGCTGCGTCTGCAGCCCGGCTACGAGCGGGTGCTCGACAACAGTCGGCGGATGGTCAAGAAGGTGCCGTGGATCGGCCGGGCGGCCTACCAGTTCCTGCACGGGATGAAGGCGGGCATCAAGGACATCGTCAGCCCGCAGGTGATGTTCACCGACCTCGGGATCAAGTACCTGGGCCCGGTGGACGGCCACGATCAGGCGGCGATGGAATCGGCGCTGCGCCGGGCCAAGGACTTCGGCGGTCCCGTTCTCGTCCACGCCGTCACCCGCAAGGGCATGGGGTACGCGCCCGCCGAGAACCACAAGGCCGACCAGATGCACGCGACCGGCGTCATCGACCCCCGCACCGGCCGTTCCACCAGCGCCCCGGTCCAGGACTGGACGTCGGTGTTCTCCGATGAACTGATCGCACGCGCCGCCGACCGGGAGGACGTCGTCGCGATCACCGCCGCGATGCCCGGACCGACCGGCCTCACCGCGTTCGGGGAGCGGTTCCCGCAGCGGATGTTCGACGTCGGCATCGCCGAGCAGCATGCGGTGACCTCCGCGGCCGGGCTGGCGCTCGGCGGCCTGCACCCGGTGGTTGCCGTCTACTCGACGTTCCTGAACCGGGCCTTCGATCAGCTGCTGATGGATGCCGCGCTGCTGAAGCAGCCGGTGACGCTGGTGCTGGACCGGGCTGGCGTGACCGGACCCGACGGAGCCAGCCACAACGGCATGTGGGACTTTTCGCTCCTCGGCATCGTGCCGGGCATGCGGGTCGCCGCGCCGCGGGATGCGGCCTCGCTGCGGGAGGAACTCGGTGAGGCGCTGGCGATCTCGGACGGCCCGACCGCGCTGCGGTTCCCGAAGGGCGCGGTGGGGGAGGGCATCCCGGCACTCGAGCGGGTCGGCGGCGTCGACGTGCTCGCGATGCCTCCGTCGCGGAGCGGGGACGGGTCCGAGCAGCCCCGCGGGGATGTCCTGATCGTCGCGGTCGGGTCGTTCGCCGCGATGGCGCTCGACGCCGCGGACAGGCTTGCGCAGCAGGGCATCTCGGCGGCGGTGGTGGATCCCCGGTGGGTGCTTCCGGTGCCGAGCGCGGTGGTCGACCTGGGGCGTGCGTTCTCGATGGTGGTCACCGTCGAGGACAGCGGCGTGCACGGCGGGATCGGTTCCGCGGTGTCCGCGGCATTGCGGGCGGCGGGTGTCGACACCCCCGCCCGCGACGTCGGGGTTCCGCAGCGGTTCCTCGACCACGCGTCCCGCGACCAGGTGCTCGCCGAGGTCGGCCTGACCGCGCAGGATTTGGCGCGGCAGATCACCGGCTGGGTGGCCGGGCTGCGGGCCGAGGAGGTTGCGCCGAGCACCGCGGACAGCGGTGCCGCCCCGCAGCCCTGATCCGGCCCCGGCTCAGCCCGCCGCTTCGAGCGTGCGGCCGCGGGTCTCGGTGACCAGCCTCCACACCACGAAGAAGGACACCGCGGCCATCACGGCGTAGCCGCCGTAGGTGACCGAGAGATTCCAATCGGCCATGGCCGGGAAGGTCGCCGAGACGAGGAAGTTCGCGACCCAGTTGGCGGCGGTCGCGATGCCGACGGCGGCGGCCCGCACCCGGTTCGGGAACATCTCGCTGATCAGTACCCACACCACCGGGCCCCACGAGAAGGCGAAGAAGAACACGAAGGTGTTGGCGGCGATCAGGGCGACGGTGCCCGCCGCGCCCTCCAGGGTGGCGACCGATTCACCGATGTCGTTCGTGGTGATCGTCGCGGAATGGAAGCAGATCGCGGCGGTGGCCAGGGAGATCGCCATGCCGATCGAGCCGATCAGCAGCAGCGGCCTGCGGCCGATCCGGTCGATCACCGCGATCGCGACGAAGGTGCCCGCGATGTTGACGACGGCGCTGACCACGCTGATCAGCAGGGAGCGGTCCTCGCCGAAGCCGACCGCCTCCCAGAGGGTCGCCGAGTAGTAGAAGATCACGTTGATGCCGACGAACTGCTGCAGTGCGGCCAGCGTCATCCCGATCCAGACCAGGGGTGCCACCCCGAGCGGCTTCGAGAATAGTTGCCGCAAAGTGGTTTTCGCGCGGTGCTCGCTCAGTGAGGCGCGGATCTCGGCCAGCCGGCCGGTGACCACGTCAGCGCTGCCGCCCTCCAGGCTCGCGAGGACCTTCCGTGCTGCGTCGTCGCGACCACGCAGCACCAGGAAGCGCGGCGATTCCGGGATCGTCAGGCTCATCACCAGATAGAGCAGGGCGGGGATCGCCTCGAGGGCGAGCATCCACTGCCAGGCCTCGATGCCCGCGAGCGGCTCGCGGGCGCCGCCAGCGGCCTGGTTCAGGGCGTAGTTGACGAGTTGGGAGATCGCGATGCCGAGCACGATGGCGAGCTGGTACATCGAGCCGAGCCGCCCGCGGATGGCGGCGGGCGAGATCTCCGCGATGTAGGCCGGTGCGATCACCGAGGCGAAGCCGACCGCGACACCGCCGACGACGCGCCAGGCGGTGAGGTCGTAGACGCTGAACGGGAACGCCGACCCGATGGCGCCGACGACGAACAGGATCGCGGCGAACTGCATCACCCGGATGCGGCCGATGCGGTCCGCGAGGTCGCCGGCGATCCACGCGCCGAGCGCGGCACCGAGGAGGGTCAGCGAGACGGTCAGACCGGTTCCGGCGGCGCCGATCTCGTACTTGTCGCGGATTGCTCCGACGGCGCCGTTGATGACGGCGGTGTCGTAGCCGAACAGGAAGCCGCCGAGCGCGGCGGATGCGGCGATGAGCACCGCGTGACCGACCGCCGCGCGGGTGGCTCCGGATCCCGGTCCGTCGAACGCGGTGTCGTTCGTCGCCATGTTCGCCTCCAGACTGTCGGCCCGCGTGCCTCCGGGCCGACGCTACTGCGCGCCGGCCCGGTCCGCGCGGCGACGCGCGGCCGGTCTCAGCCGACCTTGCCCGCGGCCTCGGACAGTTGGGGCGCGATCTTGTCCAGCACCCACGGGATGCTGAGCACGTTGACGTTGCTCAGTCCCGCGACGACCTGCTGGTCGCTCAGCAGGACCGCCGAGCCGCGCCCGATCGCGGACAGCTGGCCGAGGGCGGGATGGGTTGCGGTGTCGGAGGACCCGTCGACGAACGCGACAACGACGTCGGCGTCGATGTCGCGCAGGTTCTCGAACGAGAGCGACTTGTAGAAGCTGCCGGTGGGGTTGTCCTGCGCCAGCGCCTCCACCCCCGGCGCGTTGACGAATCCGAGCTCGGTGAGGACCTGCACCCGCGGGTCGGTCGGCAGGTAGACGTTCGCGGCACCGGATGCGGTGTCGAAGTTGACCACGGTGAGGGTCTTGCCCGCGAACTCCGGGTGGGCGGCGGCGGTGTCGGCCAGGGTGGCGCCGAGTCCGTCGACGAGCGCCCGCGCCTCGTCGGGCCTGCCGACGGCCTGTCCGATGATCGAGGTCTGGTCCTGCCAGGTGGTCTGCCAGGCGCCGCCCGGATACGCGACGGTCGGCGCGATCTCACTGAGCCGACGGTAGTACGTCTCGTCGAAGCCCTCGTAGGGCGCGAGGATGGCGTCCGGGGTGAGGGCGGCGATCGACTCGACGGACGGGTCACCGGACTGGGGGTCGTCGTACAGGGTGGTCGCGTCGGCGTCGAAATAGGGTTGCGCCCACGGCATCACGCCGTTCGGGTCGGCGCCGTAGATGTACTTCGGCTGCCCGACGGGCGTCAGGCCAAGGGCGTAGAGCACGTCCTGCGCGTTCCACCCCATCGTGACGAGGCGCTGCGGCTCCGCATCGATGGTGGTGGCGCCGAACGTGTTGTCGATCGTGACCGGGAACGCGCCGGTGCCCGTCCCGGTCGTCGGGTCGGTGCTGTCGGTGTCCGAGGAACAGCCGACCAGGGTGGTGAGGGCGAGCGCGGCGATGCCTGCGCGGAACAGCGAACGCTTCATGTAGGTGAGGCTAACCTACTGGATGATTCCGCGCCCCGGGGAGATGCTCCCGGGGCGCGGAATCGGCGGGCAGATCGACTATCCGATGTTGCGGCCCAGGTCGGGAATCATCCGAATGACCTGGTCCTCCCAGTTCTTCCAGTTGTGCACGCCGGTGGCCGGGTAGTCGAAGTGCGCGTTTGCGCCGCCCAGCGTGGCCACCCGAACCTCGAAGGCGCGGGTGTTGGCCAGCGCCAACGCTTCCAGCGGCACCGCCTGCACCACACCGAGCGCGTCGCTGACGTCGCCGTTGCCGGGGACGCCGCTGCCCGACGAGATCCACAGCCGGGTGTTGTTTGCCTTGAGCATCGGGGCGAACACGAACGGGTCCATCCGCAGCCACTGCGGGCCCCACGGCGGCGCCATCGCGTCGATGTTGAACCCGCCGGCCGAGACCATCGCGACGCGCAGCGCCTCCCGCATGCCCGGCGCCGAGTTGTTCAGGAACCCGGAGAACGAGCCGGCGAAGCTGAACTGCTGCGGGTGGTAGGCGGCGAGCGTGAGGGCGGCGCTGCCGCCCATCGACAGGCCGAACACGCCGTTGCGGGTGCGACTGAAGCCGTACCGGTTCGCGAGGGCCTCCGGCAGCTGCCGGGTCAGGAAGGTCTCCCACCGATAGGTGTTCGCCTTGCCGTCCACCTCGGCCCCGGCGTCGGAGCTGCCGAGCGCCGACGAGCCGTTGGAGCTGCCGGTGGACGAGCCCAGCTCGCCCGGACCCCAGGTGCTCGGCGCGTTCCAGTCCGCGTAGAAGCTGGACTCGCCGCCGACGGGCATGACCACGTTGATGTTCGCGCGGGTCAGAGCCTGCGCGATGTTGGTCTCGATCTCCCAGCCGTTCCAGTCGTTGCGGGCCCGCATCCCGTCGAGCGCGTACACCACCCGGTCCGTGTTGCCGTCGTTGGCGCGGAAGACCCGCGACTTGATCGCACCCATGTCGGATTCGACCCAGAGGTCACACTCGCGGCAGTCCACGATGGCCGCGTTCGCGGTGCCGACGGGTCCTGCTACCGACGCCCCGAGCGGCAGCAGAATCGCCATCGACACCAGTGCCGCACGGCGGCGCACCGGGGTGCCGGTTCTGGATCGGCGTAATCGCATCGTGCTTCGGCCTTTCGTCGGTGCGGCCAGACGCAGCCGCGGATCACGGGCCCGTGAACTCTACCGCGCCCGGGTCGGCGACGCGGGCGCGAAACGGTCACGGGCACGGCACGAGTGCATCGTGCCGTGCCCGTGTGCCGCGGGAACCGATCAGACGCTGGCGACGCCCTCGGCAAGGAACCGGGATCCGTTCACGGCCTCGGAGGTGCCGGTGCGGTCCAGGTAGGGGGTGATTCCGCCGTTCCAGAACCCGAACCCGCCGCCGAGGATCAGGCAGAGGTCGATGTCCTCGGCCGCGGCGACCACGCCCTCGTCGAGCATGATCGCGATCTCCTCGGCGAACGCCCGGCGGGTCCGGTCCAGGACCTGCTCCGCGGTGGACGGCGTGTCACCCTGCGGCCACAGCGCGGCGACCTCGGGATCGACGACCTGCCCCTGGTCGGTCCAGGTCCAGACGCCGGGCTTGCGGGCCTCGACGAGGGCCTCGAGTCCGGGCGAGCTCGGGAACCGCTCCGGGTACGCGGCCTGCAGCGTCTCGCCGGTGTGCAGCGCGACGGCCGGGCCGACGAGCGCGAGCAGCGTGAACGGGCTCATCGGCATGCCGAGCTCGGCGATCGCGTTGTCGGCGATGTCGAACGGGGTGCCCTCGTCGACGGCGGCCATGACCTCGCCGAGGGTGCGGGTGACGAGCCGGTTGAACACGAAGCCCGGCTTGTCGCCGCACAGCACCGCCGACTTGCGCAGCGACTTCGCGGTCGCGAACGCCGTCGCCAGGGTGGCGTCGTCGGTCCGCTCGCCCCTGATGATCTCGAGCAGCGGCAGCACCGCGACCGGGTTGAAGAAGTGGAAGCCGACGACCCGCTCGGGGTGCGTCAGGTCCGCGGCCATCTCGGTGATCGACAGGGAGGAGGTGTTGGTCGCCAGGATCGTTTCGGGGGCGATGTGCTCCTCGAGCTCGGCGAACACCTTCTTCTTGACGTCCATGTTCTCGAAGACGGCCTCGATGACGAAGTCGGTCTTCGCGAACGCGGCCTTGTCGAGGGAGCCGGTGACGAGGGCCTTGAGCCGGTTCGCGGCATCGGGGGACAGCCGCCCCTTGCCCGCGAGCTTGTCGATCTCGGCGTGCACGTAGCCGACGCCCTTGTCGATCCGCTCCTGGTCGATGTCGGTGAGGATCACCGGGACCTTGAGCTGCTTGACGAACAGCATCGCGAGCTGGCTGGCCATCAGGCCGGCGCCGACGATGCCGACCCCGGACACCTTGCGGGCGAGGGACTTGTCGGGGGCGCCTGCGGGCCGCTTCGCGCGGGAGTTGACGAGGTTGAACGCGTACAGGCCCGCCCGCAGCTCGTCGGTCATCAGCAGGTCGGCGAGGGCCTCGTCCTCGGCGGCGAACCCGGCATCCAGGGTCGCCGGGTCGGTGAGGTCGACCCGGCGGGCGGCGTCGAGGAGCGCGACCGTGCGGACGGCGCCGGGGGCGTTGTTCTTCGTCTTGCCCGCCACGATCGCGGTGGCGCGGGCGATGGCCTCGTCCCAGCCGGCGCCGCGGTCGATCTCCGGGCGGGCGGGGACGATCTCGCCTGCCAGCACCTTCGCCGCCCAGGCGAGGGACTGCTCGAGGAAGTCGGCGCCACCGAACACGGCGTCGGCGAGTCCGAACGTCGCGGCCTGCGCCGCGGTGAACGTCCTGCCGTTGTTCAGCGGGTTCTCCACCGCGATCGTCACCGCATGGGCGGGGCCGACGATGTTGGGGAGCAGCTGGGTGCCGCCCCAGCCGGGGACCAGGCCGAGCATCGCCTCGGGCAGGCCGAGGGCGGGCAGGTTGTCGGCGTAGGTGCGGTAGTGGCAGTGCAGTCCGACCTCGAGGCCACCGCCGAGGGCGAGGCCGTTCACGAACCCGAACGTCGGGACGGAGGACTCGCGGAGGCGGCGGAACACCTTGTGCCCCAGGCGTCCGAGCTCGAGGCCCTGCTCGCGGGAGCTGATCGACGGGACGCCCTTGAGGTCGGCGCCCGCCGCGAAGATGAACGGCTTGCCGGTGACGGCGATCGCGGCGGGGTGCGCGGCGAACGCCTCGTCGAGGGCGGCGTCGAACGCGAGCAGCCCGCGGGGGCCGAAGGAGTTCGGCTTGCTGTGGTCGAAACCGTTGTCGAGGGTGATCAGCGCGACCGGGCCCTCGATGCCGGGCACCGCGATCAGCTTGGTGTATGCGTTCGTCACGACCTCGTCGGCGAAAGCGCTTGCGATGTCACTCATTTACTTGCCTCCGGCCTGGTAATCAGCGTGGTGGGGGTTCTCCCAGATGACGGTGCCGCCCATGCCGAGGCCGATGCACATGGTGGTCAGGCCGTAGCGGACCTCCGGCTGCTGCGCGAACTGGCGTGCGAGCTGCGTCATCAGGCGCACCCCGGACGAGGCGAGCGGGTGGCCGCACGCGATGGCGCCGCCCCACTGGTTCACCCGCGGGTCGTCATCGGCGATGCCGAAGTGCTCGAGGAACGCGAGCACCTGCACCGCGAACGCCTCGTTGATCTCGAACAGGCCGATGTCCTCGATCGTCAGGCCGGTCCGGGCGAGCAGCTTCTCGGTCGCGGGGACCGGGCCGATGCCCATCACGGCGGGGTCGACGCCCTGGAAGGCGAAGCCGACCATCCGCATGGCGACCGGAAGGCCGAGCTCGGCGGCGGTGTCCTCGCCGGCGAGGAGCGCGGCGGTCGCGCCGTCGTTGAGTCCCGCGGCGTTGCCCGCGGTGATCCGGCCCGCGGGGCGGAACGGCGTTTTGAGCTTCGCGAGGTCTTCGATCGTGGTGCCGGGGCGCGGCGGCTCGTCCTCGGTGGCCAGGCCCCACCCGTTCGCGGCGCGGGTGGCGACCGGGACGAGGGTGTCGGCGATGAGGCCCGCCTTCTTCGCGGCGTCGTACTTGTTCTGCGACGCGACGGCGTAGGCGTCGGTGCGGTCCTTGGTGATGGTCGGGAACCGGTCGTGCAGGTTCTCCGCGGTGTTGCCCATCACCAGCGCGGACGGGTCGACCAGCTTGTCGGTCAGGAAGCGGGGGTTCGGGTCGGCGCCCTCACCCATCGGGTGCCTGCCCATGTGCTCGACGCCGCCCGCGATGACGACGTCGTACTGGCCGAATCCGATGCCGGAGGCGGTGGTGGTGACCGCGGTCATCGCGCCTGCACACATGCGGTCGATCGCGAAGCCGGGCACGGTCTCGGGGAGGCCAGCGAGGATGGCGGAGGTGCGGCCGATGGTCAGGCCCTGGTCACCGGTCTGGGTGGTCGCGGCGATCGCGACCTCGTCGATGCGGTCGGGCGGCAGCTGCGGGTTGCGGCGCAGCAGTTCGCGGATCGCCTTGACGACCAGGTCGTCGGCGCGGGTCTCGGCGTAGATGCCCTTGGCTCCGGCCTTGCCGAAGGGGGTGCGGATGCCGTCGACGAAGACGACACCGCGACCCTGCGAAGTCGATGGAGACACGGAAGATTCCTCCTGGTGGAGATGCTCACCGTCACGGTCGGGCGGTGAGGCTCGGGTTGCCCTCGTAGCGAGCCGTCCCACGTTCGCTACCGGTCGGTAACTTACTCTACGTCAATACCGGCGGTACCGGCACGAGGGAGGTTCGAGCAGGGCGGATTACCCGTCCGAGTCGTGGTACTCGAGCACCGGCTCGCGGGCGATCACGTCGCCACGCACGGTGATGGTCAGGGCGTCCTCGTCGAGCGCGTACTTCCGCACGCCGCGGCCCGCGGTGTAGCCGTCCTCCGTGGCCTTGGGGTTGGCGAAGTCGAGCGGTGTGTCGTCGCTCCGCCGGGCCTTCGAGTAGAGCCGACCCGACGCGGTCCGGCAGACGACGATCGCCGACTCGGCGGTGCGTGCCACGGTCACCGCGGGATCGGTGCGATCGCAGCGCGGCCCGCCGAATCCGAACCCCTGCTCGTCGACGACGCTCACGGGCGCGGGCGGCGCGTTGGTCGGCGGGGATGACGTCGTCGGTGGTGGTGGCGTCGTCGTCGGCGGCGGGGCGGGGGTGTGCGCGGGCGGCGGCGCCGCGTCGGATCGCCCGGCGTCGGGCAGCCACGCCACGCCTGCCGCCGCCAGGGCGGCGAGCACCGCGCAGGCGGCGAGCGGAACGAGCAGCCTGCGTCCCCGCGCCGGTGCCGGGACCGCCGCAGGCCCCGTCGGCGTTGGCGCGGCGAGATGCCTGGTCGGGGCGGGCGGGGCCTGCGGCGACGGGGGCGGCGCGGGGGTCCCCGCGCCGAGCGCGGAGCGGGCGGCGGCGGCCAGCGCATCCGAGGACGGGAACCGGTCGGCGGGGTTCTTCGCCATCGCCCTGGCGATCACCGCATCCAGCGCGGGGGGCAGTTCGGGCCGCGCCGCCGTGACTCGGGGTGCGGGCAGGTTCAGGTGCGCGTGCACGAGGTGCGCGGTGTCCGAACCGGGGAACGGTGCGCGGCCGGTCAGCAGGTGGTAGAGCGTGCAGCCGAGCGCGTACTGGTCGCTTCGTCCGTCGAGCGGCCGCCCCTCCAGCTGCTCCGGTGCGGCGTACTGCAGGCTCGCGACGACGGTGCCGGTCCGCGTCAGTGCTGGCGAGTCGAGGCCCTTCGCGATCCCGAAGTCGGCGAGCAGTGCCCGTTCCCGCTCACCGGGGCGGGGGGCGGTGAGCAGGATGTTCGCGGGCTTGACGTCGCGATGCAGCACCCCCGCGCGGTGTGCGTGGTCGAGGGCGCGGGCGATGTCGGCTGCGATCGCGATCGCCCGATCGGCGGTCATCGGGCCCCGCCGCAGCGGTGTGGCGGCGTCGGTCCCGTCCACGTACTGCATCGCGATCCAGAGCCGGTCGCCGCCCCGGTGGGGGACGGACCCGCGGTCGAGGACCGCGACGATGTTCGGATGGTCGAGCCGCGCCGCGTGGTCGGCCTCGCGCAGCACCCGGTCCCGACCCTCGCGGGTCCGCGTCAACGATGGGTCGGGGAGCTTCAGCGCGACCAGCCGGGGCAGGCTCGGATGTGCGGCCAGATAGACGCTGCCCATGCCGCCGGCGCCCAGCAGGCGCTCGATGCGATACCCGGCCACCACGCTGCCCGGTCGGAGTTCTCGCGCGTCGATGCCCACACTCCTGACCCGGTCCGTTTCGCTCGGCGGTCAGCATATCCGTCCCATCCGCGTGGTGAACGCCACAGCCCCGATGCACGCGCGATCGCCGGGGAATGTCGGTGCGGGCAACGGAACGTGAACGGTCCGCGCGCCGGGAGTGGCCTGCCTCACCGCCGGCGCGGAACCGTCGGTGATCTGCCTCACCGCCGTGTCGCGGCCGCGGGCCCGACGGTGGATGCGGGCACCGGTGGCGGCGGCATCCCGATCATTGTGTCTGACAACGAGGTTCACAGGTACGTGGTCGGGGCGCCCCGATTCGCGTCGGTGACCTGTGCTGTCGAGAACCAGTGGTGCCTCGAATTGTCAAGGCCGTGAACGGTTTCGCGTCCCATCGTAGGTTTATCTCGGGTCGGGGGATCCGCCGCGACCGCACTGTATGGGAGGACACATCGTGGGATCTGCTGAAATCGTGACCATCGTCAGCGCCGTGTCGAGCATCGTCTCGATCCTGGACAAGATCAGCTCGGGCAGCTCGGCGGACGGCGGCGCGTCCGGGTCGGCGGCCAGCACCGCGTAGCGGGTCGGGCGGGGCCGGTCGTGCCGCGCACGCCCGCCCCGCCGTCGTCCGATCAGATCGGAGATCGGCCGGTGCGGATGCGCCACCGCAGGTCGGCCATCAGATAGTTGTACGGAAACTCGCGGAGCGGCGATGGAAGCAGTCGGTTTACCCCGGCGACGACCCGCATCAGCCGGTCGAACCGCCGCTGGTCCCTGCTGGTCCACGAGTAGCGCATCTGGTCCCGGAACTCCTGCGGGAGAAAGCCCTTGGTGATGAAGAGGTTGAGCGGGCCGAGGAGCCGCGCGAGGATCGGATGCGCGAATCCGGCGCGGGCGATGATGTCGAGGTGGGCGCGGACGGCATCGTCGATCGACACCTTCGTCAGCGACTCGGTCCAGTACTCCTCGAAGGCGTCCCGGTTCGCGGGCCACATCTGCTGCGTGACCTGAAGGGTCGTGCCGAACACGGCGCCCCGCTGGTAGTAGTACTCGCGCTGGGCGGGGGTGTACTCGCCGCGCAGGACCCGATGGGTGTCCTCGAAGCCGCGGTAGATGCAGGCCGCGACCCACAGTTGCAGCTCCGGATCGAACGCGTTGTACTCGACCGGACTGGCCTCGCCGGAGCGCACCTGGGCGTGTGCGCGATTGACGCCGCGGCGGAACAGTTGCTTCTCCTCGTCGGTGCCCAGCGCCGCGACCGCCAGGTACTGCAGGGTGGTGCGGCTGCGCTTGATCGGATGGTCGAACAGGCGACCGGACTCGACGGTGCTCTCCATGACGCCGTAGCCGACGCCCGGCCACGAGAGCTGCATGATGACGTTCGCGGCGCCCGCCATCAGCGAGATCCCGTCGATCTGTGCGAGCACGGGTCCGCCGTCGATCGCACGAATGCTGCCGCTCGGCGCGGGCTTCCGTGGTGTCTTTCCGTCCCGTGGTGTCTTCCCGTTGCTTCGCTGTGTCACCGACATCTGCCCCTCCAGATCCAGTACTGGCGTCGCCGCCATCGGGCTTATCTGAGTACGACTGTAGTCACATATATGTGATCGGTCCAGGGAATCGGCCATCGTGGTGGAAGGATGGTCGGCATGACGTCGTCGGCGCGGGTGTACGCGGGGGTGGACGGGGATCGGCGGCGCGCCGAGCGGCGCGCGCAGCTGATCGAGGCGGGCCTCGACCTGCTCGGCGCGGCGGAGGGGGAGCCCGTCGTCTCGGTGCGCGGGGTCTGCAAGCACGCCGGGCTGGCGACCCGCTACTTCTACGAATCCTTCCCCGACCGTGACGCGTTCGCCGTCGCCGTGTACGACCACGCCACCTCGCGGATCGCCGAGTCGACGCTGCGGGCGGTCGCCGAGGCTCCCCCGCAGGAGCGCGCACTGGTCCGGGCCTGCGTCGCCACCATCGTCCGGGACGTCTCGGCGGACCCGCGGTTGGGCAGGCTCGTGTTCTCCGGCCCGGTCACCGCGGTCCTCGCGCGGCGGCGGCTCGAATCCGCGCGGATGTTCGTCGGGCTGACCACCGCGCAGGTCGTCGACTTCTACGATCTGCCTGCGGGGTCGGAGGTCGACCTCGTCGCGCACTTCGTCGTCGGGGGCCTCGCGCAGATCCTCACCGCGTGGCTCGACGGCGCGGTCGACGTCGACACCGACGTGCTCGTCGAACGGTGCACCGACCTGATGCTCGCCGTCGCCCCGATCGTGTAGGTCAGTGCCCGCCGAGGGCCTGTGCGAGAACGGGTGCCGTCAGCTCTCGCTGCCAGGGTCGGGCATCGCCCGCCGTCAGCGCCGCGTCGACGAACGCCGTCAACGTCGCGACGTCCTGGTCGCGGTGGTCGTCGGGAACGAAGTCCCAGCACAGCCTGCGCACCAGCTCCGGGGTCAGCAGGTTCTCCACCGGCACGTGCACCCGCTCGCCGAGTGCGGCCATCGCGCCCCGCGCCGCGGCGAGGCGATCCGCCGCCTCCGGATGCTTGCGGGCCCACCGGTTCGCGGGCGGCGGCCCGGTGAAGGGCTGGGTCACCGGCGGCAGGTCCGACTCCGGGAGGGCGCGGGCCCGCTCGAGCGCCTGCAGCCAGGTCCGGGAACTGCGACGTTGACGGGGCCCCCCGAACACCGGGAGCGCCCGCAGCGCATCGATCGATCTCGGGTTCGCGCTCGCGGCGGCGACGATCGCCGAGTCCGGCAGGATCCGTCCCGGCGCGATGTCGCGCCGGGCGGCGATCTCGTCGCGGGCCTGCCACAGCTCGCGGACGGCGGCGAGCTGCCGGGGCGACTTGAGCGAGTGGATCTGGGAGGTGCGACGCCACCGGTCCGGCTTCGGCTTCGGCGGGCCTGCGAGGCGGACGTGCTCGAATTCCTCCGCCGCCCAGCGGGTCTTGCCTTGCGACGCCAGCTCGGCGGCCATCGCGTCGCGCAGCTCCACCAGCACCTCGACGTCGAGCGCCGCGTAGTTCAACCAGGACTCGGGCAGCGGGCGGCGGGACCAGTCGTCGGCGCCGTGTCCCTTGCGCAGTTCCAGGCCAAGCATCCGCTCGACGATGGCCGCCAGCCCGACCCGCTCGAAGCCGGCCAGCCTGCCCGCGAGTTCGGTGTCGTAGAGGGCGGTGGGGCGCAGCCCGAGCTCGGCCATTCCCGGCAGGTCCTGGTCGGCGGAGTGCAGCACCCACTCGAGCGGGTTGATCACGTCGGCGAGCGGACCGAGATCGGCGGCGATCGGGATCGGGTCGACGAGGACGGTTCCCGCCCCCGCCCGGCGGAACTGCAGCAGGTACGCGCGACCGGAGTAGCGGAAGCCCGACGCCCGCTCCGCGTCGACGGCGAGCGGACCCGTTCCGGCGGCGAGCCGGTCGGCGGCTGCGGCGAGCAGTCGCGGCGAGTCGACGACCTCGGGAACACCCTCTGCCGGGGTCAACAGCGGCACCGCGGACGTCCCACCCGACGCGGGGGAGTGGTCCGAGGTCGATGCGTCGTCCGAGGTCGCTGGCATGACTGCTGACTCTACGACGTGCGTGCCGCCGCCAACCCCGGGGTGTGGTCCCTGCGCATGGTCGGGATGATTCAGATCGGCGTTTCGATACCCGTGACCGGAGTTCTCGGGTAATCTCGAATTTCGTTACGATTCAATCGAAATTGTCCGTTTCGGCGGAGCTCTCGGGCGGCACCGCGCTACGGTGAGGCCCACCGCGGCGAACGAGAGGTGTACAGATGGCCGGTCCTTCCGCACTTGCGTCCGTTCCCGGCTTCTCCCCATTCGGTCCGATGTCCCGGTTCGGGGAACTCGCGCCGGTGGGGTCGCTGCCACCCGGACGTGACGTCGAACTCCCGGGTCGCGGCAGCACCTACGTGCTCGACACCGGTGAGCGGGTCGACCAGGACCGGCCGACCCTGGTGCTGCTGCACGCGCTGGCCTGCACGGCCGCGCTGACCTGGTACCCGGTCATCGATGCGCTCGCGACCAAGGGGCGGGTGGTCACACTCGACCAGCGCTGGCACGGCCGCGGCATCCGCTCGGACCGCTTCACCCTCGAGGACTGCGCCGACGACGTCGCCGCGCTCGGCGACGTGCTCGGCCTCGACCGGTTCGTCGTCGTCGGCTACTCGATGGGGTCGCTCGTCGCGCAGCTCGCCGCGCGCGCCCACCCGGACCGGGTCGCGGGCATGGTGCTCTGTGCGGGCACCACCGGATTCAAACGCAATGCCAGGGAACGGATCGCGCTCGACGCCCTCAATGGGTCGATGGCCACCCTGCGGCCCGGGGCGGGGCGCCGTCCGGAGGTGGACGGCGACCCCGTCGGCAGGCAGCGCGAATGGCTGATGGGGCAGTTCCGCAGCACCAGCCCCGGCGCGGTCGGCCGGGCCGTCGCCGAGGTCGGCAAGTTCGACTCGTCCGGCTGGATCGCGGACCTGACCCTGCCGACCTCGGTGGTGGTCACGGCCACCGACCAGGTGATCCCGGCGCGCAGGCAGCACTGGATGGCCAGGCAGATCGCGGGCGCGGCGACCTACGAGGTGCAGGCCGGTCACGGGGCCTGCGTGCTTGCCGCGGACGAGTTCAGGTCCGGGCTGATGCCCGCGGTCGCTTCCGTGACTTCGCGCGTGCGGCCTTGACCAGTTCGTCGAGCGCGGGGCCGAAGGCGTCGGTCAGGTCCCACAGTCGCGGGGCGAGCTCCCGGCAGGACACCGCGCCGACGTTCAGCGTGCCGTCGAGCGACATCACCGTGATGTTCAGCCCGTTGCCGTGGAAGATCGGTCCGAGCGGGTACATGGCCGAGATCCGTGCACCGAGGAAGTACAGCGGCATCGGCGGCCCCGGCACGTTCGAGACGATCAGGTTGGTGACCACCGGATGCCGCTCGGCGAGGCGCAGCGTCGAATAGGCGCGCATCACCCCGCCGAACAGGGTGGGTGCGGCGAACTGGGACCAGTCCTGCAGCAGGGTGGCGCCGAGCGAGGCGTTGTGCGACTTGACCATCGTGTTGTGGCTGTTGGCCTGGAGCAGCCGCTCGACCGGGTCGTCGATGCCGGTCCCGAGCTGGGTGAACATGCCGGAGATCTGATTGGTCCCCGGCCGGTCCGAGACGTCGTGCACGGAGACCGGGACCATCGCGACCAGCGGGCTGTCGGTCAGTTCGTTCCGGTCGTCGAGGTAGCTGCGCAGCGCGGTCGCGACCAGCGCCAGGACCACGTCGTTGACCTTGACGTCGAAGGCGTTCTTCACCAGCTTGACCTTGTCCAGGTCGAGTTGGGTCCAGGCGAGGGTGCGGTGCGCGGTGATCGCGCCGTTGAACGAGGTGCGGGGCGCGGTGAACGGGGCGGGCATCGCCTCGCCGCGGCGGGCCCGGCGGATCCACCGGGGGAGCAGGGCGACCGCGCTGGGGAGCGCCTTCACCAGATCGACCGGGCGGCCGAGGAAGCCGAGCGCACCGCTCACCGCGAGGTCGAGGGTGCTGCCCTTGCCCGCGTCGCGCTGGCTCGGGTCGGGGTCGGGGCGCGGGGCGTCGGGGGTCAGGCTGCACAGCTGCGACATCATCCCGGCGCCCGTGACGCCGTCGACGTTGGCGTGGTGCATCTTCGACATCACCGCGACCGAGCCGTCCTCGAGGCCCTCGATGATCCACATCTCCCACAGCGGGATGGTCCGATCCATCTGCTGGCCGGCGATGTGCGCGCACAGCTCCTCGAGTTCCTCGCGACCCCCCGGCGCGGGGACGGCGACGCGGTGCAGGTGGCGGTCGAGGTCGAAGGTGGAGTCCTCCACCCAGGCCGGGTGGTCCAGGTTGAACGTCGAGTCGAATAGTTTCCGCCGGAAGCCGGGCATTCCTCGAATGCGTGCTCCCAGTTCAGCTTTCAGGCCTGCATAACTGTACCCGCCGGGTACCGTCGAGACGTCGAGGACGATCAGGCCGCACACGTGCAGCATCTGCGTCGGCGTCTCGAGGTAGAGGAAGGTGGAATCCAGACCGCTCAGTCTCTCCATGGCGGACATAGTAGAACGTGTTCTAGATTGTTCTAAGGAAATGGTGAGAGCCGCGTGTCGTCGACCCCGTGAAAGGTGTCCCATGAGTAGATCCTTCCTGGTCAGGCAGGCCGTCAACGCGGCAACCGCCGTCAACGCGCTGCGGCCCGTCCCGGGGATGCCGACCTCGATCCCGGCGTTCCTCAGCGGCTGGCTCACCTCGGAACTCGCGCCCGCTCAGCTGCTCGCCACCGCCGTCGACGCGGGCGTGCACGTGGCCCGGCACGGCGCCCGCACCCGAAGCGACCGGATCGGCCTCGCCCTCGCGGCGACGTCCGCCGCCGCCCTCGGGACCGGCATCGTGACCGCGCACCGCGCGGGAGCCGAGATGGCGGCGGCGCTCGCCGACATCGACGTACCCGCCCCGACGGAGCTGCTCGACTGGGGGGCCGCGCTGCGCCCCTTCGCGTTCACCCGCCCCGACGTCCGGATCGTCCGGAACCAGGCCTATGCGCCGGGGGGACGCCGATTCCTCGTCGACGTCTACCACCACCGGGACACCCCGCCGAACGCCCCGATGCTGCTGCAGATCCACGGCGGCGGCTGGGTGATCGGCAGCAAGGACCATCAGGGGCTGCCGCTGATGGCGGCGCTCGCCTCCCGCGGCTGGGTGTGCGCCGCGGTGAACTACCCCCTCTCCCCGAAGGCGGTGTGGCCCGACCAGCTCGTCGCGCTCAAGCGCGCGGTCGGGTGGCTGCGTTCGGAGGGGCCGCGCTTCGGCGGCGATCCCGGATTCCTCGCCGTCACCGGGGGCTCCGCGGGCGGTCACCTGGCGGCGATGCTCGCGCTGACCGCGAACGAGCCAGCCCTGCAGCCGGGGTTCGAGGACGCCGACACCGCGGTCCAGGCCTGCGTGCCGATGTACGGGGTGTACGACTTCGCCGGGGACACCGGCATCAAGGCGGTGCGGCAGCGGGTGGAGTCACCGCTCAGCGAGATGGTCCTCGGCAAGGGCGCCGCGTTCCCCGAGGCCTACCGGCTGGCGTCCCCGCTGGCCCACCTGCGCGCGGATGCGCCGCCGTTCCTCGTCGTCCACGGCAGCAACGACTCGTTCATCCCGGTCGCCGAGGCGCGGGAGTTCGTTCGACGGCTGCGCGCGGCGTCCGAGAACCCGGTCGGCTATGCCGAACTGCGCGGCGCGCAGCACGCCTTCGACATCTTCCACTCGATTCGCACCGACCAGGTGGTGCTCGGCGTCGGGGCATTCCTGGAGTCGGTGCGGGCGTCGGTGCGGACCGGGCCCGGTGACCTGGTCAGCGACCGAGTGGGGTGACCCCGGCGGGCGGGAGGCCCGCCGCGGCGGCGAGAACCTCGCAGAACGCCTCCACGTGCGGGGCGAGGGAGGGGCTCGCCGCGGTCCAGGACGCGCGCACCTCGAGCTGATGGGCCTGCGGCGGCCCGGCGATGTCCCCGTACCGGACCGAACTGGTGGCGGTGACGGTGCCGCCGAGGGCGGTCACCTCCTCGTGGTGGGCGGCGAGCGCATCCACCAGCCAACTCCAGGCGACCTCCGGGAGCAGCGGGTCGGCGGCCAGGTCCGCCTCCAGGTCGGCCTGGATGTACGCGACCAACCGCATCGTCCCGTTCCATGCCTCGTCGCCGGCGGGGTCGTACAGCAGGATCAGTCGACCGAAGGCGTCGCCCTCGGGCTCCTCGGCGGTGCCGTCGGTGTCCGGATGGCGGACCTCGGCGCCGATCGCGTAGCTGTACGGCGCGAGCCGCTGCGGGGGGCGGATCGGACCGATCTCGATCTGCGGATGGACCGATGCCGTGTGCATCGAGTCGACGGCGCTGCGGAACTGCGCTGGCTCGGCGTTGGGTCCGGACATGGTCACAGCTCGGACGGTAGACGGACCCCCGCCGTGGGCGGGGGAGGCGCGCCGGACCGGTACGTTCGTCCCGGTCCGCGCCGTCCGTTGGGGGTGCGGCGGGCGGATCTGGCAGCATGGCCCGCAGAGGACGAATCGGGCGACGAGCGTTGGGACACATGAGCGATCTGGAAGACACGAATTCGGCGATGACCAGCGGGGCGCGGTACCCCTATCGCAGGCACCTGCCCGACGCGCCGCTGCTCGCCGCGGCGACCGGGCGGACCCCCAGCCACCGCCCGGTGTGGTTCATGCGTCAGGCCGGGCGGTCGCTGCCCGAGTACCGCGAGATCCGCTCCGGCATCGGAATGCTCGAATCCTGCTTCCACCCGGAGTTGGTCTGCGAGATCACCATGCAGCCGGTGCGCAGGCACCGGGTGGACGCCGCGATCCTGTTCTCGGACATCGTGGTTCCGCTCAAGGCGGCCGGGGTCGATCTCGACATCGTCGCGGGCACCGGGCCCGTCGTCGCGAACCCGGTCCGCACGAGCGCCGATGTCGCGGCGCTGCCGCGGCTGCGTCCCGAGGAGGTCGGCGCGGTCACCGAGGCGATCTCGCTGCTGACCACCGAACTCGGCGACACCCCGCTGATCGGGTTCGCCGGCGCCCCGTTCACGCTGGCGTCGTACCTGGTCGAGGGGGGCCCGAGCCGCAACCACGAGCGCACCAAGGCGCTGATGCACTCGGACCCGAAGACCTGGCATGCGCTGCTCGGTGCGCTCACCGACACCACGATCGCGTTCCTGCAGGCGCAGCTGCACGCGGGCGTCGACGCGGTCCAGCTGTTCGACTCGTGGGCCGGTGCGCTGTCGCAGGCCGACTACCGCAGGTACGTGCTGCCGCACTCGCAGCGGGTGTTCGCCGAGGTCGCCGAGGCGGGCGTGCCGCGGATCCACTTCGGGGTCGGCACCGGCGAACTGCTCGGCGTGATGGGGGAGGCGGGCGCCGACGTCGTCGGCGTCGACTGGCGGATTCCGTTGGACGAGGCCGCCCGCCGCGTCGGCCCCGGCAAGGGCCTGCAGGGCAACCTCGACCCGGCCGTGCTGTTCGCGGGCAGGCCGGCGATCGAGCAGGAGGTCCGCCGGATCGTCGGCGAGGCCGACCGGGCGCTCGCGGCAGGCGCGACCGGACACATCTTCAACCTCGGGCATGGGGTGCTCCCCGACACCGATCCTGCGGTGATCACCGACGTCGTGGAGCTGGTGCACTCGCTGTGACCACGATCGCGGTGGTCGGTGGCGGCATCTCCGGCCTGGTCGCCGCGTACCGGCTGCGGACGACTCTCGGTCCGGACGCCCGGATCGTGGTGCTTGAGGCGTCCGACCGGTTCGGCGGCAAGCTGCGCACCGTCCCGATCGCGGACGGGCCGGTCGACGTCGGGGCAGAGGCGTTCCTCGTCCGCCGCCCCGAGGTGCTCGACCTGCTCACCGAGCTGGGGCTGAGCGACCAGGTCGAACACCCGTCCGGTGCGCGACCGTTGATCTGGGCGGACGGGCGGCTGCACCCGATGCCCGCGGGCACCCTGATGGGCATTCCCGCCGATTCCGGATCGCTTGCCGGACTCGTCGACGCGGCCACCCTCGCGCGGATCGACGCCGAGCCGACGCTGCCGTTGGCGTGGGACCGCGGCGGCGACGTCTCGGTCGCCGCCCTCGTCGGGTCGCGGTTCGGCGAGCAGGTGGTGCGCCGCTCCGTCGACCCGCTGCTCGGCGGCGTCTACTCGGGGCTGTCCGACACGGCGGGGGTGCGGGCGACGATGCCCGCGCTGGCGGCCGCACTGGACGCCGGGTCCGCCAGCCTCACCGCCGCGGTCCGCCGCGCCCTGCCGCCGCCGTCCACCGCCCCGGTCTTCGGCACCCTCCGCGGCGGATACGGGACGCTGCTCGGCGCGCTGCGGGCGGCGGCCGCCGCCGAGTTCTGCGCGCACACCACCGCCGCCGGGCTGCGCCGCGCGGGCGGCCGCTGGCGGGTCGACCCGATCGGAGAGGTGGACGGCGTGCTCGTCGCGCTGCCCGCCGACCGGGCGGCGACCCTGCTCGCCGATGCCGCGCCTGACGCCGCGGCGGCGGCAGGCCGGATTCCGGTCGCGTCGTCGGTGGTGGTGACCCTCGGGTTCCCGAAAGAGTCTGCGCTGCCGCAGAACTCGGGAATCCTGGTCGCGACCGGCGAGGGTCTCGCCGCGAAGGCGTTCACGCTGTCGGCGCGGAAGTGGCCGCACCTCGGCGCCCGCGACGCCACCCTCGTGCGCGCCTCCTTCGGCCGGTTCGGGGACGCCGCGATCGTCGACGCCGACGACGAGCAGCTGATCACCCTGGCCCGCGCCGACATCGCCACCGTCACCGGGGTCGGCGACCAGCCGGTCGCGTCGTTCGTCCAACGCTGGCACGGCGGTCTGCCGCAGTACCGGGCCGGGCACCTCGGGATCGTGGCGGACCTCGAGTCCGCGGTCGCCGGGATCGACGGACTCGAGGTCGCCGGGTCGATGCTGCACGGCGTCGGCGTTCCGGCCTGCGTCCGGTCGGCGACGACGGCGGCGGCACGGCTCGCGGCGACGGTGGCAGGATAGGGCCATGGCACGCCTCGACTACGACAAGCTCAATTCCACCCTGCGCTACGCGATGTTCTCCGTGTTCCAGGTCCAGCCCGGGGTCCTCGGTGAGGACCGCGCTGCCGCGGTGAAGAACGCGCGGGACTTCTTCGACTCGTTCAACGAGACCGACGTGATCGTCCGCGGGATCTACGACGTCTCCGGTCTGCGCGCGGACGCCGACTTCATGATCTGGTACCACGCCGAGAAGCTCGAGGACCTGCAGAAGCTGTACGCCGACTTCCGGCGCAGCACCGACCTCGGGCAGGCCAGCGACCCGGTCTGGTCGAACGCCTGCCTGCACCGTCCCGCCGAGTTCAACAAGAGCCACCTGCCCGCGTTCGTCGCTGGCGAGGAGCCGGGCGACTACATCTGCGTGTACCCGTTCGTCCGCTCCTACGAGTGGTACCTGCTGCCCGACGCCGACCGCCGCAAGATGCTCGCCGACCACGGCAAGGAGGCCCGCGACTACCCGGACGTGCGGGCCAACACCGTCCCGGCGTTCGCGCTCGGCGACTACGAGTGGCTTCTCGCGTTCGAGGCTCCCGCCATGGACCGGATCGTCGACCTGATGCGGGACCTGCGGGCCACCGAGGCCCGGATGCACGTTCGGGAGGAGACCCCGTTCTTCTCCGGTCCGCGGGTGTCCATCGAGCAGCTCGTCAACGCCCTGCCCTGAGCCCCGTCCCGAGCTTCCGGCAGCCCTGACCTCGGCGGGCCGCACCCGCGGTGGCACACTGGCCACCGTGGGTGCGCAGCCGGTCCGGCGTCAGCAGATGGCGCACTGGGGGATGTTCGAGGCGGAGGCCGCCGACGGTGACATCGTCGCCGTGCACCCGTTCCCCGGGGACGCCGACCCGTCGCCGATCCTCGACAACGCGATCGGATCGGTGCGGCACCGGGCGCGGATCGCCGGGCCCGCCGTCCGCCGCGGCTGGCTCGAACGGGGTCCGGGGCCGTCGGACCGGCGCGGCGCCGACGAGTTCGTCGCGGTGTCCTGGGACGAACTGATCGAACTCCTCGCCGGCGAGCTGCGCCGCGTCGTCGACCGGCACGGCAACCGGGCGATCTTCGGCGGCTCCTATGGGTGGTCCGCGCCGGGGCGGTTCCATCACGCGCAGAGCCAGGTGCACCGGTTCCTGAAGATGCTCGGCGGCTACACCCGATCGGAGAACACCTACTCGCTGGGTGCGACCGCGGTGATCATGCCGCGGGTGATCGGCACCCACTGGAAGCTGTTCGCCCGCGCCACGAACTGGGACGTGATCGCCCGCGAGACCGACCTGATGGTGTGCTTCGGTGGTGTCCCGCTGAAGAACACCTACGTCAACGACGGCGGCACCAGCAACCATCCGACCCGCGGCGCCCTCGACGCCCTGCGGGCCCGCGGCGGGGAGATCGTCTCGATCAGCCCGCTGCGCGACGACATTCACGGTGCCGCGCGGTGGCTGGCGCCGCGCCCGGGCAGCGACGTCGCGATCATGCTCGCGCTGTGCCACGTGCTGGCCACCGAGGGGCTGGCCGACCGCGGGTTCCTCGGCCGCTACACCACCGGATACGACCGGTTCGAGGACTACCTGCTCGGCCGCGCCGACGGGGTCCCGAAGGACCCATCGTGGGCGGCCGACCGGTCGGGTCTGTCCGCGCGGACGATCACCGACCTCGCCCGCCGGATGGCGGCGGGCCGCACCCTGGTCACGGTGACCTGGTCGCTGCAGCGGGTCCGGTTCGGCGAGCAGGCGCCGTGGGCGGGTATTACCCTCGCCGCGATGCTCGGCCAGATCGGCCTTCCCGGCGGCGGATTCGGCCACGGGTACGGCTCGATGAACGAACCGGGCCTCGCCCCGGTGCCGTACCCGCTGCCGACCCTGTTCCAGGGGCAGAACCCGGTCCCGGAGTCGATCCCGGTGGCGGCGATCTCGGATCTGCTGCTGCACCCGGGCGCGCCGTACGACTACAACGGGGAACGGCGCACCTTCCCCGACATCCGCCTCGTCTACTGGGCGGGCGGCAACCCGTTCCACCACCACCAGGACCTCGGCCGGCTGCGGCGGGCCCTGGCCCGCCCCGACACGATCGTCGTGCACGACCCGTACTGGACGCCGATGGCCCGCCACGCCGACATCGTGGTGCCGTCGACGACCTCGCTGGAGCGGGACGACCTGACCTGCACCCGCAACGATCCGCTGCTGGTCGCGATGCAGGCCGCGGTGCCGCGGTACGCGGACAGCCGCGACGACTACGAGACGTTCTCGCTGCTCGCGCACCGGCTGGGCTTCGGGCCGAGATTCACCGAGTGCCGCACCTCGGGGGAGTGGATCGAGCACCTGTACGAGCAGTGGCGCGGGTTCGTGCTCGCCGACGGCGGCGAGGCACCGGAGTTCGACGACTTCTGGGCGCGCGGCCACGTGCGGATGCGCACCGAGGACGAGCTGACGCTGTTCGAGGACTTCCGTGCCGACCCGGATCGCAACGCGCTGCGGACCCCGAGCGGGCGGATCGAGGTCTTCTCCGCCGACATCGACGGCTTCGGCTACGACGACTGTGCCGGCCACCCCACCTGGTACGAGCCCGAGGAGTGGCTCGGCGGCGACCGGGCGCGGCGATTCCCCCTGCACCTGATCGCGAACCAGCCGCGGACCAGACTGCACGGCCAACTCGACCACGGGCCGGTCAGTCAGGCGTCGAAGATCCGTGGCCGCGAACCGATCCGGATGCACCCCGACGCGGCCGCCGCGCGCGGCGTGCTGGCGGGGGAGGTGGTCCGGGTGTTCAACGACCGCGGCGCGTGCCTGGCCGGGGTGGTGCTCGACGACGGCATGCGGCCCGACGTGGTGCAACTGTCGACCGGCGCCTGGTACGACCCGCTCGACCCCGACGACCCGACTTCGCTGTGCGTGCACGGCAATCCGAACGTTCTCACCGCGGACGTCGGGACGTCGAGGCTGGGCCGTGGCAGCACCGGTCAGCACGCGCTCGTGCAGATCGAACGGTTCGACGGGGAGCTGCCGCCGATCCGTGCCCACGACCCTCCGGTACTTCGTTTACGTCGGTGAACGACCTCTCGCGGGCGGGCGTCCCGGCGTAGCGTTGTCCGGCATGAACCGTCACGTGCTGTCGGGACGCCGCCCGCGAGCGGCCGCCGCCGCGCTGGCGTTGACCTTCCTCGCCGCGGGCTGCGCGGACCCCGGGAACGACACCGACACCACGACCGCCACCACAACGACCAGCGCGGTGGCCGCCCTCGACCAGGCCGACCTGCAGACGGCGCTGGAGGCGGGAGCGAAGGAGTTCCTGCTCCCCGGGGCGGTCGCCCTGCTGCGCACCCCCTCTGGCACCGTCACCGCGACCTACGGCAGCACCGAACGGGGCGGCGGCAGACCGGTGTCCGCGAGCGACCGCATCCGGGTCGGCTCCAACACCAAGACGTGGACGGCGACGGTGATCCTGCAGCAGGCGCAGGAGGGGAAGCTGGCCGTCACCGACCCGGTGTCACGGTTCCGGCCGGACGTGCCGAACGGTGCGAACATCACCATCGAACAGCTGTTAAACATGCGCAGCGGCCTGTTCAACTACAGCGAAACGGCGGAACTGAACGAGGCGTTGGACACCGAGCCGCAGCGGGTGTGGACCCCCGAGGAACTGCTGGCCCTCGCGTACCCGCACCCGCCGTACTTCCCGCCCGGGCAGGGCTACCACTACTCGAACACCAACTACGTGCTGCTCGGCCTGATCGCCGAACAGCTCGACGGCAGGCCCCTCCCGGAGATCTACCGGGACCGGATCTTCGACCCGGCGGGGCTGACCGGTGCCATCTTCCCCGCGGCCACCGACACCGCGCTGCCCGCCCCGTACTCGCGCGGCTACTTCTACGGCAGCAACGTCCTGACCATGCACGACCCGGCGCTGCCCGCCGACATGCAGGCCGCTGCCAGGGACGGCAGCCTGGCACCGCAGGACGTCACCGAGCACAACCCGTCCTGGACGTGGGCGGCGGGCCAGGGCGTCGCCACCGCCGACGACCTCGCCACCTGGGCCGAGGCACTGACCGACGGCACCGTCCTCGACCCCGACATGCAGGCGCGGCGGCTGGCCAGCATCGAGCCGACCGACCCGGCGAACCCGCAGGCCGCGGGCTACGGCTGGGGCATCGCGAAGATGGGCCCGATGTACGGGCACACCGGCGAACTGCCCGGCTACAACTCGTTCATGGGTTCGGACCCGGACCGCGACGTCACCCTCGTCGTGTGGGCGAACCTGGCGCCGGGCGTCGACGGTCGCGATCCCGCGTCGAGCATCGCGAAGGACCTGATCGAGCAGATGTACCCGAAGTGAGTCCGGCTACGGCGCGGGCACCAGGCGCAGCGAGATCGAGTTGATGCAGTACCGCTGGTCGGTGGGGGTCGGGTAGCCCTCGCCGTCGAAGACGTGCCCGAGGTGGCTGCGGCAGTTCGCGCACAGCACCTCCACCCGGCGCATGCCGAGCGAGTCGTCGGGCCGCAGCAGCACCGCATCCGAGTTCGCCGGATCGAAGAACGACGGCCACCCGCAGTGCGAGGCGAACTTCTCCGTCGAGGTGAACAGCAGCGCATCGCAGGCGCGGCAGTGATACTCCCCGGTCGTCGTGGTGTCGGTGTACTCGCCGACGAACGGCCGTTCGGTCCCCGCCTGCCGGAGCACCTGGTACTCCTCGGGGGTGAGCCGCTCGCGCCACTGCGCGTCGGTCAGTTCGAACCCGGGGCCGCGATCGGAGTCGGAGGTCATGCCTCCACGCTACCGACCGGCGGTCAGCCGACCGGAACCTTCTCCGGTTCCGGGGCGTCGTCGTCGAAGACCGGATCGATGCCGCGGTCGAGCCGCCCCTCCCGGCGCGCGGTCAGGTAGCGCGCGCCGAGCACCCCGCCGATCACCAGCAGCAGCAGACTCCAGCCGAGGGTGGTCTTCATGTACTCGGCGGCCCGCCCGGTCGCCGGGAATCGGCCCGACAGCCAGCTGTCCAGGGTCATGAACCCGTATACGGCCAGCCACGCGGGCCAGTTCCGCATCACCGAGTTCCGCAGCACCACGGTCATCAGCAGCGGCAGCAGCAGCATCGAGTAGTACATCTGCCCGAGCGACCCGAGCAGGAACGACGCCGTCATCAGCACGCCGGAGGAGGTGGCGAGGAAGAACAGCCGATCGTCGCGGTAGTACCGGTACAGCAGCCACAGCGACACCAGCACGACCGCCGCGAACACCGCCCGCAGTCCCAGGATCAGCCACGTCGGCAGGCCGTAGTAGGCGCCGTTGCCGACGATCGCCGAGTTGAAGTAGTCCCGCGATTCCATCAGGTACGGCAGCGTGTGGTGCACGAACTCCATCGGATCGACCGCCAGCGGCCACGCGATCGCGGTCAGCACCACCGGAACACCGATCGCGGTGACCAGCGCCCGCCACTGCTTGGTCACCAGCGGCAACAACAGCAGCGGCGCGAGGACCGGTTTGATCGCGAGCGTCAACCCGATCGAGACACCGGCCCAGGCGTCCCGACGCCGCAGGAGCAGCAGCAGGAACGCCACCTCGCCGAGCAGGATCACCCCGTTGATGTTGGTGAAGACCAGCGTGTTCGTCACCGTCTCGCTGGCGAACATGCCCAGCAGCAGGATCGGCGCCGCCACCGAGTTCAGGGCCAGCCCGAACATCTTCAGCAGCAGGTATCCCGCGATGATCACCGCGACCGCGTTACCGAGAATGAACAACCAGCGGGACCGCTCCGGGTCGATGATCGCGATCGGCGACAGCAGCAGGGTGCCGCTCGGCGCATACAGGTAGTGCGGGTCCACCCAATTGAAGTTCGCGGTGTACACCGGCTGCCGGTTCAGAAACGCCAGCGCCGCTCGATACACCGTGGTGAAGTCGTCCGTCCGTGCCCCATTCACGGCCTTGACGAGCACCCGGTGCAGGACCGTCATGATCGCGAGCGGCCACAGCGCGAACGTCACCACCTCGGCCGTCGTCCGGGCGGTGCGGGGTTCGAGCTGTCGAAGGAACACCGTGGCACGGTACCCGACCGGGGGCGGTGAGCCGCCCAAGACACCCGTGACCGGCCGCAACTCAGCCCGGGCAGGCGCCGCCGTCCGGCGGAAGCACCCCGGTGTCGGCGTAGCCCGAGACGGCGAGCTGCACGCAGTCGGAGTGCGCGAGCGCGGGATGCCCCGAGCCGAGCCACGCCACCGTCGCCGTCCGCGTCCCGACCGCGGCGAGCACCCCCGCCGCCGCCGACGCGCCGTCGCCAGCCACCGGGTCCGCGGTGCCCGCGATCGTCAGGGTCGCGCTCGTCGCCGCGGACGGCGCCGGGGCGGGCGGGGTGGTCGGCCACGACGCGCACAGCAGCATCGACAGCGCACCCTCGGGACCGAACACCGGGTAGCGCTCACCCCACTGCGTCATCAGCTCCCGGACCCGCCCCGGCGTCGGCCACTGCCGCCCGTCCGAGCAGCGCGCAACGAACTGCCCGTCGGCGAGGGTCGCGGCGGCGGCCGCGTCGATCCGCTGCTGCAGGGCAGCGGTGTCGCCGCGTCCGGCCGCGGCGAGCACGTCCGCGAACTCGCGGACCTGTGCCGAGATGTCGCCGCGCGGGGACCCGAGCTGGTCGGTCAGGGCGACCAGGAGCGCGTTCGCGGAGATCGGGCCCAGCTCACCGCGGCGCGCCCGGTCGGTCAGGTCGGCGACGGCCGCCGCCGGATCCGGGCCGAGCGCGCACTCGAGGGCAGCGCACTGCCGGGCGAACGCGGCGAGGGCCGCCTCCCGCCCGCGCACCACGGCCTCGGTCGCGGTGGCGGCGTCGGCGCCGAGCACCGACGGGGAGTCCAGCACCAGCCGCCCGATCGCGTCCGGATGCGCTGCCGCGTAGGCCGCGGCGACCTCGACGCCGGAGCCGGTCGCGAGCAGCCCGATCCGGTCCACCCCCCACGCGCGGCGCAGCTGGTCGAGATCATCGGCGGAGTGCGACGGGTCGAAGGCCAGTTCGTGCGGCTGCAGGAAGTCGGTGCACAGGGTGGTCGCGTCACGGCCGAGCGCGTGCACCGTGTCGACCGCGTCCCCGCCGTCGACCAGGGGCGGAGTGAACTGCCCGAGGTCGAGCATCGCCTGCCGCGGCATCGGTGTCCTCGGATCACCGCAGTCGATCGGCGTCGACGTCCCGATGCCGCGCCGGTCCACCGCGACCAGCGGACGCGAGGACAGCAACGTCCCGACCGGTCCCGCTGCGAGCGCGGCGAGGGTGCCGGTCGACGAGCGATCGGAGCCGGACGTCAGCACCAGCGGGGCGGCGTCGTCCGGGGTCTGGGGAAGCCGGGCGCGCAGCGCGCCGAGGGCGAACGAGCCGGGCATCGAGCCGGACGGGTCGATCGGGGCCGCCAGCTCCGAGCATTCGAGCACCAGCCCCGGCGGGCCGGGCGGCAGCCCCAGCGTGCCCAGCGTCGACGCGGTGCAGTCCCGCCAGTCCAGATCGCGCACCGGGACGGGTAGTTCGGGCTCGGTGCCGGGCACCGTCCCGCTCGGCTCGGGGGTGGTGCCGTCGCGATGCTCGACCACGGCGACGTCCGGTCGGACGCTCGGCCCGGCGCCGCACGCGCAGCACACCGCGATCACCAGTGCCGCCAACCCCACTCTGCGCATGCGTCACAGCCTGCCAGGTCGCGGACGCAGCCAGCGGGTCAGGATCGTCCCGTCCCCGTCGGCGAGCACGTGCGCCCGCTGCATCGGCCTGCGGGTTGCATTCGGCGACAGTGCAATTCGTCCCGAGCCGCCCGCGGTCAGCACCGGCGAGGTGGTCAGGCACAGGTCGTCGACCGCGTCGTCGCCGAGCAGCCGACCGAACAGCGACGGCCCGCCCTCGCAGAGCACCCGGTGCAGGCCGCGTTCGGCGAGCACGGCGAGGACCGACGAGGTCGGGACGTCGGTCTCGCCGACGACGAGGACCGTCGCGCCGGCGCGGGCGAGGGCGTCGACCCGTTCGGCGGGTGCACTGCGCACGGTCAGGATCAGCGGCGGGACGTCGGTGTCGGTCAGCAGTCGGGACGCCGGATCGAGGTCCGCGCTCGCGGTGACGACGGCAACTGGGGGCGCCGGTGCCCGGCCCGCGGTCCGCCGCCGGTCCCTGGCCGCGGCGTCGGGCCGCGCGCCGCCGTAGTTCTCGCTCCGCACCGTCGCCGCCCCGACCAGAATCACGTCCGCCAGCTCCCGCAACGCGACGAACACCCGGCGATCCGCGGGCGTTCCGAGCCCGCCCGAGGTACCGTCGGCGGTGACGGCGCCGTCGATGCTCGACACGAAGTTCACCCGGATCCACGGTTCGGTGAGATCGTCGGGGTACGCGTACAACTCGCGGATCGCGTCGTCATCGAGTGGTGCGCGCGCCGGTGTGAGTAATCCCTCAATATCGATACGCTGCATGGAGTCGATAACAGCACGTCGATAGGCTCGATGCATGCAGCAGCGCCTTGTCGATCGTAATCCGGTGGTTCACGCCGATCAGTTGGTCGCGCAGATGGTCCCGCCTGCGATGTTCGACGAGGTGAGCTTCGGGTCGTACATCCCGGACCCCAACGAGCCCAGCCAGGCCGCCGCCGTGCGCAAGGCCGAGGAGTTCGCGGGCAAGATCGCCAAGATTCGCTCCGGGGGCCGGCGCGGACTATTCGGCAAGAAGGCCCCGTCCACCGGCGCGGGCCTCTACCTCGACGGCGGCTTCGGTGTCGGCAAGACCCACCTGCTCGCATCGATCTTCCACAGCGCACCGAGCCCGAAGGCGTTCGGTACCTTCGTCGAACTCACCCACGTCGTCGGCGCCCTCGGCTTCAACAACGCCGTCGAGCAGCTGTCGAGCCACAGCGTGCTCTGCATCGACGAGTTCGAACTCGACGATCCGGGCGACACCATGCTCGTCTCCCGGCTGCTGACCGAGCTGTCGGCCCGCGGCGTGTCGATCGTCGCGACCTCGAACACCCTGCCCGGCCAACTGGGCGAGGGCCGGTTCGCCGCCCAGGACTTCCTGCGTGAGATCAAGAAGCTCGGCGCGATCTTCGAGACCATCCGCGTCGACGGCCCCGACTACCGGCACCGCGACCTGCCGCCCGCCCCCGAACCGATCTCGTCGGCGGAACTGCGCGAGCGCGCCGAGGGCACCCCCGGATCCACCCTCGACGACTTCGACGAGCTGTGCACGCACCTGAGCACCCTGCACCCGTCGCGCTACAACAAGCTGATTCAGGACGTCACCGCGGTGTTCCTGGACGGGGTGCACCCCGCGCAGGACCAGTCCGTGGCGCTGCGCCTGGTGGTCCTCGCCGACCGCCTCTACGACGCCAGCATCCCGGTCACCGTCTCCGGCGCGAAGCTCGACGAGATCTTCACCCCGGAGATGCTCGCAGGCGGCTACAAGAAGAAGTACCTGCGCGCCACCTCGCGCCTGCTCGCGCTGTCCCGGTTCGAGGTCCCCGCCTAGCTGCGCGCCGCGCCCGTGGGGGGAGTTCCCCCCCCCCCGGGGGGAAACCCCCCCCCAGGCCCCCAGGGCACCCCCCCGGGGCCCAAAGACCCCCCTCC
>NZ_JBSGXD010000029.1:0-16482 GCF_053609225.1 Rhodococcus sp. NPDC054953 | reverse complement strand
ACGCCCTATGCCCCCCTTCTCGCTTTCTTTTTCTTTCTGGTTTCGGTTCCCCCCCTGGTCTTCTCTCCTCCCCTTTGTGGGCCTTCCCCCCCCGTGGGGGGAACCCCCCCCCACAGTGCCGCAGGCGCATCCGCCGGGGCTCAGAGGATCCGCTGCAGGACGAAGTCGTGGTGCAGTTGGTCGCCGACCCGGAAACGTTTGGTGCCCGCCCGCGTGAATCCCTGCTTGGCATAGAAGCGTTGGGCGCGGGCGTTCTCCTGGTTGACCCCGAGCCACACCCCGGCGAGACCGGCGCCGCGCGCCGCCGCCACCGCGGCGTCCATCAGCCGGTGCGACACTCCCTCGCCGTGATGGCCGGGAAGCACGTAGAGCTTGCTGAGCTCCACGGTCGGGAGCGCCGTCACCGCACCCCGCACATCGGGGTCGTCGGGCAGGCCGTCGACGAGCATCGCGTACCCGACGATCGTCCCGCCGGTGACGGCCTTGAGCACGGTCCGGTCGGGGTCGTCGAGGTAGTCGGCGAACCGCTGGGCGGACAACACGGTGGCGAGGAAGTCGTCGACGTCGGCGGCGGTGACCGACGGCGGGCACGCCAGCGGGAAGGTGACCGCCGCGACCGCGGCGAGCTCCGCCGCGTCGGAGGAGACGGCGGGGGAGACGGTGACGGTCACAGCCGTGCCACCGTGTCCTTCGCCTGGCGCAGGCTCATGCCGGTGTGCTCGCACAGCATGCGCGCAGCCTTGCCGTCCTTGCCCTCGGACTTGAGCGCGCGCAGCGCGGGGGCGAGATCCGACCAGCCTCCGGTGGGGGGCGCACTGTCCGGGCCCGCGGTCGGCACCCACTCGCCGCGGGCGACGGCGTCGACGGCCGCCTTCGCGTCGACCAACCCGAGGTCGGTGCGTTCCCGCAGCAGGGCGATCGCCTGAACCTGCTTGTGGTCCGCGACGAGCCGTTCGATCCGGTCCCGCGTTTCGAGGTCGAGTCCGCGGACGAACGCCGGGCTGTACGGGTCCGCGAGCGCGGTCTTTCGGCGGGTCAGCAACCACACGACGACGACGGCGACGTCGACGACAATCAGCATCACGATGAGCCAGCCCCAGTTCGGCATGATGCCAGTCAACCACCTCCCGACGCCGCGCAGGCACGGGGTCAGTGCACCGGATCGGCCGCCTGCGGCGTCGTCGGCACCCGGTCCGGCCGGAACGCCGGGGCAAGCAGGATCAGGGCGACCGCGAACGCGAGCGGAATCGCGAAGCCGATCCGCATGTTCGACAGCGCGGCCACCGCGCCGACGATGCCGCCGCCGATGATGGTGCCCGCATAGTTGAACAGGTTCAGCCGCGCCACCACGGCATCCGCGCGGTCCGGCGGCGCGAGCCGGCCCGCGGCGCTGAAGCAGAGCGGCGCGACGACCGGCGCGCCGAGCCCGACGATCAGGAACCCGACGATCGCCATCACCGGTCCGGTCGCGCAGACCACGACCACCAGGCCGACCGCGCCGATCGTGGCACCGACCCGGACGACGGCGATCTCCCCGTGCCGGCGCACCCAGAAGTCGCCGGTCAGCCGGGACACCAGTCCCGCGCCCTGATATGCGGCGACGGCAAGCGCGGCGGTGCTCGCGCTGGCCAGCAGCATGTCCGTCAGGTACAGCGCGGACCAGTTGCCGACCGCGAAGTCGATCGCGAAGAACAGGGCCATCGCGATGCCGAGCGCGAGGAACGGGCGCAGCGGGACCGACAGCGGTGCCGCGGCGGTCGACGGGTCCGCCGCCTCGCTTCCGGTGACCAGCAGCCGCGGACCGAGCGCGGCGGTCCCGGCGCCGACGACCACCGCCGCGATCAGCAGGCACACCCCAAGACCGACACCGAGTCCCGCGGATGCAGACACGAACAGGGCACCGACGATGGCGCCGACGCTCCACACCGCGTGGAACGACGACAGGATCGACCGCCCGTACCGACGCTGGATCGCGACCGCCTGCATGTTCGCCGCGGCGTCCACCATCCCCAACCCGATGCCGTAGCAGGCGAATCCGACGAAGAACAGGATCGTGGTGTGGGAGAACGCGATTCCCACGCCTGCCACAGCGATCACGGACAGCCCGACGCGCAGGGTGGTCCGGCTCGACGTGCGGGTCGCGACGAACTCGGCGAGCACGCTGCCGGCCCCCGCGACGAGCGAGACGGTCACGACGGCGACGACGATGGTGGTCTCGGTGAACCCGAACTTGTCCTTGAACTGGGGAAGCTGGGTCAGCAGCACCGCGAGGAAGAAGCCCTGCAGCGCAAACGCCGCCGCGGTCGCGACGCGGGCAGTGCGCTGGTCGGGCAGGGGATCGGTCATGTTGTGGTCGGTGCTTTCGCCGGGCCCGCGGGCGGGAATGGGGGAGCAGTCGGTCGTGCACGCATTGAAACACTGCTCTGGACGTGCGTCCAGGAAACCGTCAGACTCCGTCCATGACTGCAGCGCACTCCGATCCGACCTTTCCCCCCGACTTCCTGTGGGGTGTGGCCGCGGCGGCCTACCAGATCGAGGGGGCGGTCGACGCCGACGGCCGCGGCCGGTCCATCTGGGACGAGTTCTGCGACCGACCGGACACCGTGGTCGGCGGGGAGACCGCTGCGGTCGCGATCGACCACTACCACCGGTACCGCGAGGACGTCGCCCTGATGCGTGACCTCGGGGTCGGGGCGTACCGGTTGTCGGTGTCGTGGCCGCGCGTCCAGCCCACCGGCCGCGGTCCCGTCAACGCGGCGGGCCTGGACTTCTACGACCGGGTCATCGACGAGCTCTGCGCGGCGGGCATCGCGCCAGCGGTGACGCTGTTCCACTGGGATCTCCCGCAGGCATTGCAGGACACCGGCGGATGGCTCGACCGCGACACCCCTGCCCGGCTGGCCGAGTACGCGGACATCGTCGGCCGCAGGCTCGGTGACCGGGTGCGAATGTGGATGCCGCTCAACGAACCCGTGGTGCACACCCTCTACGGTCACGCGCTCGGCGTGCATGCGCCCGGCCTGCAACTCGGGTTCGGTGCGCTCCAGGCCGCACACCACCAGCTGCTCGGCCACGGCCTTGCGGTGCAGGCGCTGCGCGCCGCGGGCTGCACCAACATCGGCATCGCCTCCAACCACGCCCCCGTGCACGCCGCGAGCGACGACCCGGCCGACGTCGAGGCAGCCGACATCTACGACCACATCGTCAACTGGACGTTCGCCGACCCCGTCCTGCGCGGTGCCTACCCGGCGCCGGAACTCGCCGCCATCCTCCAGGGGCCGATCGGCGATGACCTGAAAACCATTGCGCAGCCGCTGGACTGGTTCGGCATCAACTACTACGAGCCGACGGTGATCGGTGCCCCGATCAGCGGCGAGGGCAGCAGCGGGGTGCTCGAGGTCGACCTGCCGCCCGGCATGCCGTTCCGCCCCGTCGCGATCGAGGGCTATCCGCGGACCGACTTCGGCTGGCCGATCGTGCCCGACGGGCTGCGGGAGATCGTGCAGACCTTCGGCGACCGCTACGGCGACGCGCTGCCCCCGATCTACATCACCGAGTCCGGCGCCTCCTTCCACGACGCCGACCCGGACGGGGAAGGCCGCGTCCGTGACACCCGACGGATCGACTACCACCGCGACCACCTGCACGCCCTGCGCGCGGCGCTCGACGCGGGCGTCGACGTCCGCGGCTACTTCGTGTGGTCGATCCTGGACAACTTCGAGTGGGCCGCCGGATACCGCGAGCGGTTCGGCCTGGTCCACGTCGACTACAACACCCTCACCCGCACACCCAAGGACTCCTACCATTGGTACCGGAACCTGATCCGCGCCAACCGCCCGGCGGGCGTCACGCCATGACCCAGTAGCCCGGTGTCAGGCCGTGACGGTGCGGTCCCGCGTCAGGCCGTGACGGTGCAGTCCCGCGTCAGGCCGTGACGGTGTCCAGGTCCTGCCGCCAGTCGTACACGACCACGGTGCGCAGCACGATGTCCTGAATCGACCGGCGCCGCGGGTCGACGACCACCCAGACCAGCCCGATCGGGAAGAAGACGCACGCCAGCGCCCGCAGCAGTGCGGTCGCCCAACGGACCCGCCGGTGCCTGCGCGTGGTGACCCGCAGCCCCATCGCTAGCGACCCGACGGTGCGCCCGGTCGTCGCCCAGCACCCGGTCAGGTACACCACCGACGTGCCGAGCCATGCCGTCACCGACATCAGCAGTTCGGGTGCGGGAAAGCTGAACGCCTGCGGCGAGAGGAGCAGTCGGACGAAGACCAGCGCGAGGTAGCCGAGGCCGAGCAGCGTCAGCACGACACCGAGGTCGACCGCCGCGGCGAGGCCCCGGGTGACGATCCCGGCCGGTCGGCGTTCCGGAACGGCGGGCGTCACCGGCCGGCCCCCTCGCCGGTCCTCGGGTACCCGTGATTGTGCCGGTCGCGGCCGAACAGGCGGCCGACGAAACCGGCGACCGCGTCGTCGGCCTGCATGCCCTGGCTGCGGACCCCGCGCACCGCCTCCTCGGACAGCGACCCGGTCGAGTCGCGGATGATCTGCGGCAGGTCGACGCCGTCGATGATGCGGTTCGCGAGCCCGATCAGGTCGAGGCGGGCGATGATCGCATCGATGTCGATGCGGGCGGCGACGGCGTCCACATCGATGCCCGCCGCGAGCACGTCGAGATCGAGGGTGGCGGCAATCGCGTCGAGATCGATCCGGCGCACCTGGCGTTCGAGGTCCACCGTGTCGACGATCGCGTCGAGGTCGATCCGGCGCACGATGGCAGCCGCGTCCACCCGCGCGGCGATCCGGTCGACGTCGATGCCCGCGGCGATCAGGTCGAGGTCGACGTGCTCACGCACGATCCGGGTCAGGTCGACCTCGAGCAACGCGGCGGCCACCACCTCGCGGACGGCGCCGCGCAGCACCGATCGGCCCAGCTCCGTTGCGGCACCGAGTGCCGCGGCGCCGCGCTCGGCCGCCGTCGACGCCAGCGCGTCGAGGGACCGGCCAACGCCGGGGACGACGCGGGCCGCGCCGAGGACGCCGCGCGTGGACCACCGCAGCAGGTCGACCGCGCCCGCGGCGGCACCGACCGCCATCAGCATCGGGTCGGTCCGGCGCGGGGACCCGGCAGGCGGAACTCCCGGCGGCGGCGCATCGGCGGCGATGACCATGGCGGCGTCCTCTCGATGCGGCGATTGTCTGCACCAGTACATACCCGATCGGGCGGCAGGTCCGCAGATCGGCGCACCGGGACGCCGAGCAGGACCGACGACACCACGAAGGGCCCCCGGCATGCCGGGGGCCCTTCGTGTCGAACTATGGTGCGCGATACTGGGATTGAACCAGTGACCTCTTCCGTGTCAGGGAAGCGCTCTCCCGCTGAGCTAATCGCGCGGGTTTCACCTTCGTGCGAGGTGGAGACGGGAATCGAACCCGTGTGCACGGCTTTGCAGGCCGTTGCCTCACCACTCGGCCACTCCACCGCGGGGGTTGATCACCCTCTCGAGCGGATGACGGGATTCGAACCCGCGACCCTCACCTTGGCAAGGTGATGCGCTACCAGCTGCGCTACATCCGCATTGCAATCTCGGGGGCGTTGCTTCCTCCGGGCTGCGAGAAGGAACAGTAGCCCATGGAGCGCGCAGACCACAATTCGGCTGGTCAGGATGTATTTCCGGGGATTCTGTCGGCGCGCGTGCCTGGCCGCGAGGCGGGCAGAGCGCCGCTCGCGCCGGAACGGGGGAATGAAAAAAGGACCCCGGAAATCCGGGGTCCTTTCGTCGAACTATGGTGCGCGATACTGGGATTGAACCAGTGACCTCTTCCGTGTCAGGGAAGCGCTCTCCCGCTGAGCTAATCGCGCGCGTCTATCGGTCGTGCATGAGAGGTGGAGACGGGAATCGAACCCGTGTGCACGGCTTTGCAGGCCGTTGCCTCACCACTCGGCCACTCCACCGCAAGGTTGAGTCCAACCTCTCGAGCGGATGACGGGATTCGAACCCGCGACCCTCACCTTGGCAAGGTGATGCGCTACCAGCTGCGCTACATCCGCATTGCAATCCCGGGGGCGTTGCTGCCTCCGTGCTGCGAGATGAAACATTAGCCCACGGGGTCGGGGCCGACAAATCGCCTGGTCAACTCCGGTGAATGCAAACAACAGCGGTGCAATTCACCTGCCAGTGGGCGAGGGGCCGGGCCCTTCCGTCCCGGATCGAGGTGGCGGGCGGGCGGATGCGGAACCCGCGGGCGAGGTGTCCCCGGCCGGGAGGGGGTCGGGAACGTCCTCGTGCGGGCGTGCAGCCGTGTGACCTGCCGGTTTTCCAACCATCACTGGACCGTGCTAGTTTTCTCCTCGTTCGGCCGCCGGAGTTGATCTCCGCGGCACGGTCCCGTGGCTCAGTGGGAGAGCGTCCGCTTCACACGCGGAAGGTCGCTGGTTCGATCCCAGCCGGGACCACAGCAGAAAAGGCGGTTGCGAGGGTTCTCGCGGCCGCCTTTTTGCTGTCTAATGGTTCGCCATGACGTTGGTTCACGGGTTCCCCGCCGTTGTCGACGACAGTTCCCACACCCTAATTCTCGGGTCCATGCCCGGCGCGCCGTCCCTCGTTGCAGGCAGGTACTACGCCAATCCCCGCAACAGCTTCTGGCCGATCATGGGCGAACTGTTCGGCGCGGGACCCGACCAGCCCTACCCGCACCGGCTGCGGACCCTGCAGGACAACGGCGTCGCGTTGTGGGACGTGCTGAAGGCGTGCCGCAGGACGGGCAGCGCGGACGCCGACATCGAGGTCCGCTCCGAGGTTCCGAACGACTTCGCCGCCCTCTATTCGCGGCACACCGCGATCGAGCGGGTGTTCTTCAACGGCGCCCGGGCGGAGATGGCCTACCGCCGGTCGGTGGTTGCGGCGGGTGCGCACCCCGCCGGCGTGACCCTCGCCCGGTTGCCGTCCACCAGCCCCGCGAACGCCGCGACGCCGGCCCGGGCGAAGGTCGACGCGTGGCGGGCCCTGCTGGAGCGGTGACGACCCGCGGCCGTGCTGCGGGTCGCTCGGTACCGTTGACCGGGTGACGGCACAGGCGCGCAGCGAGAACCGGTGGATGCGGGCACGACGGCGGATCGCCGCGAACCCGGTCCTGAACCTGAGCTACCGGATCGCGGTCGGTGTCGTCGGGACGCTCGTTCTCGCGGTCGGCATCATCGCGATCCCGTATCCGGGGCCGGGCTGGCTGATCGTGTTCGCGGGGCTGGGGATTCTCGGCTCGGAGTTCACCTGGGCGTACCGCCTGCTCCGGTTCGCGAAGGGCAAGTACGACGAGTTCATGGAGTGGTTCGGCAGGCAGTCCCCGGTGGTGAAGATCCTGGCGGGGCTCGGGACCGCGCTGGTCGTGGTCGCGACGCTGTGGGTGCTCGGCGCGATCGACATGGCGGGCGGGTGGATCGGGATCGAGCACCCCTTGCTCGAGTCCCCGCTCTGACAGTGCATACTGCCCGCAGCACTACAGGCGTTCGCGCAGGGGAAGTCCGGTCGAAGTCCGGCGCTGGCCCGCAACGGTAGGCCGCTCTCGCAGCGGTGAGCCCGATTACCTGCCGATCGTCGTGCGACTCCCCATCGTCGTGGTCCACGAGCGGAAGTCCGGTCAGTGCGCCGGCGGATCGGCCGGTGCCGTGTCGGATGCTGCGCTGGTGGACCCCCGAACCCCGAGGTCCCCGTGAACATTCACCACAAGCGACGCGGCATCGCTTCTCTCGCACTCGTCGCCACCCTCGCGCTGACCGGCTGCTCCCGGGACGCAGGCGCCGCCGAACACGCGGCGGCGCAGCCGTTCCTCACGCCCGTCACCGTCACCAACTGCGAGCGCACCACCACCTTCGACGCGCCACCGCAGCGGATCATCCCGATGAACGCCCACGTCACCGAGGTGCTGATCCTGATGGGCGTCGCCGACCGGATCGTCGGCATGGGCTACGGGGAAACCCCGAACCCGATGCCGGAGGTCGCCGACCGGTTCCGCGCCATCCCGAGCCTGGCCCGGCAGTACCCGACCGCCGAGCAGATCCGTGACCTCGAACCGGATCTGGTCGTCGGCGGGATGCGCAGCGCCTTCGACGCGAAGGAGGGCCGGGACCGCGACCTGCTCGAGGCGGCGGGCATCGACACCTTCCTGTTTTCCGAGTACTGCGGGCAGGGTTTCCCGTCGATCGGGCTGCTGGAGAAGGACTTCGCCGATCTCGGTGCCCTGCTCGGTGTCCCGGAGGCGGCCGCGACGCTGACCGCCGAGATCACCCAGCCGCTCGCCGAGATGCGCGAGCGGCTCACCGCGGCTGGCGCGGCGCCGGTGCCGACCTTCTTCTACGACGGCGGCGAGAACGAGCCGCTGACCATCGGCGGGGTCGGGATCGGCAATCTGATCGCCGAGTACGCGGGCGCACGCAACATCACTGCCGACGGTGTGAAGCCATACACCACGACCACCTGGGAGACGGTCGGCGAACGCGCGCCGGAGGCGATCGTCGTCCTCGACTACGGCAATGCGCCGGTCGAGCAGAAGCTGGCCTACCTGCGCGGGCACCCGATCATGTCGGCGACCCCCGCGGTCCGCGAGGACCGGATCGTCGTGCTGCCGTTGGGCAACTTCTTCGAGGGCCCGCGGATGGTCGACGCGGTGCGCGAGCTCGCCGGGCGGCTGCATCCGACCGTGGCGGGGGTGACCGGATGACGGTCGTCGCGGCGCCCGCCGCGTCGACCCCTGCCGCGGACGCCCCGGAAGCGGCCCGTCGGATCGCAACGCCCGCACTGATTCTCGGCCTCCTCGTCGCGTTACCGGTGGCGATCGCGCTCGCGGTGTCGTTCGGTTCGGTGCGGATCCCGGTCGGCGACGTGTGGGCGATCGTCGGCCACCGGATCAGCGGGGGAGCCTTCGACCCGTGGTGGTCGCAGGCCAGGGAACGGATCGTCCTCGACTCCCGCCTGCCCCGCGCCCTGACCGCGGCCGCGGTCGGTGCCGCGCTCGCGCTCGGCGGCGCGCTCGCGCAGGCCGTCACCCGCAACCCCCTCGCCGACCCGTACCTGCTCGGGGTGTCCTCCGGCGCGGGTTTCGGGGTCGTGCTGGTCACCGTGCTCGGCGTGGGCACCGGCCTGCTCGGGGTGTTCACGGTGCCCGCGGCCGCGTTCCTCGGCGCGCTGGTGCCGCTGGTCGCGGCCCTCGCGATCGGCGGCAGGCACCACAACGTGACCGGCGTGGTGCTGGTCGGCGTCGCGATGGCCCAGGTGTTCACCGCGCTGACGATGTTCGTGCTGCTGGTGATCGCGGACGAGCACCAGCTGTCGACGGTGCTGCGCTGGCTTGCTGGCGGATTCGGTGATGCCCGCTGGTCCACCGCGGTGTGGCCCGCGGTCGCGCTCGCCGTCATCGGCGCCGCCGCGCTGGCGTCGGCGCGCTGGCTCGACCTGCTGCACGCCGGCGACGACGGGGCAGCCGCGCTCGGCATGAACGTGCGCCGCTTCCGGGTGCTCGTCCTGCTGGGTGTCTCGGTACTCGCGGCGGCCGCCGTGTCCGTCGCGGGCGGCATCGGGTTCATCGGACTGCTGATCCCGCACGTGGCGGGCTTCCTGGTCGGGCTCGGCGCGATGCGGCTGCTTCCGGTGGCCGCGCTGCTCGGCGCGGTGGCGCTGGTGCTCGCGGACCTCGCCGCCCGCGCGGTCAGTGCGAGCACCGAGCTGCCGGTCGGTGTCGTCACCGCCCTGGTCGGTGCGCCGGTGTTCGTGGTGATGCTGTACCGCCAGTTTCGGCGGGAGGACGCATGAGCGCCGCGGTGGCCATCCACGAACTGCGCGCCGAGCTCGGCGGCCGCGAGGTGCTGGCCGGGGTGGACCTGCAGGTCGCCCCGGGGCAGGTGCTGGCGCTCGTCGGCCCGAACGGCAGCGGCAAGACCACGGTGCTGCGCTGCTGCTACCGGGCGATGCGGCCGAGCGCGGGCCTGATCGCGGTCGGGGGCAGGGACTCCGCGACGATCGGGCGGCGGGAGCTGGCGAGGGAACTCGCCGCGAGCACCCAGGAACCGCCGAGCGCGCCGGGGCTGACGGTGCGGGAATCGGTCCGGCTCGGCCGCGCCGCGCACCTGGGCTGGCTCGAACGCGCCAGCGGGCGGGACACGGCCGTCGTGGACGACGCGCTCGCCCAGGTCGGGTTGACCGCGCATGCCGACCGGGACGTGCGGGCGCTGTCCGGTGGGGAACGGCAGCGGGTCTCGATCGCCCGCGCCCTCGCCCAGCGGCCGCGGGTGCTGTTGCTGGACGAGCCGACCAACCACCTGGACCTGCGGCACCAGCTGACCGTCATGCGGCTGCTGCGGCGGCTGGCCGATGAGGGCCTCGCCGTGGTGGTGACGCTGCACGATCTGCGGCTCGCCGTCGAGTACTGCGACCGGATCGCGGTCCTGCACGACGGCGCGGTGGTCGGGGCCGGTGACCCCGCCCTGGTACTCGACGGGCCGCTGCTTGCCGATGTCTTCGGGATACTCGGATCCGTGCATACCGACCCGGCGACCGGTGCCCGGTCGCTGTCGGTGACCGGGCTGGCCGAGGAGGAGGTGGAGGCGCGATGAGGGCGACGCTGCTCACCGACGCGGACTGGCTCGACGCCCGGATCGCGGACACCGGACGCCGGTGGACCTGCCGGGACCGCAGGGTCAACGGCACCCTGTGGTGGTACTCGGCGAGTTCGACGCTGCTGGCGCCCGCGACCACCGGACTGCTGCGCGCCGGGGTCGCGCCCGACCCGGCGCTGGCGCACGCCACCGCGACGCTGCGCCCCGACGGCTACCTCGACGCGCTGCACACCGAGGCGACGGTGCGGGGACCGGAGCAGCTGGCCGCTGGCCTGCGGGACACCCTCCAGGCGATCATCGCCGCGTTGGCGCAGGCCAGCGGCGCCGGTGTGCCCGCGTTGTGGGCGATCGCCGCGGACTCGCTCGGGAACCGGGCGCTCGACGCGGGGGCCGGGCTCGGCTCGCCCGCCGCGGGCAGCGCGCTCGCGGTCCGGCTCGCGGAGCTGATCGGGCCGCCGCTCCCGGTGCCGAGGTTCGTCGACGTCGGTCCGCGCAGGTTCCTGCGCCGCACGTCGTGCTGCCTGATCTACCGCGCGCCCGCGGCGGTCGCCGGTGCCGATCCCGGTGCCGCCGACCGGGCCAAGTGCGTCAGCTGCCCGCATCAGCGGCCGGAGGTGCGTGCCGCGCGGCTGGCGGGCCTGTAGGCGCACCGGACCGGGTGTACGGGCCGAACGGTCGGCGGTGCCGATAGCATGAGGGCTCATCTGCCGTGCCGACGTCGTGTCGGCCCGTACACCGAGGAGCACATCGCCGTGACCACGCCTGCATCCGTAGCCCCAGCCGCCCGCGTCCGGGTGCCTGCCGGGACTACCGCCGGTGCGGCGGTCCGTGAGGCCGGCCTCCCGACCAAGGGCCCCGACACCGTCGTCGTCGTGCGGGACGCCGACGGAACCCTCAAGGACCTGTCCTGGACCCCGGACGTCGACGTGGAGGTCGAGGCCGTCGCCGCCGACACCGACGACGGTCGCAGCGTGATCCGGCACTCCTGCGCGCATGTCCTCGCGCAGGCGGTGCAGCAGGAGTTCCCGGACGCGAAGCTCGGCATCGGCCCGCCGATCAAGGACGGCTTCTACTACGACTTCCAGGTCGCCGAGCCGTTCACCCCCGAGGACCTCACCCGCCTCGAGAAGCGGATGAAGAAGATCGTCAAGGACGCGCAGCGGTTCTCCCGCCGCGTCGTCGACGACATCGAGGACGCCCGCGTCGAACTCGCGAACGAGCCGTTCAAGCTCGAGCTGATCAGCGACAAGTCCGGGATCGACGACCCGGAGATCATGGAGGTCGGCGGCACCGAGCTGACCATCTACGACAACCTCAACCCGCGCACCGGCGAGGTGATCTGGAAGGACCTGTGCCGCGGCCCGCACCTCCCGACCACCAAGTTCATCCCGGCGTTCAAGATCACCCGCAGCTCCGCCGCGTATTGGCGGGGCAACCAGGAGAACGCGCAGCTGCAGCGCATCTACGGCACCGCGTGGGAATCGAGCGAGGCGCTCGATGAGCACATGGAGCTGCTGGCCGAGGCCGAGCGGCGCGACCACCGCAAGGTCGGTGCGGAACTCGACCTGTTCTCCTTCCCCGACGAGCTCGGCTCCGGGCTGCCGGTGTTCCACCCCAAGGGCGGCATCATCCGGCAGGAGATGGAGGACTACTCCCGCAAGCGGCACGTCGAGGAGGGCTACGAGTTCGTCTACTCGCCGCACATCACCAAGGGACACCTGTACGAGGTCTCCGGTCACCTCGACTGGTACCGCGACGGCATGTTCCCGGCGATGCACATCGACGAGGAACTCAACGAGGACGGCACCGTGCGCAAGCCGGGCCAGGAGTACTACCTCAAGCCGATGAACTGCCCGATGCACAACCTGATCTTCCGGTCCCGCGGCCGGTCGTACCGGGAGCTGCCGCTGCGGCTGTTCGAGTTCGGGTCCGTCTACCGCTACGAGAAGTCCGGCGTCGTGCACGGACTGACCCGGGTCCGCGGCATGACGCAGGACGACGCGCACATCTACTGCACCAAGGAGCAGATGCGCGACGAGCTGACCACCACGCTGCAGTTCGTGCTCGGCCTGCTCAAGGACTACGGACTCGACGACTTCTACCTCGAGCTGTCGACGAAGAACCCGGACAAGTTCGTCGGCGACGACGCGCTGTGGGAGGAGGCCACCGCGACGCTCCGTGAGGTCGGCGAGGCCTCCGGCCTGACCCTGATCCCGGACCCGGGTGGGGCCGCGTTCTACGGTCCGAAGATCTCCGTGCAGGTGCAGGACGCGCTGGGTCGCAGCTGGCAGATGTCGACGATCCAGCTGGACTTCAACCTGCCCGAGCGGTTCGAGCTCGAATACACCGGCACCGACGGCGCCAAGCACCGCCCGGTGATGATCCACCGTGCGCTGTTCGGGTCGATTGAACGGTTCTTCGGCGTGCTCACCGAGCACTACGCGGGAGCGTTCCCGGCGTGGCTGGCCCCGCTCCAGGTGGTTGGCATCCCGGTCGCGGAGGCGTTCGAGGACCACCTGCACCACGTGGTCGGCGGCCTGCGCAAGGCGGGCATCCGCGCCGAGGTCGACGCCAGCGACGACCGGATGCAGAAGAAGATCCGCACCCACACCACGCAGAAGGTGCCGTTCATGCTGCTCGCGGGCGAGCGGGACGTCGAGTCCGGTGCGGTCAGCTTCCGTTTCCGGGACGGCACCCAGGTCAACGGTGTGCCGGTCGCGAAGGCCATCGCGGTGATCACCGACTGGATCGCCCGCCGCGACAACTCGTCGCCGACCGCGGACCTCGTCGGGGACCTCACATGAGTGGGACACCCGACCAGCCCGAGGGGTCGATGGTGGACACCGGGCCCGGCGACCCGGACCGGCTGCAGCGGCTGTGGTCGCCGCACCGGATGTCGTACATCGCCGAGTCGCCGAAGGCGGCGACGTCGGAGGAGGGACCGTTCACCGCGATCCCGAAGATGAGCGACGAGGAGGGCCTCATCGTCGCGCGCGGCGAGCACGTCTACGCGGTGCTCAACCTGTACCCGTACAACCCGGGGCACATGATGGTCGTGCCGTACCGGCGGGTCGCGGCGCTCGAGGATCTCACCGCGGGCGAGTCCGCCGAGCTGATGGCGTTCACCCAGCAGGCGATCCGCGTGATCAAGCGGGTGTCGCGACCGGACGCGTTCAACGTGGGTCTGAATCTCGGTGCGGCAGCAGGAGGGTCGCTCGCCGAGCACCTGCACCAGCACATCGTCCCGCGGTGGGGCGGGGACGCCAACTTCATCACCGTCCTCGGCGGCACCAAGGTGATGCCGCAGCTGCTGCGTGAGACCAGGGCGCTGCTGTCGGCCGCGTGGCAGGAGCCGATTACCGGCAGCGGAGGCGAATGAGATGCTGAGCATTCTCGGGCGGGCGTCGGTGTCGAAGGTGACCGCGCCGATGGGGCGGGCGCTGATCGGCACCGGGCTGACACCGGACGTGGTGACCGTGTTCGGCACCGTCGCCAGCGTGGCGGGCGCGCTGACCCTGTTCCCGTCCGGGCACCTGTTCTGGGGAACCATGCTCATCTGGTTCTTCGTGATGTTCGACATGCTGGACGGGGCGATGGCCCGGGCCCGCGGCGGCGGCACCCGGTACGGGGCGGTGCTCGACGCCACCTGTGACCGGATCGCGGACGGCGCCATCTTCGCCGGCCTCGCCTGGTGGGCGGTGTACCACGAGGGCAGCCGTTCACTGCTGGTCGCGACGCTGATCTGCCTGGTGACCTCGCAGGTGATCTCGTACGCGAAGGCGCGCGCCGAGGCGAGCGGCCTGTCCGCCGACGGCGGACTCATCGAGCGGCCGGACCGGCTGATCATCGTCCTCGTCGGGGCTGGATTGACCGGTATTGCGGGGCATTTCGGTATCGGATGGCTGGAATGGGCGGTGTACGTGGCGATGTGGCTGCTCGCCGTCGCCAGTGTCATCACCGTGTTTCAGCGGGTGCTTGCGGTGCGGAACTCGCCCGGTGCGCGTGACCTGCTGCCGATCGCCGCACCCGATGGCGAGGCACAGTGAGCCTCGGGGAACGGGCGAGCGATCTGGGGTACGCGGCGGGTTGGCGCCTGGTCCGGGCGCTGCCCGACCGCGTCGCGACCCGGCTGTTCGACCTCGGAGCCGACCTCGCCACCCGGCGCGGTGGGCCGGACCAGTTGCGGCGCAACCTCGCCCGCGTGCTCGGGGTGCCGCCGGATCGGGTGCCGGACGAGCTGATCCGGGCGTCGGTGCGGTCCTACGCCCGGTACTGGCGGGAGGCGTTCCGGCTGCCGTCGATGGACCAGGCCGAACTGGGTCGGCGGCTGGACTCGAAGATCCAGGGGCAGGAACACCTCGAGGCTGGTCTCGCCGCGGGCGCGGGTGTCGTGCTCGCGTTGCCGCACACCGGGAACTGGGACATGGCAGGGGTCTGGCTGGTCCAGAAGCACGGCCGGTTCGCAACGGTCGCCGAGCGGCTCAAGCCGGAGTCGCTGTACCAGCGGTTCGTCGCGTACCGGGAAAGCCTCGGCTTCGAGATCTTCCCGCTCAGCGGCGGGGAGGCGCCGCCGTTCGGTCAGCTCGCGGACCGGCTGCGGGACAACCGGGTGGTGTGCCTGCTCGGCGAGCGTGACCTCGCCGCGCGCGGGGTGCCGGTGACGTTCTTCGGGGAACCGACCCGGATGCCCGCCGGGCCAGCGAAACTCGCGATCGAGACCGGGGCGGCGCTGCTGCCCGTGCACTGCTGGTTCGAGGGGGACGACTGGGGGTTCTCGGTCGGCGCCCCGATCGATACCGGCGGCGGGGTGCAGGCCGCGACGCAGGCCCTCGCCGACCGGTTCGCGGTGAACATCGCCGCCCACCCCGCGGACTGGCACATGCTGCAGCCGCTGTGGCTCGCCGACCTGTCCGAGGCGCGCCTGGCCCGAATGGAGTCGTGACGTGAAGATCGGGATGGTGTGCCCGTACTCGTTCGACGTCCCAGGGGGAGTGCAGGCGCACGTCGTCGAGCTCGCGCAGGTGCTGATCGAGCGGGGACACCGGGTCAGCGTGCTCGCGCCCGCCTCGGAGGGCACCGACCTGCCCGACTTCGTGGTGTCCGCGGGCCGGGCGGTCGCGATCCCGTACAACGGGTCCGTCGCCCGTCTGACGTTCGGGCCGGTGTCGTACGCGCGGGTGCGGCGGTGGATCGCCGACAACGACTTCGACGTCCTGCACATCCACGAGCCGAACGCGCCGAGCCTGTCGATGCTCGCGATGAAGATCGCGGAGGGTCCGATCGTCGCGACCTTCCACACATCGACGACGAAATCGTTGGTGCTGAGCACGTTTCAGGGTGTCCTGCAGCCGTACCTGGAGAAGATCACCGGCCGGATCGCGGTGTCGGAGCTGGCCAGGCGCTGGCAGGTGGAGTCGCTCGGCTCGGACGCCGTCGAAATCCCGAACGGTGTCGACGTGCCCGCGTTCGCGAACGCCGCACCGCTCGACGGCTATCCGCGCCGGGGCGGGACGGTGCTGTTCCTCGGCCGCTACGACGAGCCGCGCAAGGGCATGGCCGTGCTGCTCGGGGCGCTGCCCGAGCTGGTGCAGCGACACCCCGACCTGCGGGTGCTGGTCGTCGGCCGCGGCGACGAGGACCGGCTCCGCAAGGAGGCGGGCCGGTACGCGCGGCACCTGCACCTGCTCGGGCAGGTCACCGACGAGGAGAAGGCGTCCGCCCTGCGCAGCGTCGACGTGTACTGCGCGCCGAACCTCGGCGGCGAGTCGTTCGGCATCGTCCTCGTTGAGGCGATGGCCGCGGGCGTCCCGGTGGTCGCCAGCGAACTCGACGCGTTCCGGCGCGTGCTGCGCGACGGCACCGCGGGCCTGCTG